>VGTL01000014.1 GCA_016874675.1 Methanobacteriota archaeon | reverse complement strand
AAAGTTCCCGGCGGCCGGGAAGACGTGCTCCGTCACCGCGCCCTGGCCGGTCCTCCCGTCGCCGAAGTCCCAGGAGAACGCGAGCGGCCCCTCCGGGTCGGAGGAGGCCGTGGCGTCGAAATAGAGGGTCCCGTTCTCCGTGAAGCAGCCGAATACGCGGAAGTCGGCTGATGGCTTCCGGTTGCGTATGCTCACCGCAGGCAATGTGACGCTGGCGCTCTGGCCGGCGCGGTCGCGCACGGTCAGCGTGGCGTTGTACTCCCCCGGCGCCGCGAAGGAGTGGTAGGGCGACGGATCGCTGGAGCCGTTGCCGTCCCCGAAGTCCCACTGGAACGTCACGGGGCCCTCGAGGTCGCGCGACCGGTCTCCGACGAACCGGACCCTCTCGAACGTGTGCGCCTGCGCCGCACCCAGAGAGGCGACCGCCTCCGGGGGCGTGTCGATTATGACGACCTCGGCCAGGGCGCGGCACTCCGAGCCGTCGTCGTCTTGGACCGTGAGCCTGATCGTGTAGTTGCCCGGCCTGGCGTAGGTGTGTTTCACCTGCTTGGACCGGGAGGTGGCGCCGTCCCCGAGCTCCCAGGACCAGCCCGCCACTGTCCCGTCGGGGTCCGAGGCGTTGGCCGTGAACACCAGCTCGTCCTCTATGGTGCCGCAGAGCGCGGGAGCGTCTATCGAGCATTCCGGCGGCCGGTCATCGACGAGGAGCCTCAGCGCGAACGAGGCGGTGCCGCCGTCGTCGTCGGTGACGACCAGCCGCACCTCGTAGCTCCCGTTGTCGGAGTAGTTGTGGACCGGGTCGCGCTCGGCGCTGCCGGCGCCGTCCCCGAAATCCCAGGCGAGCGAGGCCACGGCGCCATCGGGGTCCTCGCATCCGGCGAAGAACCCGACGGGCTCGAAGGTCAGTGCCCTCGAAACGTTGGCGTGGGGCGTGCCTGCCGGGAGGCGGTTCTGGACCCGGACCGCCACTGCGGAGGGATTCGACACCGTATCCTTGTCGTCCCTCACGAGCAGCGTCGCCACGTAGACGCCGTCCTCCGGATAGGCGTGCGACGCCACGGGAGAGTCGGACCACCCGGTACCGTCGCCGTCGCCGAAACTGAAGTCCCAGGCGGTCACCGTCCCCAGATCGTACGACAGCGAGCCGTTGAAGAGCACGGTCTCGTTCGTGAGCACGGCAAGCGGGGAGACCGAGAGCACCGCCCGCGGCCGGTCATTGACCGTGACCGTGAGGTTCCCGGTGTTGTTCGAGCGGTCGGTGTCGGGCTGCTCGTAGCCGGGGTCCACGACCACCGTGAGCTTGTGCCTGCCCAGCGCGGCCGTCCAGTCGGCGGTCGTGGAGTTGGTCCCGTTGGCCGGCACCCGGAGGCGCTGGCTCCCGAACGGGTAGCCGTCGGCCAGGAACTGGACCTCGACGTCCGAGGCGTTGAGGTTGCCGGCGTTGGAGACGGTGGCCGTAAGCCTGACGTTCTCGTTCTCGAGCGGCTCGAGGCTCGAGGCGGCGAGGTCCTGGACGCCCAGGTCGACGTACATCATCCGGGCCATCTCGGCCGTCGCCGCCACGGCGAGCCTCGTGGCCCTCTCTATGAGCGTCAGGTTGAGGTACTCGACCCGGTCCCGCATGGTGTGGTAGTACGGGCTGAACTCCTCCTCGATGCCGAAGACCCCCGGGAAGCCGAAGTAGTAGAACGCGGTGATGTCGGAGGGGATCTGCCGGGTCGTCACCTCGGAAAGGATCCTCAGGCCGATGCCGTAGCGCCGGTTGACGTCCACCACGTGCTGGAGCTGCCACTGCGAGGCCGGGTTGGAGGCAAGGTTGAAATCGTACTGGGCCCCCCCGGTGGAGTAGCCGATCATGTCGTAGTCTATGGAGCCTTGGATGTTCTCGCCCAGGATGGCCATCTGCTGGGCCCAGTAGTAGGAGCCCAGCAGGCCGATCTCCTCCCCGTTGAAGAAGGCGAAGCGGATGGTGTCCTGGAAGCCGTAGCGGCTCATCACCCGCGCGGCCTCGAGCGTCGCCGCCACGCCGGACCCGTCGTCGTCGGCGCCGGGGCAATCGTACATGAGCTGGTCGAAGGTCGGGCTCGGGAAGCTCAGCATGCTGTCGGCGTGGTTGAAGATGTAGTAGACCCGGTCGGAGCTCGCGTTGAGGCCCGGCAGGGTGAGGATGACGCTGCGTATGGTGTGGGTGACGCCGCTCGAGTTGACGTAGCTGAAGTTGTGGAACTCCGAGCGGATGCGGCCGTTGCCCAGGAGGGCGTCGTGCAGCCACTGGGTGGCGTTGTGCATCCCCGGCGAGCGGCAGTAGCGCGAGCCATACCCCTGGAGCCTGGTCTCGTAGGCGAGGAGATATTCCCGGGAGACGGAGTCCATGACCTTGCGGATGGCCGCCTGCGTCTCCGGCGGCGGGACCTCGACCGCCCGGCCGGACAGCGCCGGTTGCGAGGGGGCGCTCCCGTCGAGCCAGAAGGGCCGGACGAAGTCGGCCCGGAGGACATCGAGGGCGCGCAAATGCTCCGGCTCCGGGGGAGGCACTGCCGCGGCGAGGGCCGGGGCGAGCATCAGCAGCACGAGCACGGTACCGAGCAGCCTTCGCATGCTGTCGATTATGAAATGGTGGGTATATGAAGGAATTGGTAAATATATTCTCGATGCCCCGGCGCGCATCCCAACTTTAAATAGCCCCGTTGCCAATCCGTTCGGCGCGGGCCTGTGGGCTAGCCAGGATATACTGCCAGCCTTCGGAGTTGGCGACGTGGGTTCGAATCCCACCAGGCCCGTCAATATCACAGGGGAATCCTGCGTGTCCACCTACCACCTCCGCCGGCCCGAAAAGGAGATCAGCGACCCGTCCGAGCTCCGCCGGATTCTGTCCACCCAGCGCTACCTGACCATCGCGATGTGCCGTGACGGCGAGCCCTACCTCGTGACGCTCAATTTCGCCTACGACCCCGACGCCGGCTGCCTCTACTTCCACTGCGCCCCGGAGGGCAGGAAGCTCGATTTCCTCCGGGAGAACCCGGTGGTGTGGGGCCAGGTGATCGAGGATTCCGGCTACCTCCAGGGCGAGTGCGACCACGCCTTCAGGTCCGTCCACTTCCGCGGCCTCGTCGAGCTCCTGCCGACCGTCGAGGAGAAAAGGCGCGCCCTCGAGTTCATGATCCGCCGGCTGGAGGACGAGCCGGAGCGGAGGCTCGGACGCCTCCAGAACGCGGCCAAGCTGGAGAGGACGGTCGTGGGGAGAATCCGCATAGAGGCGTTGACCGGCAAGGCCAACCTGCCGGCCAAGGGCGTGTAGGCCGATGACCACCGGAGGGGCGATGGAGGAGGGCGCCGTTGAGGCGGGCGGCCGGGAACCGGAGCCGGACGGCGGCGGGAAGGAGGGCGGCCGGGAAAGGGTGCCCGGCGGCGGCGGGGAGAACGAGCCCCGGCAGGAGGAGTTCTCCGAGCTTCTGAGGTTCACGTTCGCCGGCTACCTGGCGGGGCTGGGCCTGGGGGTTCTTCTGGACTCTCTCGGGTACCAGCTGTCGGCCGCGGGAGGCTGGCTAGTGCGGACCTTCGCCGGCGAGGGCGAGAGCATCTTCGAGGGCATCTACGCGCTGCGCCAGCGGCTGCGCAGGGCGGCGGGCTCCATGGCGGAGGCCTACGGCTGGGGCAAGCTCGGCGGAATGTTCGTTCCCGGCCTCATCGACCTCTCGAGCCGCCTCGCCGGCGTCGACGTCCTGGGCCTCGGGGGCTTTTACATCCCGTTCTTCTACTCCAACAGCGACCAGATCGGGGCCAACATATCCGGCCTCGTCTTCCTGAAAAGGAGGGAGAGGGCCTGGGGCCCGGCGCTGCGCGCCTATGTCCGGCATCCGGTGATGGTGACCAGCCTTGTTATCATCCTCGCGGTGCCGGCCGGTCTCCTCCTGGCCCGGTTCCTGGGCTTCAGCCCGACGACCCAGACGCTCGCGGCGGTGGAGACCATCGCGGCCAACCTCTGCTGGCTCCCGCCGCTGGCCGGGTACCTTTCCGAGCGTCGCAGGAATTGAGAGTCAAACTATATATCGTACCATCGGCCCTTTTCTGCCCGGATGCCGGTGATAACGACCGAGGGGCTGGGCCGCAGGTTCGGGGACTTCGAGGCCCTGCGGGAGGTCTCGCTCTCGGTCGAGAAGGGCGAGTTCTTCGGCCTCCTGGGCCCCAACGGCGCCGGCAAGACCACCCTCGTGCGCATCCTCACGGGGCAACTGGAGCCCTCCCGCGGGAGGGCCTCGACGATGGGGATGGGGCCCGATGATCCGATCGGGATAAAGCGGAGGATAGGCATCGTCCCCGAGGCGGAGAGCCCGCCCACCTTCCTCACGGCGCAGGAGTTCCTGGAGCTGGTGTGCCGCATACGGGAGGTACCCGACGCCGGTGCCCGGGTGGACCGGTGGCTGGGCTTCTTCCAGCTCGAGGACAAGAGGGACGTGCTCTGCCGCGACCTCTCCAAGGGCCAGCGGCAGAAGGCGATGCTCGCCGCGGCGTTCATCCACGAGCCCGAGCTCCTCATCCTCGACGAGCCCTTCATCAACCTCGACCCCATATTCCAGCGCCGGCTCCGGGAGTACCTTCAGGGCGTGGTCGCCGGCGGGCGCACGGTGTTCATGTGCAGCCACATCCTGGAGATCGTGGAGAAGCTCTGCACGCGGGTCGCGGTCATCCACCAGGGCCGCATAGTCGCGCAGGGAAAGCTCGACCAGATCCGCCAGACGGAGGGCGAGGGCCTCGAGGACATCTTCATGCGGCTGGTCGAGGGCAGAAACGGCGACGCCTGCGGGGGGAGGCCCGCGGGATAGAGGGGGCATCTGGACCTGTCGCTCCACTGGGCGCTCTTCAAGGCGATGCTCCGGGAGGAGTGGAGGCTCCACCGGTCCTTCGTCGGGGCAGTCGGCTCCGGGTTCTTTCCGGTGATGATATTCTTCTTCTCGCTGGTGCTGGCGGCCACCTCGCCGGTGCTGCTTCGCAAGATGGACGTGTCGCTCGTGCTTTTGGTGCTCCACGTGTCCGCGGCGCTCTACGGGCTCGGCGTGGGGGCGCTGGCGCAGATAGGCGAGCAGGTGATGACCCGGCGGCTGGGGCAGGTGAACATGCTCCTTCAGCTCCCCGCGCTCCAGCCGGTCAGGTTCCGGACCGTCATGGGGGTCTTCTATGTCAAGGACGCCGTGTTCTACATCCTGTACTCTATCATCCCGCTGGTGGGGGGCATCGCCGCGGCCGTCCCCCTCTCGCGCATCACGCCCGGGGGGGTCGCCCTGCTCTTCGTCACCGTGCTGCTCACCTTCATGCTGGGCATGGGGCTCAGCTTCCTGCTCTCCGCGGTCGCGCTCCGGTCGCGGGCGGCCGCGGCGGCAGTCGCCCTGGCCATCGCCGGCCTGGTCGCCCTGGTGTGGCCGCTCCGGCTGCTCGTACCGGGCCAGGTGCTCCTGCCGCTGGGCTACTGGGAGACCCAAAACAGCCTCTACCTTCTGTCCGCGGCGGCTTTCGCCCTCCTCCTGTCGGCCGCGGCCGTCCTGCTCATGAAGGAGCGCTTCGCCCCGCCCGGGCGCAGGTTTCGGGGCGCCCTCCTGGAGACCGAGAGGCGCTTCGCCTTCTCGAAGGGGCTCTCCGCCCTGGTCGCCAAGGAGTGGCTGGAGCTCCGCCGCAGCGGCGCCCTCGGGCCGGTGTTCTCCGGTTTCCTGGGGCCCCTGCTGGGAGTGTACGCCGTGATATGGCTCTTCCGCAGCGGGCTGGGGCTGCCGCTCGAGTTCAACGTCGTCTTCTACGGCGGGATGCTGGGCTTTTTGGGCCTCATGACCTACTCCTGGCTCACCAACATCGAGCCCAACGAGTTCCTCAACGTCCAGCCGGTGGGCGTCGACGAGGTCGTGCGCGCCAAGCTCGTCCTCTACTTCCTTCTCACCACGCCGGTCTCGCTGGTCTACCTGGTCGCAATCGGTGCGCTCAATGGCGAGTGCGCCTACCTGCCCCTGGCGGCCCTCGTGGGCCTTTCGACCATGGTCTACGTCGCGGCAGTGACCGGCCGCATGACCGGGCTGCGTGCCAACACGATGCTCTTCGACGCCGCGGTCTTGGGCCGGTTCGCCGCCGCCATCGTCCCGCCGCTGATAGCGGTCACGCTGGCGTCCTTCCTGGTCCGCACGGCCTTCTGGCCGGCGGCGGCCGCGCTGGGGGCGCTGTCGGTCTGCCTCCTGGCGGCCTCGAGATACCTCCTGGCCGGCATCGGGCCACGCTGGTCCAGGTCGGCCTTCGGTATATGAAGAGCCGGGGACGCCCCGGCTGGGAGCCAGCGGGGCCTCAGCCCTTGCTCAGGACCGAAGACCGGTCCATCGGCCGAAGCTCCCGCTTCATCTGCTTGAGAAGGGAGTCGTAATAGGCTATCTGCTCCTCTATCTTGGCCAGCGCGGCCTTCCGGAGGGCCCGCTCGGCCGCGGGGAGGCCCTTGAGGGTCCTCCGGAGCTCCGCTCGGCGCTGCTCCCACCGGCGCCGCTCGTCCAGCGTGGCCAGTATCCGCTTGGTGTCCAGGGAACTCCCTCTCTACGCCGATTGGCGCTGCAAGGATATAGGGTTTGCGGGTCCCCCCACCAATACCATTTTCTACGCGGTCCAAGATGGGGTCGGCGATGGCCGCCAGAGGACTGCTGGCCGGCGATGGGGCGCCGGAGAGCCTCATAGGGGTGGACGAGGCGGGCCGGGGCCCGGTCCTGGGGCCGCTCGTGGTTGCGGGGGTGCGCACCCGCGACGACGGACCCCTGCGCGAGATCGGTGTGCGCGACTCCAAAAAATGCACCCCAGAGCTACGGGAGCGGCTCGGGCCCCAGATCCGCCGGTTCTGCGAAAACGTCGTGGTCCATATAATACCCGCCGACAAGATAGACGCGGCCCGGGAGAGGACCACCCTGAACGGGCTCGAGGCCGCGCTCTTCGCCGACGTCATCAGGGGGCTTCTGAGCTCCAAGTTCCCGTCCGGCCGGACGCCCGGCAGGGTCCGGGTCTTCGTCGACGCCGCCGACGCCAACGCGGCGGCGTTCAGGGAGAGCGTGCTCGGGCACCTTGGCTTCCGGGTGGACCTGGTCTCGGAGCACCACGCAGACGGGACCTACCCGGTGGTCGGGGCCGCATCGATACTGGCAAAGCTCGCCCGGGACGCCGAGATGGACCGCATCTCCCGGGAGGCCGGGGAGCCGGTCGGCAGCGGATACCCGTCCGACCCGGTCACGGTCGCCTACATAGAAAAGGCGATAAGGGAAAACGGCGTTCTACCGCCCTACACCCGGAGGTCGTGGGAGACCGTCCGGCGGTTCCTGCGCAAGGACCGCCGGCTGGACGATTTCGGGAAGGACGGGACTTGAGAGGCGGTGGCACCGGCATGCTCGAGGACGAGCTCAAGAGGGCGATAGAGACATTCAACCAGAGGGTGAGGACCGACCCGAAGCTCCAGGCCGAGGTGAGGGGCAAGGTGCGAAAGGTGCTGCTGGAGCTCACCGACAGCGAGAGCTTCAACTTCACGCTCAAGGACGAAAGCCTCGGGCCCCTCGGCCGGGGCAAGATAGGGGACCCCGACATCCACATCACCACCGACAGCGTCACGATGACGGCGCTCATGAAGCGGGAGATGGGGCCGATGAAGGCTCTGGTCACGAAGAGGCTCAAGCTCACCAAGATATCGATGGAGGACCTGAGCACCCTTCGGAAGTTATTCTAGAGGCACGATGAGGCTCAAGCTCCTGTTCTTCGCCGGGCACCGGGAGGCGCTGGGCACCGCCTCGAGGACGTTCGAGATGCCGGAGGGCGCAACTGTCGGGGAGCTCTTCGAGGCGCTCGCCGCAAGGCACCCGGCCCTGCGGGGGATGGAGGGGAGGACAATCGTCGCGGTCAACCGGGACCGGGCCGGGTGGGACCAAAGGCTCCAAGACGGCGACGAGGTGGCCTTCTACCCGCCGGTGAGCGGCGGCTAGGCGGCGTTCGCCCACCCCCGGGCAAACTTTAAGCCAGGGCGCCCATTATTGCGAAGACTATGAGAGAGGACGCCCAGAAGCTCGCCGCCATCCTCAGGGGCCGAAGGAGGGTCAGGGTCGTCACCCACATCGACGCCGACGGCATCTGCGCCGGAGCCGTAGCCTCCCTGGCGCTGGACCGGGCCGGCGTCGAAAACAGCGTCGAGTTCGTGAAGCAGCTGGACCCAAAGACCGTCGCGCGTGTCCGGGACGACGGGGCGTTGCTCTGGTTCACGGACCTGGGCTCGGGCTCGCTGGAGATGCTCGAAGGCATCGACTGCGTGATCTCGGACCATCACACGCCGAGCGACAAGGCGCAAGGCGCGGGGCGCACGGCGCAAGGGACCGGAGCTCCGACGGTGAACCCGCATCTCCACGGCCTGAGCGGCGCCACGGAGCTTTCCGGCGCGGGCGCCGCCTACCTGGTGGCGAGGGAGCTTTGCGGGGCCAACCGGGACCTCTCGGCGCTGGCGATAGTGGGCGCGGTCGGGGACCTGCAGGACGCCCAGCACTGCCGCCTCACCGGCCTCAACCGCGAGCTGCTCGAGGACGGGAGGGCCGCCGGCGTGCTCGGCTGGCACATCGACCTGCGCTACTTCGGGAGGGAGACCCGGCCGGTCCACAAGATGCTGCAGTACTCCAGCGACCCGGCGATCCCGGGCATCACCGGGAGCGAGCAGGGGGCGCTGGACTTCCTTGCTTCCCTGGGCCTTAGGCTCAAATCCGGCGAGGAGTGGCGGAGCTGGTCCCTCCTCGACGACGCCGAGAAGCGGCTCGTCGCGTCGCGCCTTGTCGAGCACCTGCTCTCCTCGGGCACCGGCCACCGGATGGCCCTCAGGCTCCTGGGCGAGGTGTACACCCTGCTCAACGAGAGGGGCGGCACGCCCCTGCGGGACGCCAAGGAGTTCTCGACATTGCTCAACTCCTGCGGCCGGCACGACCGGCCGCGCCTGGGGCTCGAGGTCTGCCGGGGCGACCGCGGGGACGCCTACCGCCGGGCGCTCTCGCTGCTCCAGGACCACCGCCGCTCCCTGGTCGAGGGCATCCAGCTGGTCTCCGAGCTGGGCATCCGCCGCACCGGCCACCTCCAGTGGTTCGACGCCGGCGACGGCATACAGGACACGCTCGTCGGCGTGGTGGCCGGCATGCTGCTGGGCTCGGGCGAATCCGGCGCGGACCCGGCGCTGCCGGTGTTCGCGTTCGCCCGGGCCGAGGACGGCTCGGGGGTCAAGGTCTCGGCGAGGGCGGCGCGCGCCCTGGTGGACAGGGGGCTGGACCTCTCGGCGGTCATGAGGGAGGCCTCCGCCGCCGTGGGGGGCTCGGGCGGGGGCCACAACGTGGCCGCAGGCGGCCTCATACCCGAGGGCGCCCGCGACCGCTTCCTCGAGGCAGCCGAGAGGGTCCTGCGCGACCAGCTCGCGGGCGCCTAGCCGGCCCCCCGCTCCCTCCTGCGCAGGGACGAAGCCACGAGCGCGGCCGCCAGTGCCGAGGTGGCCGAGAGCGCCAAGACCGCGCCCATTCCGTGCGAGACGAATAGCACCGCGAAAAGCTGGGGCGCGAGCGCGTAGCCGAAAAAGCGCGCCGAATTGAAGAGCGAGGAGGCCGTGCCGCGCTTGTCGGGCAGTATCTCGACCGACAGCGTCACTATTCCCACCCAGCCGAACGCCATCACCGCGCCCAGAGCGGTAAACAGGCACCCCACGAGGACAAAGCTTCGCACCGGGATGATGAGAAGGAAGATGGCCGAAACGGCCGCAAGCCCCAGCGCGCTGGTCGCCGCCCGCCCGAACCTGTCGGCCGCCCTGCCGGCGACCGGCGAGACCACTATCCCCGCAAGGCCGCCGGCCGATATGACAAGGCCCACCTGCCAGTCCGAGGCATCGAAGGGCTGCGACCGCAGGTGGCTCGACAGGAAAGTGAGAACGCCCGCGTAAGCGAAGAATGCCAGCGCCCCGGAGGTGCAGAGCGCGAGCATTCCCCGGTCGCTCCCTGTGCGCGCGACGCGCCGCAAAAAGTCCCTCCGGCCGGAGGGGGACGGCCCGGTGCCGGCCGGCGAGAGCGCGAACAGGGCGGCGGCCGCAAGCGACAGGGCGGTCATCATGTAGAAGGCGAGCCTCCAGTCCGCCTCGGCCGCGACGCCGCCCAGCAGGGGCCCGGTGGCGGTGCCCAGCGTGGTCATGGAGCCCATCCAGCCCATCGTCTCCCCCCTCCGGGAGGGCGGGACGATCTCGGCGCTCAGCGCCAGCGCCACGGGATTGACGAAAGCAAAGCCCAGTCCCTGGACCACGCGCCCCAGGAGGAACGGCCAGATGCCGCCGGAGAGGCCGCAGACCACCGAGCCGGCCGAGTAGGCGAGCAGCCCGACGATTATGGTCTTCCTGCGGTCCCAGAAGTCGGAAAGCGGCCCCGAGAAGAACATGACGAGCGCGAACGGGACCATGAAGAGGGTGATGGTCATCGCGATGAGGGTGTCGGTGGTGGAGAACTCTCCCTTGATGGTGTGGAGCATGGAGAGGACCGTGTTGCCCCCGAACGGGCCCAGGAACACGCAGAACGCAATGAGCGGGATTCTCCTGTCCATCCGGGTGCACCCTACCTCCGGGCCGCAAAGCCCAGCCCGAGCTCCTCCAGCTTGGCGTCGGTCGGGACGCCGTCTTTGTCCCAGCCGCACTCGCGGTAGTACTCGGCGAGCATCCCGGAAAGCTCCAGCTTGACGCCGGCCCGCCGCCCCTCCGGGAGCGGCTCGCTGCAGCGGGGCGGGAGGGCGTCGTCGACGGCGGAAAAGCCCTCGCGGGCGTTGAACATCCGGGTGAGGTTGTTGATGCGCTCCCCGACCCGCAGGAACTCCTCGGGCGAGTAGTCGAGGCCGGTGGCGGCGTTGAGGATGGGCACCATGTCCCGCGTCAGGCTCAGTCCGTAGGCGTAGAACTTGCACACGCCCAGGGCGTCGGCGAGGGCGCTCCGCTCCTGGCCGCTCTTCACCTCCCGGGCCCTGCCCTCCTGGGCGAGCGGGTCCAGGCGCGGGCTTCTGCCGAAGTGCTCGTTGCCGTACATGAACGGCCGCAGGTGGCAGGCGCCCCGGTCCGATACGGCGTAGGCCAGCGCCTGACCCGGCGACTGGCGCGGGTCGTAGGCCGGGAGCTCCAGCCCCTTGACGTGCATCGCGAACCCCCCGCTCCCCTTCCCGATGCGCGCGGAGGCGGCCCTCACCCCGTCGGCCAGGAGCGCGCCCAGCGGGCCTTCCCGGCGCGCGGCCAGCCCGATTGCCCGGTGCAGCAGGGCAACATCCCCCCAGCGGAGCCGGACGCCGCCCGTCTCCCTCTCGTCCATCAACCCCCTCTCGAAGCACTCGATGAGGAACCCGAGCGTGTTGCCGAAGGATATCGTGTCAAGGCCCCAGTCGTCCAGGAGGTAGTCTGCGTGGGCGATGGCCTCCCGGTCGGATATCCCGAGGTTGGAGCCGACGAGCACAACGGTCTCGTACTCCGGTCCATCGTCGACGACCATCTCCCCCCTCCCGACCGGAGAGGCGCCGCCTCCCCGGTAGCGCAGGGCGGCGAAGTGCGCGCACGGCGCGACGCAGCCCCAGCAGGGCCGGAGGTTCTGGGAGCCGTTCCAGAGGTGCCTGGCCAGGGCGTCGCCGGCGATGTCCTCGAAGCCCTCGAACCTTCCCGATTGGAAGTTGCGCGTCGGGAGCCCGCCCGAGGCGTTCACGGGGCGCACGTTGGCGGCGGTGCCCTCCAGTGTCCGGTCCCTGAGGCCCTGGGAGCCCGAAAGCTTCTCGCGCGCCTCCGTCGCCAGGGCCGAGAACAGTTGACCGTCGGCCAGGGGGACCTTTCCCGTGCCGGCGACCGAGATCGCCTTGAGGTTCTTCGAGCCGAGCACCGCGCCCGTGCCGCCCCTGCCGGCGGCGCGCGCGTCGGCGATGACCGCGGCGATGCGCGAGAGGTTCTCCCCGGCGGGGCCCATGGACAGGACGCGGGGCCGGCGCCGGCCCGCCGGTTCCTCGCCCTGGATCTTCCTCATCGTGTCGAACGTCCCCCCGCCCCAAAGATCGGTCGCCGGGACGAGCCCGGCCTCCAGGTCACGGATGCGCAGGTGGACCGGGCGCTCGGCCCGCCCCTCGATCACGATCCCGTCCCATCCGGCGAACTTGAGCTCCGGTCCGAAGTGGCCGCCGCAGTGCGAGTCCACCCAGGTTCCCGTGAGAGGGGAGCGCGTGCATACCGAGAACCGGTTGGGCATCGGCCCCCCGGCCGTTCCGGTGAGCGGGCCGGTCATGATGACCACCTTGTTTCGGGGGGACAGCGGGTCGGTTCCGGGCGCAAGCTCCCTGAAGAGCAGCCGGGCGGCGTAGCCCTTCGAGCCGAGGAACGCCCGCGCGGCCGAACCGTCCAGGGGCTCCTCCCTGCAGCTGCCGCCGGAAAGGTCGACCCGGAGCATCCTGCCCACGAAACCGCCACGCACCGGTGCACCCCGGGGAGTGAAGCCTAGCCAGGATAAAAATCTAGTCCATGCCCCGGGCGGCGGGCCCCGGTCCCGGCCGCCCCGCCCTCCGGGCCGCGGGCCGGCCGCCGCGCCCGTTCAGCGTAGCGCCTCGAACCCCTTCTCCCTCAGCGTCTTGATGACTTCCTCGAGCCTGAGCCCCAGCTGCTCGCAGCCCTTGGGTATGGTCATGATGCGGCCGTGCGTGGTGCGCATCGCCGGGTTGGCGACGCCGGCGAAGCCGAGGTCCTTGAGGACCGGTATCAGCTCCGGGTACTGCTCCGTTATCTCGTAGAGCGTCTTCTTCAGGTCGAGCGCCTTCATGTCCATCACCCTCACTTCCAGTCCAGAAGCCTCTTTTGCCCCTCGATTCTTTTTATGGGCGCTATGTCCTGCGTCACCTCGAGCGTGCCGAGGTACTCCCTCCCGGCGCCCCTGACGGCGAAGTAGCGGATGTGGACCTTCTTTTCCCCCATGTCGATCCAGAAGTCGGCCGTGTCTCTCTCCCCCGCTTTGAAAGAGCCCAGTATTTTCTCGACGACATCGACGCTCTTGGGCGGGTGGCAGTTCTGCACCTTCCGGCCGATTATCGAGGTGGTCCGCACGAAGATGCGGTCCTTGCCGGCCGAGAAGTACCTCACGGTGTCGTCCCTGTCGATGAACGTGAGGTCCAGGGGCAGGGCGTTGAGCATGGAGACGAGCTCGGGCAGGGCGAAGGAGCCGGTGGGCAGGAAGACGCGGCCGCTCCGGTCCACCACGGGCTCGATGACCAGGCTCTTCTCAAGGTCCATCACGAGGTGCGCGACGTCTTCGGGCTTCTCGATGAACGCGTAGCCGACCTCCTCGCTGTCGCGCAGGACATTGACCCAGTCGGCCGCCTTGAGCTTCTCGAGCGAGGTCGGGAAAAGGATGTTCTCCTCCTTGAAGATCATCCCGTCGACTTCCTCGACCAGCGGGGCGAGCCTCTCCCTGGCGAGCTCGGCGTCGGGCATGCCGGATTCGAGGTCGCGGGCGGCCGCCTTCAGGAGGTCCCGGACCTCGTCGTCCTTGCCCCACATCACCTTGGAGGGCCCGAAAAACCCCGCCTTCTCCAGGTACGGGAAGAGCAGCTGCTCCTTGCGAGTGTAGTGGATGTTGAGGCCCCGCAGCTCCCCGAGCAGGCCCCTCACCTGCTCCCTCCAGGCCCTCTCCTTCCCGGCCCCCGCCCTTCCGGCCAGCCCCTTCAGCTCTCCGGTGAGCTTCTCTATCCCCCGGTTCTCGAGCTTGAAGAGATGGACCGGGTGCGCCTCGCTGAGCTCCTTCCCGGGAGCGGCCTGGAGGGCGCTCTCGAAGAGCAGGACGTGGACGTTGCAGAACCTCTTTATCTCGTCGGTCGGCAGGCCCTCGTTTATGAGGGACTGCTCCATCTCGGCTATCTCGGTGGAGGTGACGTTGCCAACCTCCTTCAGGAAGCGCTCCTTGGCCTGCTGCGGGGTCATCCCCTCGTGCAGCGCCCGGATTATATCCTTCATCGCCTCCTTCCGGCCCCGCCCAGCGCCCAGCCTCTCGCCCATGGCAATCACCCGCCGCTCATCCGGCCCTCCCTTTCACCTTCGCCGCGAGCGCCATCCCGATCTCCTCGACCCGCTTCATGTCCTCGTCAGTGGGCCTCCAGTTCACGTAGTCGATGTCCTCAAGCGGCACCAACCGGCGGATGCGCGCCTCCATCTCCGGCTCGAATCCGGGATTCACGGTGTCGACGAGCGCGGTCTTTGAAGCCCCCCGGACCAGGTAGCAATTGTAGGTCGTTCCCTGCGGAAGAGGTATCAGGCCGTCGAACAGCCGGCGGTCGCGGTCCCTGGCCCCCACCCAGTGCACACATCCGGATAGTTCCGGCACATCATAGGCCATCCATCATCCCCCCCATCTCTTGCCTGTCCTCAACTCCCGTTCCTGCCCGTCCTCCCTGCCACGACACCTGCGTTTTTGCTAAAATAGATTCCCACTATTCATGCACACATCCGCGGCATGACAGTGCACGGTACCCCGCACCCTGCACCCGGCACCCAGCCGTCAGCCCAGGTCCCACCCGCAGCCCGGGCAGTGCTTCCCGGGCCAGGGGGCCCCGCAGTAGGGGCATTTCTCCGGGCCCTCGGGCCGCTCGACCTCGGGCGGTGGTGTCGGAGGCGGCGGGGGGACCGGCTCCGGTGCGGGCGGCGGGGTCGCCGGCTCGACCATGATGCGCCTGCGGCGGGCCCGGGCGGCCGCGGCGCCCGCGGCCGCGACCGCGATGACGATGGCCACGACCAGCCCGGCGAGGCACAGCGGGTTGTCCGGCGAGAGGGCGAGCCAGTCCTGCTCCTTGCCCGGCCGCTCCACGACCGTGAAGTCCTTGTTTATGACCGACTCGAAGGTCTTGCTCTCCCACCGGCCGGAGGTGTCGTTCTTGAGCGAATACCGGACCACGACATAGTCTGAGTGCTTCCCGTAGCTGGCGTCGACCGGCACCCGGAAGAAGATGGTCATGACGCCCCTCTCCCCGCTCTCGAGGCGGAGGGGGGTGGTGTTCTCGGCGAAGGTGCCGAGCTTCATCCAGTCGATGTAGAGCCCGGCGGAGGTCACGTTCATCGGGGACCGGGGATGGATGTTGGTGATCTCCAGATTGACCCGCGAGACCTCGCTTCGGTAGAGCGTCTCGTCCCACTGCATCTTGACGGCCATGTCGTCCTGGGCGGCCGCGCCCGGCGCCATCGACGACAGCAGGATGGCCGCTCCCAGCACGGCCAGTGCTCCCGGTCGCAGGACGCCCCGTCCGCCGTTCCCCGGCACGGACCGGGCATGACCGTAAACATTTATTATCCTTTTCCACTCCCGGGGGCCCGTCCTGCCGTCAAATATTTTTCGGCGAAGGTTAATATCTTCCCACCAGCTATCTTGGGCCCTGCGGGGAGATTGGATGGTCTGCCTTTCTGAGCTTCGGAAGATGGAGGTAGTGTCCGCCGACGGGAAGCTGGTCGGGCTGGTGGAGGACGCCACGATAACCGACAAGTGGAACGTCACCGGCTTCACGATCAACGTCGACAAGGAGGTCGCAAAGAGCCTGGGCAAGAAGACCCCGCTCCTGGCCGGAGTGCACCTGGAGGTGGGCGTGGACCAGGTGAAGGCCATCGGCGACAAGATAATCCTTCTCAGACCGGTGAACGAGCTGGGCGAGCACCTCAAGAAGCACGAGGGGGTCTACCACGTCTCCCGGTTCGTCAAGATGCAGGTCATGGGCACCGAGGGCAAGGTCCTGGGGCATGTCCAGGACATCCAGCTCGAGCCGTCGATGTGGAAGATGCCCTCGCTGGCCATCAGCGTCGAGCGCGAGGTGATGGATCACATGAAGATGAAAAAGCCCCTCATCGGCCGGGGCCAGCTCACCCTCTCCATGGTCCATGTGAACAGCATCCGGGACTACATAATGCTCAACACCGACCGCGAGGGCCTGGCCCGGCTCCTCGACAGCTCGCCGGTGAAGAAGCAGTAGCGCTCACCTTTTGGCTTCCCAAACCATGTGGCCCAGCTCGGGCAGGAGCAGCTCCGAGAGGGCAAGCCTAGCGGCGTCCGGCGAGCCGGGCAGGCAGATTACGAGCCTTCTCCCGGAGACCCCGGCCAGGGCCCGGGACATCATCGCCGCGGACCCGATCTCCCGGTGGCTGAGCATCCTGAAGAGCTCTCCGAACCCCTCGAGCTCCTTGTCGAGCAGGGGCCGGACGGTCTCGATCGTCACGTCGCGGCGGGATATCCCGGTGCCTCCGTTGACGACCACGGCGTGGATGCGGACGTCGCGCAGCGCGTCCCGGACCCAGGATCGGATCTCCCGGCGCTCGTCCTTGACTATGCCCTGGCGGATGACCCTGTGGCCCGCCTTCTCGAGCGCCTGGCGCAGGATGCGGCCGGTCTCGTCCGTGCGGCGGTTGCGGGTGTCGCTCACGGTCAGCACGGCTGCGACGACCGCCTTGGCCCCGTGCTTTCGGTGGTCCTTCACGCCCATGACGCTCACCTTCCCGGCTTCTCTCGCCCGGCAATCGCCTTTCCCTTGGTCTTGCGCAGCACGCGGATGTCCCCGATGGCCGTGTCTGGATAGTTGCCCGTCGGGTCCTTCTCGAGGTACTTGACCATGTCCCAGACGCAGAGCAGCGCCCCGGCCACGCCGCAGAGCGCCTCCATCTCCACGCCGGTGCCGTAGCGCGCCCTCGCCTCGCAGCGGACCGAGACGCCGCCCGGCTCCAATGAGAGCTCGACGGCCAGGCTGGTCAGCGGGACGGGGTGGCACAGCGGCACGATGTCCGGCGTGCGCTTGGCCGCCTGTATGCCGGAAAGCTGGGCGGCGGCGAGGACGTCGCCCTTCCTGACCGCCCCCTTCCGGATGGCCCCGACGGTGCCGGCGCGCAACCTGATATGTCCCCGGGCCACCGCCAGCCTCTCCACGGCGGGCTTCCCTCCGATATCCACCATCCTCGCCAAGCCGGCCCTCCGGCCCCGTCCCATCGGGCTGGGCACCGATAAAGCTTTTCATCTGGGGAATAGGGCAGCGGGCAGTGGGCAGCGGGAGGGAAGGGGAGCGGGGAGCGGGGAGCAGGGAGCGGTGACGAACGGAGCCCGTCGTCCACCGCTCCCCGCTGCCCCTTCTCCCGATCCTATTGCGCCCTGAGCGAGAGGGAGAGCGCCGCCTTCACCAGGCCCAGGTGGAGCCGGGAGGGCTTGTTCGGGCGGGACTTGAGCTCGGGGTGGAACTGGCTCCCGATGAAATGGGGGTGGCCCGGGAGCTCTGCGACCTCCATGCGCCGTCCCCCGTCGGAGCTGCCCGTGAAGAGCAGGCCCTTCTTCTCGATCTCGGCGATGAAGTCGGGGTTCACCTCGTAGCGGTGCCGGTGCCTCTCGTTTATCCGGAGAGTCCCGTAGAGGCGGTGGGCGGTGGAGCCCTCCTTGAGCTCGATGGGATGGGAGCCCAGGCGCATCGTGCCCCCCAGGTCGGTCACTCCCTTCTGCTCGGGCAAAAGGTCCACGACCGGGTGCTCCGTCTTGGGGTTCAGCTCGCTGCTGTTGGCGTCGGCGTGGCCCAGGTTGTGGCGGCAGAACTCGATGACCGCTAGCTGGAACCCGAAGCACACCCCCAGGAAGGGGATGCCCCCCTGGCGGGCGTACTGGATGGCCTGGATCTTCCCCTCGGTGCCGCGCTCGCCGAACCCGCCCGGCACGAGCACCCCCTGGGCCTTGCGCAGGTGGTTGTCGGCGCCGCTTTTCTCGATGTCTTCGGCCTCCACCCAGATGAGGTTCACCTTCGCCCCCGCCTCGGCGCCGGCGTGGTGGAAGGCCTCGATGTGGCTCAGGTAGGAGTCCTTGAGGTCGACGTACTTGCCCACCACGGCGATGTTGACGGCCCGGGGCGGGTTCATCACCCGGTGGACGAACTCGCGCCAGCCGGGGAGCTCGTCGGCGCGGGGCTCCAGGTTGAGCCGCTTGATGAGGTAGTTGGTGACGCCCTGGTCCTCCAGGACGAGGGGGACCTGGTAGATGCTCGAGACGTCCGGGGCGCTGACCACCGCCTCCAGGGGGACGTCGCAGAACTGGTGGATCTTCTCCCTGGTCCCCTTGTCCATCGGGCGGTTGCCGCGGCCGACGATCATGTCGGGCTGGATGCCTATCGCGCGCAGCTCCTTGACCGAGTGCTGGGTGGGCTTGGTCTTCTGCTCGCCCACGGTGCTCAGCACCGGGATGAGCGTGGTGTGCACCACCACGACGTTCTCCCTCCCCACCTCTATTATGGCCTGGCGCGCGGCCTCCAGGAAGGGCATGCTCTCGATGTCGCCGACGGTCCCGCCCAGCTCGATCAACATGATGTCCGCACGGGACTCCCGCGCGACGGTCTTTATCCTCAGCAGTATCTCGTTCGTGACGTGGGGGATTATCTGGACCGTCTTTCCGAGGTACTCGCCCCGGCGCTCCTTCTCGATGACGGCGCGGTAGACCTTGCCGGTGGTGATGTTGTGGGCCGAGGAGAGGTCGACGTCGAGGAAGCGCTCGTAGTTGCCAAGGTCCAGGTCGACCTCGCCGCCGTCCTCCAGCACGAAGACCTCCCCGTGCTGGAACGGGTTCATCGTCCCGGCGTCGCAGTTGAGGTAGGGGTCTATCTTTATCGCGCTGACGGAGAAGCCGCGGCTTTTGAGGAGGCGCCCGATGGAGGAGGCCGTGATGCCCTTTCCCAGGCCCGAAAGGACGCCGCCTGTCACTATCACGAACTTCATCGGCGCATCACGGTGAGGCCCCAGCGTCTTCGCTGGATAAATAGGTTGCCATTTTCAGTCGGTCCGGGCCCGACAAGATTGATAAGGTGGCAACGCGATAACAGGAAACCGTGCAACCACCAAACCAGTACGATCCCTATCGGCCGCACGCCGCAGGCCCGCAGTACCCGGGCCAGTACCAGCCGCAGTACCAGTACCCCAGTCCTGCCCCCCCGCCGCCGAAACCGATGTCGCGGACGGTCATCGCCGTGATAGTGGTCGTGGTGGTGCTCGCCGTGGTCCTCCCCATGCTCCTGGCCGGAGTCTTCCTCGTCTTTCTCCAGAGCACGCCCCAGAGCGGGGGCACCGTGGAGACCAATCTCGGACTGCGCGTCTCGCCGCTCGCCACCGGCGGCTGGCTGATCGACGTGACCTCCGGCTCCAAGCCCACCTCGAGCGTCACCCTCCAGGTCATCGACCCCGCCACGGGCCTGACGACCGTCAGCCGGACGGTGAGCTTCCTCGCCCCGCCCTACAACGACCCTGACGCCACCCACAACGACAACAACCAGAACAAGAAGCTGGATGCGGGCGACACCATCCAGCTCAAGACCACGGGCGGACACATCGCCGCCGGGTACCAGGTCCGGCTGCTTTCGGGCTCGAGCGTGGTGGGCACGATAAGGGAGCTTCCCGCCTAGACCTTGCCCGGCCGTCCCTTCCTCGCGGTCCTGAGGAACCAGGCCGCCAGCGCGGTACCGACGGCCACGGCGGCCGCGAGCCAGTAGGGCGGCGGCTCCTCGTTTGCCGGCGGGCGCGGGGCCCGGACGAGCACCTTGAGGCGGACGGAGGTGCTTCCGTCCTCCGGGTCGAAATCGTAGCCGAACTCCTCGTAGGCGACGCCGGCGCGCAAAAGCTCCACCCTCCTTGTGGACGCGTTGTCGAAGACCTTCAGGATGACGTAGAAGTACTGCCCCTCCCGGTCCGCCGGGTAGACGTGCGTCGTGGACGGCGGCCCCGCCGTCGAGCAGTCCTCCGAGAAGCCGCCGGTGTCGTCGAAGCACCAGACCCAGCGGGTGACGTTGGGCCCGCTGGAGAGCGCCACGCGCGCGTCGAACGCTATCTTCCTCCCGCTCTCCACCTCCACGGCCGCGGTCAGCTGGGCCGTGGACCTGGCCGGTGAGGTCAGCTCGATGACCGGCGGCGGGCCCGGGAGCTCCAGCAGGCGCACCGTCAGGTTGACGGCCGCCTCCGCCCCGCCGGCCGAAAGCTGGTCGGACCACTGGAAGCCGTTGAACGAGCGGGCGAAGATGGTCACGGGGATGATGCCCAGGGGATAAAGCGAGAGCATCCGCCGGGCCCAGGGGAACACCTCCCAGCCGTGGCTCCAGTAGTAGCCTCCCCCGTCGGCCGCGAAGGCCACGTCGGCCCACTCACCGGATGCGCCGAAACGGAGCTGGACGGCCTCTATGTGCGGCTCGTCGTTGCGCGGGCTGTCGTGCGCCCTCCCGGTGATCAGGTACGACCCGCCCGTCCCGTTGCTCCCGAAGTACTCCCGCGCGTCTATCACCGCGGGCTGGCCCGGCCCGGGCCTCGTTATGCAGCAGAACGGCGGCGCGAGCTTGCTGAGCAGGACCAGGTTGATATATAGGTCCGGCGTCCAGAAAACGGTCAGGTTCGGCGAGCTCCGGCCCCGGGTGTCCCAGGCCGAGAGGATGTAGGACCTGTACTGGACGCCCGAGGCCGAATAGAGCGCGTCGAGCAATGTGAACTCGGATTCGCCGCGTGTGTTGCTCTTGGACGACTCCACGAGGGTCCGGTTGCGCCAGACCTCGACGGTGGCGGAGCCGTCCATTATCGGCTTGCCGGAGGCGTCGCTGACCGTCACTCGCTTGGTCCAGTACTCGTAGGCCAGCCCCTTTTCGGATATGTTGAAGTGGTCGCCGGCGTCGATTCGCGAGTTTTGGAGCGTCCAGCGCTGCTCGCCCGTGACCGGCCCCACCGTCTGCGAGACGGAGCAGTTGGTGAGCGTGCCCTGCTCCGTCGACAGGCGCTGCGACGGCCGGCCCGGGAGGCCCTCCCGGTTCGGGTCGGACGAGCCGCCGCCCGGGCCGCCCGTGCAATCCAGCACCGACCGCTGGGCCGTGATGGACCCCTCGGCCTCCAGGGCCAGGGAGGAATCGCCACCCCGGCCTCCCCTCCCCGGAAGGCCGCCCCCGCCGCCCGGCTCGAAGGGCTGACCACCCTCCCCGCCCGGGCCTCCGCGGGACGCTAGCTCGAACCGGTCGAGGGAGGCCGCCGCCAGGGCGGTTGAGGTTTCCACCGATACCGAGGCGGAGGCGTTCCCGCCCGGACCTCCCTCCGCCGCCCGGGGGCCGCTCCCGCCGGCCCCCCCGCCGCCCGCGCGTGAGAGTAGCAGGGAATTGGTACCCGAGAACATGTTGTGGAGCCGGGCGGCGCATCCGGCATCGCCGCCGGCGCCGCCGTTCCCGGGAACGCCGTCCGTGCCCGTGCCCGCGGCCAGGCCGAAATGGCCGCCCGCGCCCCCCTCTCCCCCGTCGGCCTCCAGCCGGGAATCAACGAAGGTGAACGTGGCGTCTCCGAAGGCCGAGACCGAGGCGGTGCCGCCCAGTCCCCCGCCGCCCCCGCTGCCGCCGTCGAGGGAGCCCGGCGGCGCGTCCCCCCCGTCGGCCCCGCGCCCGCCGTCGCCGGCCCGGACGGACACATTCGAATCGGAGAGCAGCAGGTTCGTGCCGTTCCACGCCAGGGCGCCGTCGCCCCCCCTGCCACCGGCCCCGCCGCGGCGATCGCCCGGTGAAAGGCCGTTCCAGCCGCTGGCCCCCCGTCCTCCCCCTCCCGCACTGATGTTGATCGTGCAGCCCGAGATGAAGCTGAGGTCCAGCCTCGCCGAGGCTCCGCCGCCCGCCCCGCCGCGGCCGGCTCCGGACCGGTTGTCGGGCGGGTCCCCGCCGTCGCCGCCCTGTCCGGCGACCACGGTGAGGTTGCAGTCAGAAAGCTGGGCGCCGCCCAGAAAGAGCGAGGCGTTCCCGCCCGACCCCCCGACGACCCCTGGTGCGCCCTTAGCCCCGTCGCCCGCGATGACCGTTAGGTTGGAACGGGAGAAGTTCCCCCAAGAGCTGCAGTTTATGCTCAGTGACGCATTTCCACCCTCTCCGGGGCCGACGGCGATCTCGCTGCCGGACACCTCCGGGATGCCGACCGAGGCGACGAGCCGGACGCTGGCGGCCAGCCTGCTCCCGTCGAGGACCTGCAGTCCCGTGCCGGGCTCCGAGATGTAGCTGTCGGCCAGCAGGGCCGAGCCCTCGGTGATCACCACCGAGGCGCCCACCATGACCCGGAACCTCAATCGTTCCTCGCCCTCGCCGCGCACGGCGAGGGTCGAGCCGCGCCTTATGGTGAGCGTCGCCAGGGAGAGGACCGTGACGTTCCCCCCGAACCGGAGGTCCGATTCCACCACCGTGTCCACGGAGATCTGCCAGTCGCCGGACGGCGGGAACGCGTTCCGCCCGCCCGCTCCCGGCCGGCTCTCGCTCCCGCCCGGGTGGGCATCGGCCGGCATCACCAGGATGCAGAAGAGCACCAAAGCTGCCAGACCCGTTCGCCCCATCGGCGGCCTCCCTTGCCGGGCGCAACATCGGCTGGAGGGGATTTAAACGCGATGATTGGGGGCCGGGCCCGGAGGGGGCTCCAGGTGCGCCCGGCGCACGGCCAGCCGGCCGCTGTCCCGGCGCCACAGGGCCTCGGATTCGTCGATCACGATCCGCCGCCGGTGCGTCGGGCCGGAGAGGACGAGCGTCTCGTACTCCCCGCCCTCCCCCTCGAGGTTGATGCCGTACCGGTCGCGCAGGCGGAGCAGGGCCTCCAGCGCCTCACCGTCGAGCCTTCGGCCCAGCCACCTCTCGTCCAGTCCCTCTGCGGCCACGCCGGTGAAGATGATATCGTACCCTTCGGAGAGCAGCTCCCGCAGGTGCCGCTCGGGGTCGGCGTGCCAGAACGGGGCGTGGTGGACCAACCCGAGGCCGGCGCACAGGCGGTCCAGCCGGAGCTTCTGGAACTCGGAGCGCACCGCGCCCGAGACCACGCCGGCGACGCCCGACCCGGCGATGGCGTCGCGCAGCGGGCGCAGCTCGTCGTTTCGGGGGGCCCGGACCTTCACGAGCCTCTCCCCGACGGCCTCCGGGAAGAGGCCCATGAGCTCGGTGCCCGGGACGTGGTACATGAAGGAGTCCATCGCCTCCGGGACCACGCCGACGATGCAACCCACCGAGTGCCCGCTTTGGCGCGCCCATTGCAGGGCGGCGTTGGAGTCCTTTCCCCCCGAGTAGAGCACCGCGACATCCATCGGCGGTCCATCTGCCGCCCGCCTATTAGCCTTTTTGGGCAAACGTTCAGGAGCCCGCCGGGCCATTCTCCGTCCGATGGCGAAAAAGGGGGTCCGGGTGATCTTTTTCGGCCGCGTCCAGGGCGTGTGGTTCCGCGCCAACACCCAGAGGAAGGCCTCGGGCGCCGGGCTGTGCGGCTACGTCCGGAACCGGGAGGACGGCTCGGTGGAGGCGCTCTTCGAGGGGGAGGAGGCGGCCGTCCGCCGGGTGCTCGACGAGATCTCTAGCGGGGCCGGCATGGGCGCGGCGCTCGTCGAGAGGCGGCAGGTGGAATGGGTCGAGCCCGCCGGGGAGCACGAAGGCTTCGTCATAGCGCGGGAGGACTGACGACGATGGCCGGGAACAGCGCGCTGGCGCTCTCGTGCAGCCCCAGGGGCCCGAAGGGCTCCACCGCCCTGGTGCTCTCCGAGTTCCTCGAGGGCATCCGGGAGGGGGGCGGCAGCGTCGAGGTGCTCGAGCCGTACAGGATGAACATCTCCCCCTGCCGGGGCTGCTTCTCCTGCTGGACGAAGACGCCGGGGGTATGCGCAATCGAGGACGACATGGCCGCGCTGAACGCGCGGCTCGACCGGGCCGACACGGTCGTTTTCGCAACGCCGGTCTACCACTTCACAATGTCGGAGGGCATGAAGCGCCTCATCGAGCGCACGATGCCCCTCTTGGACCCCGAGGTGAGGCCCGGCCCGGACGGTCGGGCGCGCCACGCCCGGCTGGGCCGCCGGGACCAGCGCGCCGTCCTGGTCGCGACCTGCGGGTTCCCGGAGCTCCAGGTCTTCGACGGTCTCAGGCGCACCTTCTCCGACATCTGCGACATGATGGAGTGGTCACCGGCCGGCGAGGTGCTGAGGACTGGGTCGGGCCTGCTGTCCTCCCGCGACGCCCGGGCGAGGGAGGCCGCCGCCGGCTACCTCCTCCTGGTCCGGGGGGCCGGCCGGGCCGTCGCCGGCGGAGGCATGATAGAGCCGGAGTGCAGGCACCACCTCGAGTCCGACCTCCTCCCGCGTGAAGAGTACTTCCGTCTGGTGAACGGGTGGTTTGTCAAACGCTAGAAAAAAGGGCAGCGGGGAGCGGGAGGGAAGGGGAGCGGGGAGCGGGCAGCAGGGAGCGGGGGACGACTGGCTCCGCTCCGCCGCCGCTCATCGCTGCCCGCTCCCCGCTCCCCTTCCCTCCCGCTGCCCCTCCAGTTAGGCTTATTACGCCCCCCGCTCATTGTCTCCCCGATGAGGCTCGAGATAGACGGCTGGTCGGCGGGGCTCAAGTTCTCGGCCTGCCACCTCATTCCCGGCCACGAGAAGTGCGGCCGGCTCCACGGCCACACCTACGCCGTCCACGTCCGTCTCGTCGGGCGGAAGAACGAGATGGGCTACATCGCCGACTTCCACGAGGTGAAGGAGCTCGTCAGGCGCCTCATCGACAGGCTGGACCACCGCGTGCTCATCCCGGCCCGCCATCCTTCGATCACGGTCATCCGCCGCCGGGGCTCGGTCGAGCTTCTCGTCGGCAAGAACCGCTACACCTTCCCGCCCGGCGACGTGCTCCTTTTGGACCTTCCGGCCGTGACCGCCGAGCAGCTCTCCGAGTACCTGCTCGACAGGGCGGCCCCCGCCATCGCCCGCCTGGGGAACGTCTCCGAGCTCCAGCTCGGCCTCTGCGAGGGCGTCGGACAGGGCGCGTGGGCGGCGCGCAAGTTCTGAGAGACGGAGGCGCAAGGCGCAGGGCGCGAGGCGCAAGGCTTGGGGCGCAAGGGTCAAGGCGCAAGGAGCAAGGGAGGAGAGCAGAATCCTCCCCATGTCCCCAGCGCCTTCCCTTGCGCCCTGCGCCCCGCGCCCTTTTATCCATTGCAACATTTTATATCGGTACGCGACAATTCCGATGCAGGTAGCGCGCATGGACCTGGACATATTCACGCCGGACTACAAGAAGGAGCAGAAGGCCCTCGAGAAGGTGCAGGAGCTCCTCTCCCGCGCCTCGAAGGCCCTCTCGCGCAAGAGGCCCGAATCCCCCGGCCTGTACCTGGAGACCCTCTCGTTCCTGGACTCCAAGCGGGAGCTCTTCGTCCAGCACAAAGACGAGTTCTCCGACTGCTACATCGAGATAGCCACCGCCCTTGCCGACCTGGGCAGGAGCGATGACTCGTTGCGCGCGCTGGAGGCGGCCCTCCAGGTCGCGCCCGGGAATGCCTCCGCCTGGGCCGAGATAGGCAAGGCGGTCCAGGCCCAGGGAAGGTTCGAGGACGCGGTCGGCTTCCTGGACCGCGCGCTGGTGCTCGCCCCCGACGACGCCGAGACCTGGGTGGCGAAGGGAAACGTGATGCGCGCCCTGATGGAGTACGGCGAGGCACGCCTCTGCTACGGCAAGGCCCTCCAGCTGGAGCCCCTGCGCATCGATTTCTACGAGCTGCTCCACGAGATCAGCCCCGAGGACCCGGAGGTGCTCAGGGGAAAGGGGGTGGCGCTGTCCCTCAGGGGACGGCACGCCGAGGCCGCCGAGGAGCTCAAGGAGGCGCTGGAGCTCTCGCCCGAGGACCCGGCCACCCTGACCGAGATGGGCAAGGCCCTCGACCGGGCCGGCAAGCCGGACGAGGCGCTCGCGCTTTTCGACCGGGCCCTCCAGTCCCACCCGGGCTTCAAGGGCGCGCACGTCGCCCGGGCGCGGGTCCACGCGGGCGCCCGCCGCTACGAGGAGGCGCTTAAAGCCTACGACGCCGCCCTGCGCATAGACCCCGTCGACCGCGAGGCCCTGACCGGTGCCTCGGAGGTGCTGGTCTCGCTGGGCCGGCACCGCGAGGCCCTGGAGTTCATCGGCCGGACCCTGGAGCTTGCGCCCCGGGACGCCGACCTCCTGACAAGGAAGGGCGCCGCGCTCGAACAGGCCGGGGATCTTGCCGGCGCCGCGAGGAGCTACGAGGAGGCCATAACGATTTCCCCGGCCGAGGGCCGGGCCTGGGCGGGCAAGGGCCGGAGCCTTCTGCGGATGGGCCGGTCGGGGGAGTCCCTCCAGTACCTGGCAAAGGCCGTGGAGCTCGAGCCGGGCAATCCGGCCTACTCGCACCGGCAAGGCCTGGCGCTTGCCGCCGAGGGGAGGCTGGAGGAGGCCGTCAACTCGTTCAACGTCGCCCTCGAGCACGACCAGGACCACCTCGAGGCGGTCCTGGGCCGCGGGGACGCGCTGCTCGCCCTCGGGCGGATGGACGACGCGATACGCGCATTCACCCGAGCCTCGGTGCTCGCCCCGGGGAGCCCGGCCGCCTGGCTGGGCCGCGCCCGGTGCTCCCTCAGGGAGGACCGCTACGACGAGGCCCTGGCCCACCTCGACCGCGTCCTCGCCATCGATGCCGGCAACCGGCCCGCCCGGGAGATGCGCGCCCTGGTCACCTCGCTGAGGGAGAAGTCGGAGCTAGAGGGCTGCGCGCGCAGGGTCCTCGACTTCGAGCAGCGCAACGACCGCATGCCCTCCCGCGAGGAGGCCTTCCGGGACTGCCAGGTGCCTTTCGAGAAGCTCGAGAGGGTGATGGGCCACATAGGCGACATCGAGCCGGTCGATCTCCGGGCGATGTCCGTATCCGAGAAGTCGGAGCTCGATGACCGGGCCTCGGACCTGATCAGGAAGGTCCCGCCCGGCAAGCCATTGCGGCTCTCGGACGCTGTCAAGGCGCCGCCAGGCGCCACGGTCATCCAGGGCAAGCGCGTGCTGGGCTACATAGAGGCCGTGCGGGGGGAGGCATTGCACATCGAGAGCCCCCTCGACCCTCGCACGGAGGAGCGGAGCCGCGCCGGCCTGCACCTTGCCGAGGAGGAGCGCGACCTCTTCGGCCTGGTCAGGCGGCTCAACCTTCCGCTGGGCGAGGCCCGGCGGGTCGAGGAGGTGCTCAAGGCCATCAAGAGCGGGCGCCCGCCGCCCGCCCCGCCGGTCGTGGAGGACACCCCGGCCGCCGAGGTGCCCGAAAGCGAGCTCGAGAGCACCCCCGACCTCCATGTCGAGGAGAAAAGGCCGCGCCGGCCGCGCAAGCGACCGTCCCCCGAGGTGCCGGTTCCCGCCGCCGAGACGCCGCCCGCCGCGCAGGTGCCCGTGAAGCGGCCGGGACCGGCGGCCTCCGGGCCGGAGGAGGAGGGGATGCCGGCGGCGGAGGAAGGGGAGGCCCGGCCCCGGGAGGAGGCCGGGGAATCCAAACCGGCCGCCGAAGAGCGACCGGCCCGCCGGCCGAGGAGGCCCCGGGCCCGGCCTGCGCCCGATGGGGGGGCCGCGCCCGAGGACCGGGCCGCGCCCGGGGAGGGGACCGGCGGTGAGGAGGCCCTGGACGACGCCGGCATCCAGGACATATCCGAGAGCATAAAGGACATAGTCACGAGCATCGAGAAGCGCGAAAAGCGCGCCGGCACCGAGGAGGGGCTCCACGATCGCGGCCGGCGGGGCCGGACCTACTGCTCCGTGTGCCACTCGATAATCGCGACCATCCATCACGGCTGCGGGGCGCACCTTTGCAGCCGCTGCGTCATCGATTTCAACAAGGACCGCCGGGCAGAGCGCAACCTGTGCCCCAAGTGCCTCAAGCCCATCGAGACCTCACCGCCGCCGGCCGGCGCCCGGGGCGGGTGGCGGGACACCCTGTAGGGAACGGTGGAAGTGGCGGAAGAGGTGAAAGGGGCGGAACGGGTGGAGAGGGCGGAAGGGGGGGGGCGGACGGGTTTCCAGGGTGCAGGGTCAAGGGGAGGACGGCGAGGGTGCAGGGTACAGGGTGTTTCCCGGCGCTCGTCCCTGAACCCTCGACCCTCGTCGTTCCCGGCACCCCGCACCCAGCACCCTGCAGCCGGTATCAGGCGCAGCTAGTACGGTCCAGCCCCGGCCCAGCGCGGCTGCGGCGGAGCTCGCCAAGCGTGGTGACGCGCTCGGCCACGGCGTTGTGCTTGTGTATGGACTCCTGGGCCTCCGAGCGGACCGTGACGGCCACCTCGTCCGGGAGCTGCCGGTACCTGTCCACGATGTTGCGCAGCACATCGCGCACCACGTCCTCGACGAACTTGGGGTTCAGGTGGGCGCGAAGCACCAGCCTCCCCTCGTCGGGGCGCTTGAGGATCTCGCGCGTCGGGGAGCTCTGGGAGGACTCCACGAGCCTGATCAGGTCGTCGGCCTCGACAGGGTATTTTTCCGGCACCTCCATGAGCACGGAGGTGACGTTCCTCTGGTTGTGGGAAAGAGTGGGAGGCCCCGCCGGGCCCCGGCCCTTCCCGGTCCCCCTGCCGGCGTAGATCTGGCGCACTGTCTCCTGGGCGCAGGGACAGGCCGTCATCCCGGTCACCTCGACGCCGATGCTCTTGCGCACCAGGTGCCTCGAACCCCGGTGGGCGACCGCGCGGGCCAGGAGATGGTACCCCTCGATGGTCCGCCGCCCCGAAGGGTTCCTCATCTCCAGGAAGTAGTCGGCGCGCATCTCCACCTCGGCGGTGGTGGCGTAGGGGTGCCTGTCCAAAAGGCCCCGCGAGAGCATGGCGCAAAGGTCCTCGAGGCTCGGGTGGGGCCGGCCGACGCTTTCGTCCACGAGCTCCGCCACCGCCTCGAGGTTGCGGGACATGTGGGAGCCGCGCTGGCGGGCGGGCAGGTCCACGAAGAGTGAGATGGTCGGCGTCAACGTGACCGTCCGGCCACCCCGGGCGACCTGGACGGGCTTCTTGACGCCGGTGACGCCCACGCGGGTGAGCATGTAGTTGTCCGGCACCCGGCGGTTCTGCACGTCCGGGACCCTCCTTCCTCCCCCCATCGCGTTCCCCTTCATCCTGCCCCTACCCCGCCGCCAGTATCTCGTCGGCGACGCGGCAGGCGCGCGCGGTCTCCGCCACATCGTGCGCTCTTATAATGCTTGCCCCGTTGAGGACGGCCGCCACGGCCGCGGCCAGGCTCCCCTCGAGGCGGCGGTCCGCAGGCAGGTCCAGCACCCGGCCGATGAACGACTTGCGCGAGGCACCGACGAGCATCGGACGGCCCAGCCCCCTGAAATCCCCGAGCCGGGCCAAAAGCTCGAAGTTGTGGCCGGATGTCTTGCCGAATCCTATCCCCGGGTCCAGGACCATTCCCTCCCGGTCCACTCCCGCCTCATGGGCCCTTTCCATCCTCTCGAGGAAGAACCGGTGGACCTCTCCGGCGACGTCCCCGTACTGCGGGGCCTTCTGCATGTCCCGGGGCGTTCCCTGCATGTGCATGATTATCACCGGGACGTCGCGGCGCGCCACGAGCCGGGCCATGCCCCGCCGGCGCAGGCCGAAGATGTCGTTCACGATCGAGGCCCCGGCGTCCAAAGCCTTCGCGGCCAGGGCCGGCTTGTAGGTGTCGACCGATACGGGGACGCCGACCTTCCCGGCCAGCGCCCGGATCACCGGAAGGACCCTTCTCTCCTCGGCCGCAAGAGAGAGGGGGGCCGCCCCGGGACGGGTGGATTCCCCGCCAACGTCGATGATGTCGGCCCCTTCCGCGGCCATGCGGAGGCCGTGGGCGACCGCCGAGGCGGGGTCCAGGAAGCGCCCGCCGTCCGAAAACGAATCCGGCGTCAGGTTGAGAATGCCCATGATGTGGGTCCGCTTTCCGAGCTCCAGGCGGCGCCCCCCGCACCTCAGCGTGAAGTCCCGGCCGCGGTCCAGGTTGGCGAGCACCGCCGAGATCTCGGAGGCGATGTCTTGGCACCCGAACGGCTGGTGGGAAAGCTTCCCCAGGGCGCGCCAAAGCTGCTTGCGCGTTCCGAAGACCAGTATGTCGGAGCACCTCGATGTCCGGCCCAGCGCCCCGCGGCAGACGGCGGCATCCCCGCCGGCCGAGAGCATCTCCTGCTTTATTATCAGCGCTGCCCGGCTGTCCACCCTGTCGAGCCCGAGCGTGTGGTGGACCAGCTTGGGGGCCATGATGGGGACCCCGCCCGGGTCGCAGCCGGTGCAGCGGACGCCCTCCTCGGCTCCCCGCAGGTCGCGGATGGCCAGCACCCGGGTGTTGTACACGGACTCTCAATCGGAAAGGCCGATTTCAATGTTGCGGAGCCCGAGAGACAAGGGTTTTAAGCCGGGACTGATACTCCCTCGGCGCATGAGGGCCGTCATCTTCGACCTCGACGGGACGCTCCAGCGCCTCAGGATGGACTGGGACCGGCTCAGGGCGGACCTGGTGGCCCTGTTCGGAAGGTACGGCCAGCCGGAGCTCGAGGGCCCCCTGCTCGAGGCGGTGGACCGAAACATCCGGCTGCTCATCGACAAGGGCATGACCCCGGGCCAGGCCCAGAGGATCCGCCTGCGGGCCGACACCCTCATGGACCGGGCCGAGCTCGACTCGTTTCCGAAGGTCCGGACGTTCGCCGGCGTCCCCCGGCTGCTGGCGGGCCTGAGAGAGCGCCGCATCGCCACCGCGGTCTTCTCGAGGGCCTGCCGGAAGTACGTCGACCTTTCCCTGGCGCGCATGGGCCACCGCTTCGACGCGGTGCTCGGCCGCGACGACGTCGTGCGCCCCAAGCCCGACCCCGAGGGGGTGCTGCTGCTCCTGGTCAAGCTGCGCTGCGCCCCGAAGGACTGCGCCGTAGTCGGCGACCACCCTTTCGACATCCTCTCGGGGAAACGGGCCGGCGCCGCCACGGCCGGCGTGCTGACGGGCGCCGGTACCCGGGATACTCTGACGGCGGCCGGGGCCGATGCGATCTTCGAGAAGGCCGGCCCGGCGATGCTCAAGTGGGTGGACGCGAACTGACCGGGCAGCGGGCAGCAGGCAGCGGGGAGCGGCGGGGCAGCAGGCAATGGGGGACGACGGGCTCCGTTTCGTCCCCGCTGCCTGCTGCCCGATGCCTGCTGCCCCACCGCTCCCCGCTGCCCACTGCCCTTAAAGCTCGCGCAGCGTCAGTGCATCCACATCGGGAGCACGCGGTCGTAGCCGGCAAGCTTGACGCCCGAGAGGGAGGCGGCGTCGTAGGTGAGGGCCCGCAGGTCCTCGGCGGTTATTGCGTGGATCGTGGTGTGGCCCGCCGACGCCGTCAGGAGCTTCAGCTCGTCATTGAGCGCGGCGAGGTAGTTGGCGAGCGCCTGCCCGGCCGACTTCCAGTCGAGCATCGCCTCCAATCGCGGGTCCGTGGTGGCTATCCCGGCGGGGCACTTGCCGGCGTGGCAGTCGCCCGCGCCGGCCTCGCTGCACCCGATGGCCACGCGGGAGGCCTCCGGAAGGCCTATGGCATCGGCCCCGAGCGCCAGCGCCTTGAAGGCCTCCGCCCCGTCGGAGATGCCGCCCGAAACGAGGAGCCTGGTGCCCCTCTCCTTCGCCCCCGCCTCCTCGAAGGCCCGCCTCGCCGGCCCGAAGACCGCAAGCAGGGGCACCCCGGCCTCCTCGACGAGGACGTCGGGGGCGCCGTAGAGCGGGGATTCGAGCGCCTCTACCCACACGGCGTCCGCGCCGGATTCGACCGCCAATCGGACCTCGGCCTGCACGCGCGAGGCTCCCAGCTTCACGATCACCGGGACCCGGTGGTCCGTTACCTCGCGCAGAAGGTTGACGTGCTGCTTGAGGTCCTCGGGGAACTCCATGTCCAGATGCGCCGGCGGGACGACCCAGTCCTTCCCGGCGGGCATGCCCCAGAGCCTGGACTGGGCCTCCGTCGTGCGCTCCTGCCGCCAAAGCCCGGTGGAGCAGCCCCTGCCGTGCCCGAAGGCCTCGATGACCACGGCGTCGCCGGCGCGAAGGAAGTCCAATGTGACGCCGTGGCGCGCCGGTCCCCAGGAGACCAGGCTTCGGCCGTGGAACCGGCGGCAGATCTCGACCTCCTCCGGAAGCACGCCGCCCTCGCCCGTGCCGAAGGCCACGCCCGCCAGGGCCGTGCCGTAGGCGAATGCCAGCCGGGCGTTCCGGCCCACCTCCCCGAAGGGGGAGCCCGGGACGAAGAAGGGGGCCATCAGGGAGAGCGGGCTGCCGGAGGTCTTCTCGCCGATGACGACATCGGTCTCGACGCCCTCGAAGATGTCCGCCGGCAGCCGGCCCGCAAGCTGGGCCGGGCATATCGAGAGCGACCAAAGACCGGGCAGGGGGCGACCGGGCCCCCCGCTCGAGAGCCTCACGGCGCCCGAGGCCGCCTTGCGCTGGACCTCCTTTTCGTTCATTTCGGCGCCTCCCCTATCAGGGGCCGGGGCGACTCGGGCGAGATCTTTTGGAAATCCTGGAAGACCTCCTCGTCGGTGATGCCCCTGAAGCGGTACTGCTTGTTGAGGTACCTGAGCCGCTCCAGGTCGTCGGAGCCGGGCCTGGAGAGCCGGGCGTTGAGGCCCGGGGACCTCACCTCCTCCTTGACGAATATGACCCCTCCCATCATGTTCTCCCCGGCGTGCTCCCCCACGGAGCCGTTGACGATTATCTCGCCGCCCATCATGTACTTGCCGACCTCGCGGCCGGCGTTGCCGTCGATGACGAGGGTCCCGCCCTTCATGAGCTGGCCCGCGGGGCCCTTGCAGTCGCCCTTGACCATTATCGTCCCGCCGCGCATGTACTGGCCCACGCCTCCGCTCGAGTCGCCGTTGAGCACGAGCTCCCCGGCGGTCATCAGGTCCCCGGCGAACCGGCCGGAGTCGCCGGTGAGCGAAACGGCGCCTCCGTTGTTGAGCGCGGCGAAGAAGTCCCCGGCGCTGCCCGTCACCTGGACGACCGCCCCGGCGGGCAGCCCGACCGCGATGCAGTCGTGGCCCTTGAGCCCCGAGACCGGGGCCGTCCCGCCCAGGTCGACCATCTTGCGTATGGCGCGGTTGATGTCCTCGGTCCTGGAGAGCTTCGGTTCGGCCATTCCCTATCGCACTGGATATCCGTTCCGGCCGATTAATACATTGCGGGTGGGAATGGGAAGGCGCAAGGCGCGAGGCGCAAGGCGCAGGGGGCGAGGGCGCAAGGTGGAAGGCGCAGGGGACAAGGGACAGGGCCGCGGGGAGTGGAGCGCAAACGCCAAATGATCACCCATGGTCCCCCCTTGACCCTTGCGCCTCAAGCCTCGCGCCCTGCGCCCTGCGCCTTGCGCCCTTTAGGGCATCAAGGGGACAATCTTCGTCTATCGCGCGGGAAGAGCACGCAATCGCGCACGTTGTCCCGGCCGGTGAGGATCATCACCGTGCGCTCGGCGCCCAGGCCCCAGCCGGCGTGGGGGGGCATGCCGAAGCGGAAGGCCTGGAGGTAGAAATCGAAGCTCCCGGGGTCCAGGCCCTGGTCCCGGAGCCGCTGGACGAGAAGGTCCGGCTCGTGGACGCGCTGGGCGCCGGAGGTTATCTCCTTCTCGCCGAACATCAGGTCGAACGAGCGCGACTCCCGGGGTTTGTCCTCGAACGGGTGGGCGTAGAATGGTTTTATCGCGGTGGGCCAGCGCGTGATGAAGTAGAAGCCCTCCGTCTCCTCGGCCACGGCCTTGGTGGCGTCCATCTCGAGGTCGGCGCCCCACTCAACGTCTATCCCCTTGGAGTTCGCAAGCTCAATGCACTTCGTGTAGGTCAGCCTCGGAAACGGAAGCGAAGGCACCTCGAGCGTCAGCCCGAGCGCTCCGAGCTCCCGGGGCCTCTCCTCGATGACGCGCTTCACCGCGCTCTGGAGGCAGCGCTCCAGCACGCCCATCGCCCCCTCCTCGTCGGAGAAGGCCATCTCGATGTCGATGGAGGTGAACTCGTTGAGGTGGCGCACGGTGTCGTGGAGCTCCGCCCGGAAGGCCGGGCCTATCTCGTAGACGCGGTCGAAGCCGGTGGCCATGAGCATCTGCTTGAAGAGCTGGGGCGACTGGTTGAGGAACGCCCTGTGCTCGAAGTACTGGACCGGGAAGAGGGCCGTCCCGCCCTCGGTGGCGGTGGCCACTATCTTGGGCGTGTGCACCTCGACGAAGCCCTCCTGCTCGAACTGGGAGCGGATGCCCCTCAGGGCCGACGAGCGGATGCGGAACACCGCGGCGCTCCCCGGCCGGCGCAGGTCGATGAACCGGGCGTTGAGGCGGGTGTCCAGCTCGACCCCGACCTTGTCCACCACGCCCATCGGGAGCGGGGCCGCGGCCGGGCTGAGCACGTCGAGCTCCCCGGGCAGCACCTCCAGACCCCCGGGGGCCTCCTTGTTGGGCTGGACCAGCCCTCGAACCGCGACCACGCTCTCCCTGTTCAACGTCGTAAGCGCCTTGAAGAGCTCGCGATTCTCCCTCTTGAGGGCGGTGAGCTGCACCGTCCCCTCGCGATCACGCAGCTGTATGAACGCTATGCCACCGAGGTTCCGTATCTCCTGGACCCACCCGGCGACCACCACGTCCTTGCCGGCAAGCCGCTCGTCCAGGCGGCCGCTGTACACCCTCTCCCTCAGCCAGTCCTGCATGCCCTCTTCAAACCCCTTGCACCCCGCACCCCGCACCCTGCACCCCGCGCGTGCCCCTTGCCCCTTGCCCCTCGCCTTCAGGCAGGGATGTCCCAGGGCCACACCCGGATGACATGCTGGGTGTTGATCACGAGATAGGAGTGGAGCACCCTCCTCCAGAACATGTAGCCCTTCTCGTCCACTTCCTGGTTGAGGGTCTCGAACACATCCCGGAGCACGATGGTCTCGTCGTCGAAGCGGAGCAGCCGGCCCCTGAAACCCCGCCCGTCCTTCATGATGACTATTATCTGCCTGTCCTTTACCGACCCGAGCACTTCCTTGAGCGTCATGGTGCCGTTCCCCCGACGGGGGGCTGTTAACAGGGTCGGTGCTTATTAGCCTATCGCAGGGCGCGAATAACGGTTTTATACCCAGTGGTCTATCCCATCCCGATGGTCCAGTGCGTCATCACCCACACGGATTCGGACGGCCTGCTCAGCCTGGCCGTCTTCCTGAAGACCATCCCGGCCGGCGCGCCGGTGAAGGTCCTGTTCTCCTCTCCCACGCGGCTTTTCAGCACGATCGCCGCGGCCATCGACGAGAACGACGAGGAGAACGAGCTCCTGTACGTGTTCGACCTGGCCGGCACCCGGGAGGCGCTCATCGCCGGGCTGGTGTTCGACAAATCGGTGTGGGTCGACCACCACACCTGGGAGCAGGCGGAGGTCACGCACGAGCGGCTGGAGGTCATGAACGACCCTACCTCCCCCAGCGCCGCCCAGCTGGTCGCGAGGTTCTTCAAGCTCGACAGCGGCCTCGAGGGCGTCGCGGAGGAGATAGACACCAACCAGATCAAGTCCCCCGAGGCCCAGCGCCTCCGGGACCTCGTCGACGCCAACAAGGGCCGGGACGACTGGGAGAGCGTTTCCCGGTCCATGCAGGAGCTCGCCCGCAAACTGGCCGCCAACGGCCCGGCCGAGGTCCTGAAGGAGGAGTACAACCCGCTGCTCGAGGAGTACGGGGCCTGGGCGAAGAAGGTGGAGGACCGGGCAAGGGGGCTTTTGCAGATACACAAGGTCAAGGAGCTCAAGGTCGCCGTGGTGGACTCCTCCGACCGGCTGCCGGTGTACCTGGTCAACCGGTCCCTGCTCGCCCACCCCGAGGCGCCGTTCGACGTGATAATCACCCTGAGCCGCCAGCCCGGCGCCACCCGCGTCGAGTTCCGGACGCAGAAGGGCTACGACGTGCTCAAGCTGGCCCGGTGGCTGGGCGGCGGGGGCCACAAGATGGCCTCCGGCGCCCACGTCGAGAAGCACATCCGCGTGGAGGACTTGTTGAAAATAATTGATTGAAAACCGGGTGCCGGGTGCCGGGTGCCGGGTGCCGGGTGCCGGGTGCCGGGGACGGATGGAGGATATCTCAAAGCCCTCACCCGGCCGTCACCCGTCACCCGGCCCCCGGCACCCTGCACCCGGTCTCAGTGCCTCCACCCGTCCAGTATCGCCGGGCCGGAGCTGGTGCCCAGCCGGGTGGCGCCCGCCTCGATGAACTCCCGGGCGGCGTCCCAGGTGCGGATGCCCCCCGAGGCCTTGACGCCTAGCCGGTCGCCCACCGCGGCCTTCAGGAGCCTCACGTCCTCCAATGTGGCCCCGCCGCCCGCAAAACCGGTGGAGGTCTTCACGAAGTGCGCGCCGGCGTCCGCGGCCGCGGCGCAGCCCCGCCGCTTTTCGTCGTCAGAGAGCAGGCCGGTCTCCAGGATGACCTTGGTGGTGACCCCCGCCGCCGAGACCACCGCGGCGATGTCCTCGCGCACCAGGAAGTCCTCCCCGTTGCGCAGGGCGCCGATGTTGAGCACCATGTCCACCTCGTCCGCCCCCAGCTCCACCACCCGGCGGGCCTCCAGCGCCTTCACCTCGGTGAGCGTGGCGCCCAGGGGGAACCCCACGACCGAGCACACCCCCACGCCGCTTCCGCGCAGCAGCCCGCCGGCCTCGGCGACGTACCTGGGGTTGACGCAAACGTGCCCGATGGAGCGGGCGGCGGCCTCCGAGCAAAGCCTCTTTATGGCCCCGCGGTCGGCCCCGGGCGCAAGCAGTGTGTGGTCTATCATGGAGGCGAGCCTCTCGCGTGAGATTATCACTGTGTCACCCGTCGCCCCATCCGCGTGCAGGTATAACCCTCTTGCGGGCGCGCAATATAAAAGCACTCTACCGGCGCAAGGGCCGGCCCGGGCGCCGGTTACCACAAACTTAATGTCGCCCCTCCACGAATAACCACCCAGGGGATACGATGACGAGGAAACTGGCGGCGATGGCGGTGCTGGTGCTCCTGGCCTCCGCATTGGTGCCGGCGGGGCACGCTTCCGAGGGCGGAACCTCCGGCAGGGTGGTCCAGCGCTGCGTGCTCTTCGAGCTTTTCACCGGCGTGAACGACACGGACTGCGCCGACGACGAGAACGCCACGGCGCGCCTTGCGCAGGATTACTCCCGGGGGAGGCTTGCGATACTGGAATGGTTCCCCCCGGGCGATCCCCTGGCCTGCCCCGAGTCGCAGGAGCGCTACCTGTACTACGGCGTGAGGAACACCCCCGAGGCGAGGATGGACGGCCGCGACGTGACCGCCTCCGGTAACAACGAGAGCCAGACATACCAGGCCTACAGGGACGCCTTCGCCCTCCAGATGAACACCACTCCCTCGGCGGGGATAACCGGCACCGCCACGCTGAACGGCCTGAACGGGTCGGTCAACACCACCATCGGGTTCACCGAGAACGTTTTGGGCCTGACCAACGGCCTTGCGGCCTACTGCTTCCTCTACGAGGACGGCGTCCATCACGCCGGCGCAAGCAACGTGAGCTTCCACAAGTATGTCGTCCGCAAGCAGGCGGGGAGGATCCCGCTGACCAACGTGCGCTACGTCGCGAACGAGAACGTCACGGCCAACTTCTCGTTCCGGCTGGAGCCGGCCTGGAACCTCGCCAACATGGGCGCGGTCGTGGTGCTCCAGTCCGACCTGGGCGTGCCTGTGAGGGCGGTCCACCAGAGCGCCCTCTTCCAGCTGGGCGGCGGCACCGCCACCTACGGCGTCTCCCTGAGCCCGCCGGAGCAGGCGCTGACCATGCAGGCCCCGGGGAGCGCCTCCGTGAAGGTCACAGCGAAGAACACCGGGACCGCGACCGACCGCATCGACCTCTCCCTGACGGGACCGGCGGCCTCCTGGGGCACCCTGGACAGGACCCATTCCACTCTCGCGCCCGGGGAGGAGTCGGTCGTGACGGTGTCCATCGCGGTGCCCGAGGGCACCTCGGCCGGCGGCTACCAGCTCCGCGTCCGGGGGACCTCCCACGCCGACACCGCAAGGTACGCCGAGTCGGCCGTGAGCATCAACGTTCAGGAGACGCTCTACTACGGCATCGCGCTCAGCCCCTCCTCGGACACCCGGCAGGTGAACGCCGGCGACTCGGCCCTGTTCCAGATACGCGCCAGGAACACCGGCTCGACTTCCGACACGGCCGACCTTTCGATCCAGGGCGCTGGGAGATCCTGGGCCGACCTCAGCCGGGGCTCGGTCTCCCTGCCGCCCGGCGGCGAGGAAACGGTCACCCTGACCGTGTCGGTCCCGTCCGAAGAGCCCTCCGGCACGGTGGAGCTCTCGGTGACGGCCACTTCCCGGGGAGACCCGACGAAGACCGCCTCGTCCCGGGCGATCGTGGACATCTCCGGCGCGAGCAGCGCGACCTTTGGGGTCGGTGTGACGCCCAAGGTGCTCACGCGGCTTCTCACCGCCGGCGGCACCTCCTCGATGTCGGTCGCCGTCAACAATGTCGGGGACGCCGAGGACACCTTCGAGATATCCAAGACGGGGGACGCCAGCGGGTGGGCGAGCCTCCAGCCCCTCTCCCTGGCGCTCCCCGCGGGCGGGTCTGGCACGGTCGCCGTGGAGCTCTCCGTGCCGGCCTCGGCCGCGGCCGGGCGCTACTCGCTGACGGTGCGGGCGACATCGAAGGGGGACCCGTCGAAGCACAGCGAGTGCTCCATGACGCTGGACGTCCAGCTCCCCGAGGAGCCCCCCAGGGTGACCTCCCTGCAGGCCACCCCTACGGACCCGACGCCCCGAGACATCATCACCGTCACCGCCTCGGTCTCCGGCGGCAGCATCGACCGGGTCGAGCTCAGCTACACCGACGACGGGACCGCCCACCAGGCCCAGAAGATGAACAAGCAGGGCAGCACCTACACGCTCCAGATAGGGCCCTTCAAGGCCAAGACCGTCATAAAGTACAAGGTCACGGCCTACACGACCTCCGGCGCCAAGAACACCTCCGCCGAGCTCAGCGTCACCGTGAAGGAGGCCCCCAGACCGGCCGAGCAGACGCCGGGCTTCGGGGCGGTGCTGGCCCTGGCGGCCGCGGCCGGGGCCGCGGCGGTCCTCCGGCCCGGAAGGCGCCGGCGGTGACAGCGCGCCGGGCGGCGCCCCTCAGTAGCCCGAGAACGGGTCCTCGGGGATCTCGAGGCCCATCACGCCGTCGATGTACTTCATGTGGGCGGTCCACCGGTCCTTGACCCGCGTCTTGAAGGCCCACACAGGGATGGCGACCAGCCGGACCTCGTCGGCCGTGACCCCGAACATCTTGAAGCCGATGGCCGAGGCGGTCCTGGCGTCCAATCGCGGCGCCACGAGGTCGGGCATGAATGGGTCCAGGGCGTACTCGTCCATCCTCGCCCTCTCGTCCAGGTCCCCGATGCGCGTCGGGTCCTCGGTGGCCACGTTCTCGAAGACGAGCCGGTCCCGGACGACCAGAAGCTTCCCGTTGATGCCGTTGATGTGGACCTTCACCTCGACGGGGCCGTCCTTCCCGCGTGCGAGCATCCTCATGAACGAGTTCATGTACCTTCTCGGGTCGACGGCAAGCCGCAGCTGCCAGAGGGGCAGGTAGCGCAGCTCGCCGTTGTCCACGGACACCTTCTCCAGAAGGCCCGAGGCGGTGAGCTTGCGGGCCAGGGCGGAGGCGGTCACCTGCGGGAACTCCAGGCGGCACACGAGCATCGTCCCCTTGTAGGACGCGAGGGCCAAAGGCACCCGCCGCCCTCCGGCGGACGCGCCGGGCGCCGGCGCCCCGGCCGGGGCGGGCGCCTGACCGGTCACCGGCGCGATCCGGGGCGGAGGGGCAGTCCCCTCCGGCGGCGCGCCGCCCCTCAGCCTCTCGAAGTAGGCGAGCACGTCCTGGGACATGGTCTCGCGCAGCCTCTCCTCCTCCAGCGTCTCGTGCCTGGAGTAGAGCCAGCGGCTCCGCAGGCGCACCGCGGCAGGGAATACGTCCGGGCAAAGCAGCACGAACTCCCCGGCCTTGAGCCCCGGCAGCGCCGAGACTATCTCCTCCGGGCCTGCGGCGTTCAGGGCCTTGATTATCTGCTTGACCTTCTCGATGTCCTGGACGGTCATCATCCGCCCCAGCGCCCAGGTGGCGGCCTGGGACATCGCCTTGTAGTCGACGTCGGCGACGTTCTGGGTGCACATCATGCACGACACGCCGTACTTTCTGCCCTGCTTGAACAGCAGGCGCAATATGTCCTTGGCCGGGGGCATGTAGGGGTTGGGGGGCAGGTAGGGCCCGACCTCGTCGATGTAGAGCAGAAGCTGCGGCCCGCCGGCCGGGTGGCGCAGCATCCAGTCGTGGATCTCTCGCGCCATCATCGTGACGAAGAACTGCTTGTGCTCGTCGGAGGCCAGGGTGTTGAGGTAGATGATGTTGACGGGGGTGCGCCCCGGGGCCGCCGGCCGCAGGAAGAGCTCGGCGCTCACCGGCACGCCGAACGTGAAGAGCAGCTGGTTCATCCCGACGTTCATGAAGCGCAGGTTGCGCGAGAGCTTGGCCTTGTCCTTGTCCGCGACCAGCGCCGCGGTCTTTTGCGAAAGCTCGGGCGGGAGCTCCAAAACGAACGACGCCAGGGAGTCGAAGTCCCGGAAGGGCCGGCCCGCCCTCCAGGCGTGCTCGAAGATCGCGTAGAGCAGGCTCTTCACGGCCTTGCCCTCCTCGGATCCGGCGTCGTAGCCCAGCAGGATGGCCAGGCTCGAGCAGGCGAGGTCCAGCGAGCGTATCCTCTCCTCCTCCGGCAGGTCCGCCGGGGGGAGCTGGAGCGGGTTGGCCGACAGCGGTATCCCCTTGGACGAGGCGGGGGTGAAGGTGCGGAACTCCAGCTTCTCGAGGTACTCGCGCAGGCGAGCCGGCTCGGTGCCGCGGGCGAGCAGCTCGTCCGGCGAGCCCCCGACAGCCAGGCTGGCAAGGTCCCCCTGGGGATCGATTATTATCGATGGGACGCCCCTGAGGGCCGCCTCCTCGAGGACGCACTTGCCCAGGACGGTCTTTCCGGAGCCGGAGGCGCCCAAAATGACCAGGTGGCGCTTGAGCATCGCAAGCGGCAGCTCCACCGGCCGGCCGGAGCCGTCGCGCCCAAGCAGCAGTCCATTGCCGCCGCCCGGCGCCATGTCGGCCTTTGACACCGCCGGGGGCGATCGCTGGAGCGGCGGCGGCGAAGCCGCCGCTGGCTTCGGCGGGGCGCTCTCGTAGGCCTTCCTGAGGATCTCGTCGAGCGGCGTCGGCTCCTTGTCCGGGGCCATGGCCGTAATAAGCGGCTACTGGATAGATAAGTGTTGTTGATATCGGGTAAGGGCAGCGGGCAGTGGGAGGGAAGGGGAGCGGGGAGCGGTGACGGGACGACGCCCGTCTTCCCCCGCTCCCCGCTGCCCGCTGCCCCTTCCATCATCCCGGTGCGCCGGGCACCTTGGGGACCGGGACCCTCTGGACAACCTCGTTCACGACGGTCGCCGGCCGGACGCCCCGCACCCAGGGGTCGGGCTTGAGTATCAGCCGGTGGGAGAGGGCGGGGACGGTGAAGGGCTTGATGTCGTCGGGGGTGACGTAGTCCCTCCCAGAGAGCGCCGCCCGGGCCCTCGCAAGCTTCATCAGCGCCAGGCAGCCCCTGGGGCTCGAGCCGATCTCCACCTGGGCGTGGTTGCGCGTCCGGGCCACTATCTCCTGGATGTACCGAAGGAGCGCCATGTCGATGTAGACCTCCTCCACGGCCTTCTGGCATTCCAGGAGCACCTGGGCGCTCCCGACCGCGCTCAGGGCCGCCTCGTCCCTCTTGCGGGCGATGCGGCGCACCATTATCTCTACCTCCGCCTCGGGCGACGGGTAGCCTATCCCGAGCTTGACGAGGAACCGGTCCAGCTGGGCCTCCGGCAGGGGGTAGGTGCCCTCGTACTCGATGGGGTTCTGGGTGGCCATCACCGTGAACGGCTCGGGGATGGGGTACGAGTCGCCCTCGATGGTGGTCTGCCTCTCCTGCATCGCCTCGAGCAGCGCCGACTGGGTCTTGGGCGGCGCCCGGTTGATCTCGTCGCCCAGCAGGATGTTCGTGAACACCGGGCCCTTGCGGAGCTCGAACTGGGAGGTGGTGCGGTTGAGAACGTACGTCCCGGTGATGTCGTTGGGCAAAAGGTCCGGGGTGAACTGGACCCTGCGGAACGAGCACCCCAGCGTCGCCGCGAACGAGCGGGCGATGAGCGTCTTGGCCAGGCCCGGGTAGTCCTCGAAGAGGATGTGGCCGCCGGCGAGGATGGAGAGCAGCACCTGCTCCAGCACCTCGCGCTTGCCGATGATGACTTTCTCGATCTCCGCAAGCACGCGCTCTGCGAACGCCTGCACCTGCCTGGGGTTCAACCTCGATTCCTCCTTTCGGGCGGCTCCTGCCCCGTCGTCCCGGGCGGCGCCGCGCCCTCCGGACCGTCCTGGTAGAGGCCGCTCTCCACCGGCTCGGCCGCAGCGGCCTCCGGCAGCGTGGCAAGCATGGCGGGCAGCTGCTGCGAGGTGGCGGAGAAGGTCCGCCCGAACCAGCCCGCCGTCCCCGGCTCGCCCGCCGACCGGTCAAGGAAGTCGTACCAGTGGACGTCGAGGGGGGCGCCCGGGCCAGCCGACGATATCCTGCGCAGGAGCTCGGGGAGGCGGCCGCGCTTGCCGGCGTTGGCGGCGACGAGCAGGGGCAGGAACTGGATGAACGGCGCGGCGAACTCGGCCGGCTTGGAAGCGGCCGTCTCCTCCAGCCGGGTGGCGATGCCGGCTAGGAAGGCGCGCTGGACCGCGACCTCGCGGGCGCCGCGGAAGCTCCGGTTGGGCGTCAGGACCCCGCCGACGACCAGGATGGTGGCGCCCATCAGGGACAGCCCCAGGAGCACGCCGCCCCACAGCACCGCGTCCCACTGGTCGGCGTAGACCAGCACGCCCAGCAGTGACAGCCCGAGGATGAGGGGGATGAGGCCGCCCAGCACGGGCGCGACCGGCAGCCGGCCGCTGAAGCGGATCATGCCGTCGTACTTGAGCTCCATGCGGCAGAGCCTCTGCAGCTGCGCCCGGAGGCCGGGCCACTGGGCCGCCAGGCCCCGCGCCGACCGCTCCTCGGCCAGCGCCGCGAGCACCGTGGCGTCGTGGCCGCCCGGCACGTCCTCGGGCTCGCGCGTTTCCAACAGGAGGTCGTCGGAGGCCGGGTCGTGGGCCATCCTCACCGTCCCCGCCCGGCCCATCGCCACCAGGCCGGACAGGAACGCCCCGGGGGTGTACCTTCCGTCGAGGAGGGTGGCCAGCTTCGCCGGGTTGGCGTGGAGGCGCTTGTCGGGCCTGGGAGAGCCCGGCGGAAACCGGGAGGCGACCACCCGGATGACCGAGTTCAGGGCGAACACGAGCAGGGTGATGCCGAAAAACAGCATCGCCACGAGGAACCAGTTCTCGCGCAGGTACCTTTCCCAGGACACCGAGAGCTCGACGCTCTTGGGGAAGTGGACCACCACGCGCACGGGCGTCCGGGCCGGGAGCTCGGAGCGGTTCAGGAATAGGAAGGTGCCCATCGGGGTGAACAGCCGGTCCATGTTCCTGGGCGAGGTCCTAAGCAGCGTGGAGTTGGAGTAGTCCGCCGGGAGCATCACTGTGACATTCACATGACCAATGGGGACTTCCCACTCGGGCCCGACGGCGTACCAGTCGATGGCGTCCTGGTCCTTGGAGACCTGCGTGACCGCGCCCCTGTAAACATAGGCCACGAGGAAAGTGGCGTTGGCCGGACCCAGTATCGGGTCGAAAGTCCAGCGCACCTCGTAGACGCCCCGGAACCAGTCGAAGGAGTAGGTCGAGCCGCTCTTCAGCATGTCCCCGGATTCGTTGTGGACCGACACCTCCCGCAGCTCCTCGAAGCCGTAGTGCGGTATCCTCCGGTAGGCCATGGTGAAGTTCCCGGAGGTGAAGTTGAAGACGATCTTCTCGAGCACGCGGACGGTGCCGTCCGGCGAGATCATTATGACCACCTCCAGCTCGTCGATCGTGTACCTTCTGGGCGGCTCGGCCCCGGCGGGGGCGGCGCAGCCGACGGCGGGAGCGAGCAAAATCAGCATGACGGCAATTGCGGAACGGGTCATCGCCACAATTCTCATATACCAAATCGTCGATATAAACTTGTTCACATGGCCGATTTCCGGACCGGGCCCGTGCCGCTCATGTTCTTCCTGCTCGCCATCGCCGCCATGGCCGGGTTCGTCATCGAGCTGCACTCCCTGCAGGTGCCCGAATCCCGTCCCGGCCAGGGGCCGGGGGAGCGGGGCTCCGGGAACGGCACCGGGAGGGGAGACCCGCTGGTCCAGACGGGGGGCGGAGGCGGGGGCACCGGGGAGGCCAGCGAGGGCGGCACGCCGGGAGCGGCCGCGGGAGGCGGCGGCGGGGCCGGCAAAAACGGCACGGGCGGGCAGCAGCAGCCGGGGGCGCCAATAGCCCTGCCGCTCGTACCGGTGGACTCGGGCCCGGGCGGCGCCGGGAGGGCCGAGGGAGCCGAACCCGACCTGGGCCGGACCCCGGCCGCCGGCGGACGGGGCGGGGCCGGGCGTCTGGAGACGGAGTCCGGAGGGGGCGGCACCGGGGGCGACGAGGGCGGGGTCAAGATCGAGGTCCCCGAGTGGGCCGCCTGGCTGATGACCGTCCTGGTGGTCGGGCTGTTGGCGGCGGGCGTCGGGCGGATGCTCCTGACCTACCTCAGGACAGCCAGGCGGTCCCGGCTCAAGGCGGCCGACAAGGCGCTCTCGAAGCGGCCCGCCGTCCGGGAGGAGGAGGAGATAATCGAGGAGCTCGAGATGATCCTGGACGACGGCCTCGCCACGATCGAGGACGCCAAGGACGTGCGCGCCGCCATCGTTCAGAGCTACGCGAGGATGGTCCAGGCCCTCGCGGCGCGCGGGATACTCCGGCAGAAGTCCTCCACGCCCGGGGAGTTCAGGCGCATGTGGTCCGGCCTCCTGGGCGCCCCGTCACCGCCGCTCGAGGGCCTCACCTCGCTCTTCGAGGAGGCCGTCTTCAGCGTCCATCCCATGGGCGAGCCCCATCGCGCCCGCGCCCGGGAGCAGCTCAGGGCCGGGCTGGAGGAGGTGAGGGCCTGGAAGGGGGCGGCGGCCTGACCCGGGAAGCTCCCGCCTCGGGCCGGGAGGGCGAAGCCGGGGCGGCCCCGCCGGCCGAAGACGCGCCCGAGCTCCGGAGGAACCTTTCCGCGCTCTTGACAGTCCTTCTATCCGGGCTGGCCCTGGTCGGTGCCGCCATCGCCCTGGACTATTACCTGCGCGAGGGCGGTACGCGCATGGTCTCCGCGGGGCTGCTGCTCGCCGTCGCGGGGGTGGTCATGGCGGTGATGGCGGCCATCTGGACGAGGGAGCCGGAGCCCTGGCGGCACCACTTCTTCCCCCGGCGGCACGCCGATGGCAACCTCGACCGGCTGGTCGTGGCGCTCGGGACGGAATGCCCGCCCAGTCTCCCCGTTATAATGCCCGACCGGGTGCTCTCCGCGACCTGGGTCCGGGAGGTGCTCACCGAGAGGCTGATGACCGGGGCGGGCCTGGATCCTCCGGGCCTCGCCTTTGCCCTGGAGCACCCGCTCGATGACCCCGCGCTGGGCGACCGCCCGGCGATGAGGCGCTTCCTCGACGAGACCCGCGACCTGGGCGTGGCCCGGAAAGGAACGGTGCTGACCCTCCAGCGAAAGGAGTTCCTCAAGCTCGCCGACGCCGCGATGAAGGAGGCCGGCTCGCTTTGAGGCGCCGGGCAGGGGCCGGCCTCCTGGGGGCGATGGCCCTGCTGGCGGTGGTGGCGTTCGCGCTGCGCAGGTGGGAGATCGCCCTTGCCTGCCTCCCGGCGGTGTTCTTCTTCGCCGCGGCCTTCCTGGTGTCGCCGGCCGGGGGGCGGCCGCCCGACGTCCGGCGCGTCGTCGAGCCGGACGCCATCCACGCCGGCGAGACCGCCGACGTCACCCTCGAGCTCTCCAACCCGGAGGGAAGGCAGTCCGGCATCCTCGAGACGCTGGACCTGCTCCCGCCCTCCCTCGAGGTCACGCGCGGCGTGCCCCACCACGTGCTCTCATTGGGGCCGTACGAGTCCCGGACGGTGCGCTACACCGCCAGGCCCCACGCGCTGGGCGAGCTCGAGCTCGGCCCCCTGCGGGTCCGGAGCCGTGACATGTTCCACCTCTCGTTCGAGGAGAGGCGCGCCGGGGAGAAGGCCACGCTCTCGGTGCGGCGGGAGAGGCAGGACGCCCGCAAGCTCAAGCTCCTGCCCTCGGCCATCCACCGGCCGTTCGGACAGGTCCGCTCGCGCCTCAAGGGGACCGGCAGCGAGTTCTTCGGCCTGAGGGACTATGTTTCCACCGACCCGCTGCGGTCCATCGACTGGAAGGCCACCGCCCGGCTGGACCGTCTGATAAGCAAGGAGTACGAGGACGAGCGCACGGGGGACGTCGTCCTGCTCGTGGACCTTCGGCCCGTGACCCGGGTGGGCGCCGGAACGCGCAACACGCACGACGCCTCGATCTCCGGGTCCATCGCCGTGGCCGAGCAGGTGCTCTCGACGCGCAACCGGCTGACCCTGCTGCTCGTGAGGGACACGGTCGGCGTGCTGCCCGGCATAACCTCCCGGCGCCACCTGGCCACCCTGCTCCAGCGCGAGGAGCTGCCCGAGACCCCGGCGAGCCACCCCCTCATCCACCTCTCGTGGGTGGTGAGGCGCTCCCTGCCCACCGGCGCACAGGTGGTGGCCTTCACGCCGCTCATCGACGATTTCATGCCCCGGCTGCTAGAGGAGCTGGCCTCGGGCGGGTTCCGGGTGCTCGTGGTGTGCCCGGCCCCCTATTCCGGCGAGGGCGAGCTTTCGGCCTCGTCCCCCTCCCGGGTCGCCCGCGAGCTCCTCGAGATGCGCCGGACCAACCGGATGACGAGGCTCCGCAGGACGATGATGACCTTCGAGTGGGACTTCACCCGGCCGCTGGCGGTCCCCCTGAACAAGTTCTTCCGCAAGGGAGGAGGTGGTGCATGGCGTTCCCCCGGCTCAGGGCGACGCGCGGCCCGCTGACGGCCCTCCGGCTCCTGGTGGTGCTCCTGGCGGTCGGGGCGACGGGACTGGCGCTCGCCACGGCCCAGAGCACCGGGGATGTCGTCGCCCTGATAGGCGCGGTGACCGCCGCCTGCGGCTGCGTCGCCGCGGCATTCGGGAGCCTCGCCAGGCACGAGGACACCGTTCTCTACGGCTCGCTCCCCGCCCTCGTCGGCTCGGGCCTCTGCGGGGCCTACGGGCTGGAAACCTTCGACCTGGCGGTCGCCCTGGGGATGACCGGGGCGGTGCTCTGCTCGCTCGCCCTGTACGAGCTGGGGACCACCGCGGCCCTGTTCGGCAACTACCTCGCCGGAGAGAGGCCGCGGGAGAGGCACGACATCGGCCTCATCGAGGAGGCCCTCGGGGAGCACCTGAGGCAGGTGCTCTCGCTCCTGGGGGTGGCCTTCCTGCTGACGATGGCCCTGCTCGCCGGGGTCCTGCTTCTGGGCCCGGCGCCCGCCTCCCCGGCGGTCGCCGCGATGTTCGGGGCCCTGGCCCTCACCGGGGCCGGCGCCGTTTACGTGCTCCGGGGGGGAAGCTTCTCGGCCGCGTCGCCGCCTAGTACTGCCAGCCCGGCGGGGAGGCCGGTGTCGCCGCCGTCTCCGCCCGCTCCCCGGCAGGGTTCGGGACCGGGGCGCTGAAGAACACCACCGCCGATATGAAGTAGCCCACGGCCATGGCCACCCAGCCAATGATGTAGAGACCGATTACCCCGGCCAGAAGCCCCCCGCCGATTATCAACAGGATTCCCGCCGCGACCGCCATGTCGCGCCCGTCGAGGAACCTGCGGTTGTCGACCAGGGCCACTCCGGCGACGATGCCGCTCACGCCCAGCATCAACCCGCCCAGGTAGATCATAACGAACGACGAGGCTGGATCAACGGTCGCCGCCCCCAGGAAGCCCAGGTAGACGAAGCCGGCTATCGACGTCATGATCGCCGCCGCCGCCCCGGTCAACGTGCCGTAGTTGCGGAAGAACCCCAGGAAGCCGACCGCGGCTAGGACCTGGAACACCGCGAACAGGGTGGCCGCCGCGTACGTGGTGTCGTGGGTGCCTTGCGTGTAGCTGAACAGGGGGCCGTCCATGAGCAGCGTCATGCCCGCCACGATAGCCAGTATCCCCGAGGCGAGGTTGCCCACCGAGCCCACGCGGAACAGCCGTCCGTCCGGCAGGCCCCGGGGCTGGGCGGTGGCCCGCTGCGGCGTCTGCGGGTAGGAATAATATGGATAGGGGTAGCTGTAGCCGTAGCCATAACCGTACCCGTAGGGGTAGCTGTAGGGGTAGGCCACCGGCATCACCGCCTGCTGGCGCACCCCCCCGATGCGCCCGGCCTCCAGGCACTGCTTGCAGTGGACAAGCCCCTGGTAACTCACCTTGCATATCGCGCAAACCCCCCTGCCGCACGACACGCAGGTCCCCAGCGCATCCTGGTCCGGATGCACCTCGCACTTCATGCCATCCCGGAAAGCGCCTGGGGGATAATCAATCTATCCTCCCCCAAAAAAGCTATCTCCTACCCTTTCCTTCATGCCCTCCGATGGCCAAGAGTGCCACGAGGAAGTTCGCCGGGACCTTCTTCCGCAACCGGGTGAGCTCCCGGAAGCGCCCCTTCTTCGGCTCCATCGAGTGCACCCGGCAGTGTAACTCGCGGTGCACCTTCTGCCCCATAGGCAACGAGCGGCCCGAGTTCAAGAAGGGCCAGATGAACACCGAGGAGTTCTGCCGGGTGCTCGACCAGTTCGCCGAGTTCGACATCATCGCCGTATCGTTTCTGGGCGGCGAGCCGACTCTGCGCAAGGACCTGGGCGAGCTCGGGAACCACTGCGACCGGACGGGCCTCTTGAGCCAGGTGTCGACCAACGGCATCACGCTCGCCGACAACGCCGACGCCTACACGAGGGCGCTGGATGTGCTCGTTGTCTCGCTGGACACCCTGGACCCCCAGAAGTACAAAGACATCCGGGGGGTGGACAAGTACGACGCAGTCGTGCAGGGGGTCAGGGAGGCGGTGCGGCTCTCCAAGCCCAACAAGTGCGCGGTGCTCGTCAACACGGTGATATGCTCCCAGAACATCGAGGAGATAACGGCCATCGTGAAGTACTCCAAGGAACTGGGCGCGGACGGCATAATGCTCGATTTTGCCACGTTCCACGACTACTGGACCACCATGACCACGGAGGGCTCGCGCTACGACCCCAAGAAGATGGACTGGCGCAACCGGGCCGACGACGTGAGGCGGCTCGTGCCGGAGCTGATCAGGATGCGCAAGCAGTATCCCATCCTGACCGGCAAGTCCTACCTGGAGACGTTCGTCACTGGCGACTTCCGCTACCGCTGCCACCCCTACCTCTTCTGCTGCGTCAACAAGACCGGCGAGATAGCGGTCCCCTGCTACGACTCGTCGATAACGAAGTTCTACTCGCTCCTCGACGGGAAGCGGCGCCTGAAGGACTTCTGGTTCGACCCCGAGGTGCGGGAGGCCCGCCGGAAGGTGAAGGACTGCACCACCTGCTACATGCACTGCATCGTCGAGCCCAGCAAGGTGCTCGGGGAGCCCCTTCGGAACATGGGGGACCTCTTCGGCTGGATAAACACGTTCCGAAGGCACGGCCGCGTTTGACGGGAAGAAGGGCGCGGGGAGCGGGGAGCAGGGAGCAGGGAGCAAGGAGCAGGGAGCAGGGAGCAGGGAGCTGGGAGCGGAGTTTGGGGTTTGGGGGTCAGGGAGCGGGGTTGAGGGACGGGTGGTGAAGGAATGGTCTCGTACAGGGTCGACAGGAAGGAGCTCGCGAGGGCGGCGGGGGAGAACTTCGGAGCCCTTTTCAATTGCGCCGAATCGACCTCGAAGGCGGTGGCGGAGCATTTCGGGGTGGGAGAGCGCGGCATCCCGCGCGCCGCCACGGCGTTCGGCGGCGGCATCGCCCGCGGCGGCGGCCCCTGCGGCGCCATGACCGGCACGCTGATGGCCCTGGGGCTCCTCTACGGTCGGGACTCCGGCGGCGACCATCGCCACCTCGACCGCGTCTACGCCATGGCCCGCGACCTCCAGGAGGAGTTCTCCCGCCGCTTCGGCTCCACCCGATGCCGCGACCTTCTGGGCTGCGACATCGGCACCGACCGGGGCCGCATCCAGGCCAAGAAAGAGAAGCTCTTCGACCGGCGTTGCCCGTCCTACGTCCTCGGCGCCATGGACATCCTCGCCGACATCGTCGAGAAGGAGGCGCGCGGTGGGTACGGGAAGAACGACTGAGGGCAGGAAGGCAGAGAGGGAAAGGCAGCAAGGCAGCAAGGGAGCAAGGGGTGCAGGAAGGCAGCAAGGCAGAAAGGCAGAAAGGCAGCAAGGGAAGGCAGCAAGGGAGCACCTATGTGAAAGCCGGCCGTCCCCGTGACGTGGACGGCTTCTCTCCTTTTTAAACCTGTCCTTCAAAATACCCAATCCGG
>VGTL01000013.1 GCA_016874675.1 Methanobacteriota archaeon | reverse complement strand
GCAACCCCAGGTCCATATCCACCGTGACGGCCGGCTCCGGCGCCGACAAGAGCCTCTGGGGCCATCTGAACTTCTCCTACTACGACCTGGCGCGCAAGTCCTTCCACTGCAAGCAGGCCGGCCGGGGCGGGATAGGCACGGTGATGCGGAACAAGCGGATAAGGGCGCTCGTCGTCAGGTATCCGAAGGTGACGCCCGAGCTCAACGCCCCGGCGGACCTGGAGGCCCTCAAGACAGGCGGGCGCCGCTACAGCAACGAGATAAGGGAGCTCGACCCCAAGCAGAACGAGATGGCGACCATAGGGACCACGCACCTGGTCACCATCATGAACGACCACGACCTCCTGCCGACGAGAAACTTCCAGTACGGGAGCCACAAGGACGCCGCCAGCATGGGCCGGGAGGCCTTCCGCAAGCTGTTCCACCCGGGGTTCGACGGCTGCTGGATAGGCTGCTCCGTGGCCTGCTCGCACATGCAGAAGGACTTCCAGCCCCGGACCGGGCCGTACAAAGGCCAGAAGGTCTGGGTGGACGGCCCGGAGTACGAGACCATCGCCGGCTGCGGCTCGAATCTGGGAATATTCGACCCGGCCACGGTCACCGAGCTCAACTTCTACTGCGACACCTACGGCCTGGACACAATATCGGTCGGGACCGGGCTTGCGTTCGTCATGGAGTGCTACGAGCGTGGATTGCTGAAGAAGGAGCACACCGGCGGGCTGGAGCTGCGCTTCGGCAACGGCGAGGCGGCGCTGGAGCTCCTTCATCGGGCGGCGAGGGGCGAGGGCTTCGGCGCCATCGTCGGCCAGGGCATCCGTCGCATGAAGGAGGAGTTCGCCGGGCGGTTCGGGGCCGATAAAAAGCTCATGGAGGACATCGGCATGGAGGCCAAGGGCCTGGAGTTCTCCGAGTACATGACCAAGGAATCCCTCGCGCAACAGGGGGGCTACGGCCTTGCCCTCAAGGGGCCCCAGCACGACGAGGCCTGGCTCATATTCCTGGACATGGTCCACGGCTACCTGCCCACGTTCGAGAAGAAGGCGGAGGCGCTATTCTGGTTCCCGATGTGGCGCACCTGGTTCGGCCTCAACGGCCTGTGCAAGCTGCCCTGGAACGACATCGTCCCGCCCGAGAACAAGCAGACGCCCGAGCCGGCCAAGGTGATGCAGCACGTCGAGTGGTACGCCGAGTACTTCACGGGCGTGACCGGCCGGAAGGTCTCGGTCGAGGACATGATAACGATGAGCGAGCGCGTCTACAACTTCCAGCGCGTGTTCAACCTTCGCCAGGGCTTCGGGACCCGCAGGCACGACACGGTGCCCTACCGGGCCGTGGGACCCGTCACGGCCGAGGAATACGAGTCTCGCAAGGAGCGGTACGACAAGCAGCTTCGGGAGAAGGGCATAACGGACCCGGAAGGGAAGGGCACGCAGGAGAAGGTGGCGGCGCTGCGCAAATACAGGGAGGATCAGTACGAAAAGCTCAAGGACGCCGTGTACAAGAGACGGGGCTGGACGAAGGAAGGGGTCCCGACCTTGGAAAAGATAAAGGAGCTGGGAATCGATTTCCCCGATGTCGTCGAGCTGGTCCGAAAACACCAGTAGGAAAGGGTGGAAGGGAGCAAGGCAGCAAGGCAGCAAGGGAGCAGGGGGAGATGGAGATCGAGGTCCGGTTCTACGGGGGTTTCGCCGTCGCGGCGGGCACGGAGAGCGCCCGAGTGGTGTTCGGGGGCGCTTCGCTGGGGGCGCTCCTCGAAGAGGTGCGGCGCCGCTGGAAAAGGGTGGCCGAGCTCTTGGACGGCCCCGGAAAAGGGTCGGCGGTGCTCGTGCTCAACGGCGGGGCGCTGGAGGGGCCGGACCCTGATACGCCGCTGGCGGAAGGGGATGTCCTTTCGATAATGCCATTCGTCGCGGGCGGCTGACCCGGCCGGCGAAACGTTTATTTGTGTCGAGATACGTGTTTTGCGCATGCCTTGTCCGGCCGCGGCCCGGCTCGCCAGCATAATCACCGTCGCCACGATGCTTTTGCCACCGATGGCGTCCCAGGTCTCCGACGGCGAGACATCGTTGACACAGGGAACCGAGGGTTTCCAGAACGCGACGAGGTTCAACGCCACCGTCACTCCGCAGGGAATGCGGCTTCCCTACAACGAGACCTGCCTGAACAACTGGACGAGGATGAACTCGTGGCCGGACAACAGATGGACCCATTTCATGGCCTACGACAGCGCCAACGGGGTCTCGGTGCTCTTCGGAGGCATCAAGTGGCTCTATTGCAATGAGACCTGGGTCTACAATCACAGCACCAATACCTGGACAGAAAGACACCCCAAAGAGAATCCAGGCGGCGCAACATCGAATCCGATTGTCTACGACAGCGCCAACGGCGAGATGCTCCTATATTATTATTATACGTGGAGCTACAACGTGAGCGCTGACAAATGGACCTCCAGGGACATCCGTCCGGGGCCAGCCCCCAATGGCGCACAGGCAATGGCCTATGACAGCGCCAACAAGGTGGCGGTGCTCTTCGGCGGACTCGGTTATATAAATGAGACATGGCTCTACAATTCGTCTTCCAGGAAATGGACCAATGCGATGCCTGCTGTGTCGCCTCCCGGACGGAGCTCTGGCGCGATGGTCTATGATAGCATCAACAGGAAGGTTGCGCTGTTCGGTGGGGAGGACCAAGATCGCCGCTATTTGAATGACACGTGGACGTACGATGTCAGCACGAACCTCTGGACAAACCAGTCACCCACCAATGCCCCGTCCAACAGGACGGGCTATTCCATGGTCTTTGACAGCCATAACGGCAAGGCAATCCTTTTCGGAGGGGCTGACCCCTCGGTCCCATCCGGATTGGTGAATGATACCTGGACATATGACCTCGCCACCAACACCTGGACCGAGCAGAAGCCGTCCCTGGCGCCTTTGCCGAGATGCTATCACGGAATGTCATACGATTCTGGAGGTGGTGAAACCGTTCTCTTCGGCGGGAATGTGTGGAGTGGCACGCAAGTAGGCGATGATACCTGGACATACAACCTGAGCAGAAATATGTGGACGAGGAAGACTTCATCCCCGTCCCACAGGTACTCAATGGGAATGACGCATGATGACAGGAATGATGCGATCATTTTATTCGGGGGGAAAGGGGTTGATGGTTCCTACCCCAACGACACCTGGACCTTCGACACGAAGACCGGCCGGTGGACCGAGAGACGCCCCAAGCTATCCCCGCCCGGCACCTCTGATGCCCGGTTGGCGTTCGACAGCGCCAACGGGGTGGCGGTATTGTTTGGGAATCCGGACCTGGACGATTACACTTGGACCTACGACCTTAGCAAGGATACCTGGACGAGTATGCATCCGAATCCGGCCCCAACTCGCCGAAATGGACATGTCCTTTCTTATGATTCGAAGAACGGTATGGTGATCATGTACGGAGGTTGTACTTATTTCGGTGCATATCTTGTCGATACATGGACGTACAATATAAGTAACAATGTTTGGGAGGAGAAGAAACCGGCCTCTCACCCGCCCGCAAGATGGTGCCCTGCCATGGATTATGACCGGAGCAACGGGGTCATGGTGCTTTTCGGCGGTATAGGCGCAGTAGAGTACAACGACACCTGGACATACAATGTGACAAACGACACTTGGACGGAAATGAAACCCTCGGTCTCCCCACCTCCTATGACGGGGCGTCTGGTTTATGATCCGTCACTTGGCGGAATGGTCCTGTTCAAAGATACATATTTTGAACCGGCGGACATGTGGACCTACAACCTGAGCCGTAATGTCTGGACGCAGCTCACACCTTCAAAGATGCCGGTCGCTCGGTTCATGGCAGGCATGGCATGTGACAGCAACACGGGAACGATAGTATTATTCGGTGGCCATCCATTCGGCTACACTCTCGCCGACACCTGGGCCTACAATCTCAAGCGCTACCTCCCCTCCGGCAACTTCACCTCCCAGCCAATAGATTCTAGCGGCGCCGCCTGCTTCGGCGAGCTTAGGTGGAACGCGACCGTTCCCGCCAACACGACCCTGACATTCCAGTTCCGCACCGCCGACACGGAGGCAGGCCTCAATTCCACGCCCTTCATCGGTCCCGACGGCACCAACAAGACATGCTACAGCACGACCGGGCAGGGGATATTCAGCGGCCACAACGGCTCCCGCTGGTTCCAGTACCGCGCATACCTGTGCACCACCGAGCCGGGCTTTACGCCTCTTCTTCGCAATGTCACGATAAATTACAATCTCCTGCCGGAGAACGCCACACTCAATTCCCCGTACGAAGGGGCCTGGTCCAACGATTCCAGGCCGCTGTTTGGCTGGAATTTCTCCGACCGGGATTCCTCGGTGGCCGGCTTCCAGTGGCAACTGGACGATTCGTCGCTCTTCGATTCGATAATCCTCGACAGCGGCCAGGTCGACTCGAGCGAGCTGGCATACCAGCCGGAGAACCCCATCGCCGACGGCGCGTACTACTGGCGCGTCAGGACGCTGGACAGCGACGGCGGCTGGGGTCCCTACTGTGCTGGGCGCCTGCTGCGCATCGATGCCAGCCCCCCGGAATCATTCCAGCCGATAGCCTCTCCGCCCGGATGGACCAACGGGACTATCCAGGTCTCATTTGAAACGACCGACGCTTTCGCCGGGATGGACCATTATGAGGTGGAGATAGATGGCCTCTCCCAAGGCGCTCAGGCAAGCCCCTTCACCCTCCCGCCACTGTCGGACGGAGAGCACAACATCACGGTCAGGGCGTTCGACAGGCTATGGAATTATGCGATTGGTCAACTGGATGTCTTTCAGGACCGGACGCCCCCGCTTGCGTTCGCTCCCGCCGCGGAACCTCCCGGCTGGACCAACGGCTCGCCGCGTATAACTTTCGAAACGTCCGACGCCTCCAGCGGCGTCGAGCGCTACAGGGTCAGCGTGGGCGGAGGCGCCTTCTCCTGCCAGACAAGCCCGTTCACCCTTCCGACCCTTCCTGACGGCCGGCACAACATCACGGTCCGGGCCTTTGACAGGGCAGGCAACTTCATGGACGGCGCCGTGATCGTCTACCTGGACAGCGCCGGGCCGTTCAATTTCAGCATTTCCCTCGATTTCACCGGGTGGACGAACAAGGACCCCAACATCACCTTCCACGCCCTGGACAACACGAGCGAAATCGACCGGTACGATGTGAAGCTGCCGGGCGCCGGTTTCGCGTGCCGGACAAGCCCTTTTCAGGTGCCCGACCTTCCCGACGGCCGGCACAACATCACGATAAGGGCCTATGACCGGGCAGCCAATTGCGCCGAGGCGACGATCGAGCTCTTCATCGACAAGACGCCACCGGCCAATTTCACGCCCGTCGCCAGCCCGGCCTCTTGGACGAACCAGGACCCGGACATCACCTTCTCGACCGTGGACAACACGAGCGGCGTCAGCCGGTACGAGGTCGGCCTCGCGGATAAGAATCTGGCAGTCCGGACGAGCCCCTGCCGGTTCGCCAACCTTTCCGAGGGCCGGCAAGAGGTCGTCGTGAGGGCCTACGACGTCGCCGGCAACTGCGCCGAGGGCACCGTGCCGGCCTACATCGACAGAACTCCACCGGGCCAGATATTCCTTAAGATCAACGAAGGGAGGAAAGAGACCGCAAAGACAAAGGTCTCGCTCTCGATTCTGGCCTCGGACAACCTCTCGGGCCTGGATTCCATCTGTTTCAGCACCGATGGGATACTCTTCTTGGATTGGGAACCTTTTGCCGCCTCCAAGGCCTGGAATCTCACGAAGGACCGGGGCAGCAAGACGATTTATCTAAAGGTCAGGGACAAGGCGGGAAATGTGGCCGACCCGGTCTCGGCGACCATAAAGTACTCGCCACCCGCGACCGGCGGGGTCTCGTACCTCGTCCCGGTGATGCTTCTGCTGCTCATCGTTGCGGTGGCGGCCGTTGGCACCGTCGGCTGGAGAGCACTGCGAAAAAGGAAGGCCGGGGCTATCGTTCCGGGACCGTCGGCGACCGAAGCCGAAGAGGCGCCGCCCCCGCCAGTCGGAGAGGAAGCCCCACCGAAGGAGCCTGAAAAGGAACCGGAGCCTTCGATGGTGGGGCCATTGCCTGGGACCCACGCCATTCCGGCCAAGTCGGCGGCTGAGGCCCTCCCTCCACCGACAATAATCGCGCCGGTCGCTGAACCGTCCCCGGCGATTCCCGCAACGGTCACCGTCGCGCCCGCGGGCTTCGCCGTCGAGGACCTCTTCCTGATGTACCAGGACGGCCGGCTCATCCAGCACACGACCCGCAGGATGAAGGCCGACATGGACGCCGACCTGATGGCCTCGATGCTGACCGCGGTCAAGGCTTTCATAAAGGAGAGCGTCGGGATGGCCGAGGGGACGGAGCTGGGCGCGATGGAGTACGGGGAGAACAAGATACTCCTCCAGAAAGGCAGGCGCGTCGTCCTGGCGGCGGTCATCGAAGGTGCCGAGCCCCCCGGTTTCAGGGACGAGATGAAGGGAACGGTGTCCAACGTCGAAAGCGAGTTCGGGCCGGTGCTGGAATCCTGGGACGGCCGCGCGCTGAGGCTCGACGGGGCTCGGCGGTTCCTGTCGCAGCTTGGAGCCTACAAGGCCGCGGAGGCCGCCACCGCGCCGCCCCGGGCAGATGTCTTGCTCAAGTCCGAGCTGGAGTTCTACCAGGGCTTCGTCAGGCTGAAGGTGGCGGTCAAGAACAACATGCAAACCAACATCACCCGTGCCGCCTTCACATTGATGTACAACGAGTCCGTCCTGAGGCTCGACCGCGTCGAGCCGGAGTGCGAAAGGAAGGGCGAGCAGGTCGTCTTGGGCATAGTGGACCCCGGAGAGAAGCGGACCGTGGCGTTCTACCTGGACCCGCAGACATGCACGGAATCCTATGTCGAGGGCGTCCTGACGTTCAAGGACGCGCATGGCAATCTGGAGACCCTCAAGATGCCACGCAAGCTCGCCTCGGTGGTGTGCCCGATAATGTACACCGATGAGAACATAAACACGGCGATGATAAAGAGGATGGCGGCCGAGGAGCTCGACAAGAAGGACACGAAGGTCTTCTCGATTCCACCTTCACTCGCGCCGGAGATCGCCTTCGACCTCGCCGAGGCGGCGGTGCAGCACCACGACGTGCGACTCGTGAGGGAGTTCGCCGAGGAGAGGCCATTCATCGGAGAGGCCTGGTACTACGGGAAGGCGAAGGGCCGGCCGGACAGGCTGGTGATAAGGGCCCGCGTCCTGGGTGAAAAGAAGGTGCTGGAGTTCTTCGTGGCCTCCAGCTCGACGCTCATGCTCACCGGGATGCTCGCCGAGTTGAAATCGGACCTGAACCGGGAGCTGGAGACCCAGAAGGGGAGGCCGCAGGCCGCCCAGGTGACGGAGCCCGAAGCGGTCGCCGCCGTGGCGAACGTGCGGACGCTCCTGGACAAGGCCTCGGAGCAGGAGATGGCGGCCGGGGAGACCGAGACGAAAAACTAAAAATGGGTGCATCCGCATTCCCACAGCCGTCCAGGGGCGGGTGCGCACATGAAAGCTGCGATAATCGGGACCGGCTATGTCGGGGTCGTAACCGGCGTGACCGCGGCGCTCGACGGCCACGAGGCGGTCTGCCTCGACGTCTTGCGCGAGAAGGTGGAGGCGCTCAACGCCGGCAGGGCCCCCTTCTTCGAGCCCGGGCTGGATTCCGCTATCCGGAAGATGGTGCGCAAGGGCCGGTTGCGCGCCTCGACGGACCTGGTCGGCGGCCTGCGCGATTCGGACCTCTCGTTCACCTGCGTCGGAACGCCCCCGATGGAGGACGGCAGCGCCGACCTGCGCTGGGTGAAGGAGGCCGCCCGGGCGATAGGCGAGGCGCTCCGCCCGTGCAAGCACTACCACGTCGCGGTCATGAAGAGCACCGTGCCCCCGGGCACCTGCGCTGGCCTTTTCGTCCCGACGATCGCGCAGCTCGCCGGGATATCGGCCGGCGGGTTCGGGGCGGCGATGAACCCCGAGTTCCTGCGCGAGGGCAGCGCCCTCCAAGACAGCCGGGAGCCCGACCGGATAGTGATCGGGGCCATCGACGGAAAAAGCGGCCGCCGGCTCCTCGATTTCTACAAGCGCAAGAAGTGCCCCAAGCTGACCATGGGCACGACCGCCGCCGAGCTCGTCAAGTACGCCTCCAACTCCTTCCTGGCGACCAAGATCGCGTTCTCCAACGAGATGGCCAACCTGTGCCAGACGTTCGATGTGGACGTATACCAGGTGATGGAGGCCGTCGGGCTGGACCCGCGCATAGGCCCCCACTTCCTGCGGGCGGGCGCCGGGTTCGGCGGCTCCTGCTTCCCCAAGGACCTCTCCGCCCTGGCCCGGCTCGCCGAATCCCGGGGGGCGCGCTCGCGCATCCTCGAGGCGGTGCTCGACCAGAACGAGGAGCAGCCCCTTCGGGTGGTCGAGCTGGCCGAGAAGGCGCTGGGAGGCCTTTCCGGGAAGGATGTCGCCGTCCTGGGGCTGACGTTCAAACCCGACACGGACGACGTGCGCTTCTCCCGGGCGGCCCCCATCATAAAAGGCCTGCTGGCCCGGGGCGCCACGGTGACGGCCTACGACCCCAGGGGCATGGACAACTTCAAAACCGAGTTCGGGCTGCAGATAGCGTACGCCCGATCGGCCGAGGGGGCGATGCGGGACAAGGACGCGGTCATCTTCCAGACCGAGTGGAGGGAGTTTCACCGCATCCGCGCCACCCGCTACGCCAAGCTCATGAGGGGGCCGGTGGTCATCGACGGCCGGAGGACGGCGGACGCCGGAAAGCTGCGCAAGGCCGGGGTGAGGTACCTGGCGATAGGCGCCCCCGACGGGCCCTGAAAACGGCCGGCTCTCAAGAACCGAGGCATCATACTTATATGCGCGTAGCCATATCTGCCGTCCGGCAAGCCGAACCTCAGGGGTTGCGAAAATGCTCGGGAAAGGGGACCTGTCCAAGAAGGGCACCGAAGTCGACCACCTTGCAGGGCTGGAGGAGGAGATAACCCGCACCGACCGGATGATCCAGATGAAGGTCGCGATGAACTACCTCGCCCAGCTCATCGACCCCAAGTACCGCCAGGCGTTCGAGGAGGCCGAGCGCAGCGCCAAGAGCATCGACGACATGAACCGCATCATCGAGCTCGCCAAGAAGTTCATCGCCCAGAGGACAGTTGTTGATCTTTTGGGAATCGAATGAAGGGCAGCGGGGAGCGGGCAGCGCGGGCGTCTGAAAGCTGGATACCCCGGACTTCAGTCCGGGGTGAATGCGGCTCAGGTGAACGTTATCAACGCGATGCCACCAACGGTGAGCGCCGCGCCGCTGATGAACTTGGCATAGGCCCCCCGCCGGTCCCCGACATCCCGCAGCTCCCCGAACATCACGATGCCCCAGAGGGAGCTGACCAGGGTCTGGGTCCCGACCTGTACGGGCGTGCCCATCGCTATGCCGGTGCCCATCCAGCCGAACATGATGCAGGCCATGGCGGCGGCCCACACCAGCCCCTGCGCCAGGGCCAGAAGGTGCCACTTCCGGGGCGCGGCTCGCCAGGCGGAGAGGCTGCCGCCGCCCGCCACCGCCGCCGCCAGGACGGCCCCGGCGACCGCCCCCGGGGCAAGAAGGCCTAACGTCGGCCCGGCCGGGGCGCCCTCCCGGTTGATGGCAAACGCTATCATAGCGTTATAGGTCGAGAAGAAGAGCGTGGCGATGAAGACCGCGACCAGCCCCCGTCGCATCCTGGCCCCGTCCGTCCCCGGCCCGTTCCCTCCGTTGCCCTCTGCCCCGCTGCCTTGCTGCCCCCGTCCATCCTTCCCCCTGCCCCCGGCACCCTGCACCCTGTTCCTCGGCACCGTCGTCCCGACCAGGAACGCCCCCGCCATCACCAGCCCGATGCCGGTGACTATCAGGCCCAGCCTCGGGGCCGTCAGCGCGGGCAGCTCGCCCAGGAAGGCGATCCCCCCGAAGAACGAGAACACCGCCGTGAAATTGACGATGATGAAGGCGCGGGCCATCCCGGCGCTCGCCACCGCGTAGACCAGGAGGAGGTTGCCGAAGACCCAGACCATCCCGCCGGCGAACGCCAGGGCGCCCAGCATTACGGGCATCGAGGAAAGGCCCAGCAGCGGCTGGGCCGCGGCGGCACCAAGCAGGATGCCCAGCGCCATCGTGATGTTGTAGGCGCCGGGCCCAAAGCCCGGGCAGTACTTGTGGAAAACGAACTGGCTGCCGAAGAGCAGCGCGGCGACGATTATCCAGGTGACGCCGGCAAGGTCGGGCAGGGGACCACCGGGCTCAGAACCGTCCCTTCGGGTCCCGCTGGGACTGGCCCCGCCGGGCAGCAGTGGGCCGGTTCCGCTCGTCCACAATGATGATGCGGGGCTTGTGCCGGTGGGCTTCGTCGTCCTCCATCCACACGTAGCTCACGATGATCACCAGGTCGCCCTTGTGTATCAGCTTGGCCGCGGCGCCGTTCATCTCGACCGTGCCGGAGCCCCGCGGGGCCGGGATGGTGTAGGTCTCCAGCCGGGCGCCGTTGGTGATGTCGTACACGTGGACAAGCTCGTAGGGCAGGATGTCGGCGGCCTCCAGCAGTCCCTCGTCGATCGTGATGCTGCCGACGTAGTCCACCACCGCCCCCGTCACCGTGGCCCGGTGGATCTTGCCCCAGCACATCAGGCGCTGCATCGGAGCGGCCAGAAATCTACGGGTATAAAGATATTTGTATGAACGGTCAGAGGGGCAAGGGAGCGGGCAGCGGGCAGGGTGCAGGGTGCGGGGTGCGGGGTGCGGGAAGGGAACCGGGCAAGTCCCCTTCACCCGGCACACAGCACGCAGCACCCAGCACCCAGCACCCAGCCCGCTGCCCGCTGCCCTTCCCTTATCCCGTGCCCCGTTCAAAATATTTATACAATCGCTTTGCATTCTGAGCACCCATGGACGTCATGGAGGCCGTAAGGAAGCGCCACACGTTCCGGAAATACACAAGCGAGCCGGTCCAAGCCGAGGATCTGGAAAAGCTCCTCGAGGCCGCCCGCCTGGCGCCCTCGGGGATGAACCTCCAGCCCTGGGAGCTCGTGGTCGTGACGAGGCCCGACCGGAGGCTCCTTCTGATGGAGGCCTGCAACAACCAGTCCTTCGTGGCCGATGCCGGGGCCGTGTTCTGCGGCGTGGACGACCCCGGGGCGAAGTGGGCCGACGTTGACCTGGCGCTGGCGATGGAGCACATCGTCCTCGAGGCCGTCGAGCTGGGACTGGGCAGCTGCTACATCGGCTCGTTTTCGGAAAGGAGGGTCAAGGAGCTCCTCTGCATCCCCCGTGACCGGCATGTCGTGATGCTGCTCGCCGTGGGCGTCCCCGCCGGGAAACCCCGGCCGGCCCCGAAGAAGCCGATGGGGAAGCTGGTCCACTGGGAAAGGTACGGCGGCAGGCGCTGAGGGTCAGGCCGGACGCTTCCGGCGGTGTCGCCCGAGAAAGAGCGCCCCGAGAAGCGCCCCGGCCGCCGCCGCCCCCTCCATACCCGGGAGGAGGCCCTTCTCCGCCGCCTTGGGCCGGGCCGCCTTGACCTCGACGGTTATCTCCCTGGACCAGGGGCTCTGGGCTCCCTTGTCGTCTTGGACCCTCAGCCGGACAACGTACTGGCCCGGCGAGGCGTAGGAGTGGTCCACGGAGGGCGACAGCGTCCAGCACGAATCCGTCCCGTCGCCGAAATCGAAAAGATAGAGCATGACCCGGCCGTCGGGGTCCGTGGAGCCGCCGCCGTCCAGCACGAGCACGTCGGTAAGGTTCATCACGGAACGGGAGACCGAAAGCGAGGCCCGGGGTGCGCGGTTGGGCGTCTCGGGCTCGGGCGCCGGCTCCACCACGAGGCGGGCGGTGGTGTCGGCCGACGAGGCGCCGTCGTCGTCCCGCACGGCCAGCGTTACGACGTGGGCGCCCTCGACCAGGCTGGACACGGTGAGCGGCGTCCCCGAGCCGAGCACTCCCTGCAGGGACGAGCTCCAGCGGTACTCGACCACCGAGCCGTCCGGGTCGTCCCCGATGCCGTTGAACCGGACGCTCTCGCCGGCGACGGCCGGATTGGGCGATATCGAGACTATGCGGGCGACGGGGGGCTGGTTGGCGGGCCGGGGCGAGACCTCGACGCCGCTCGAGACGCGCGCCGACCAGTCGCCCCGGTCGTCTCGGACCCGGAACCAGACGGTGTGGGTGCCGGTCGACAGGCCCGTCCAGGAGAAGGTCATCGCGGTGGCGAGGTCGCCGTCGATGCTCGATGTCCAGCAACAGGCGACCACCCGGCCGTCGGGGTCGTAGGCGTCGCCCGTGAACGTGACGGCGTCGCCCTCGGTCGCCGGATTGGGCAGTATGGAGGCGATGCGGGCGACGGGCGGCTTGTTGGGGGGCAGCGAGACGGTCACCGGCGCCCGGGCGTCGTTCCCGCTGGTCATCGAGGAATTGTCCCGCACCCGCAGAGAGGCGGTGTACGTGCCGGGCGAGGCGTAGGAGTGCTGAACGACCGTGTCCGCCACCCAGCCGGAGGACTGGCCGTCACCGAAGGTGAACTCGTAGGCGGTGACGGTGCCGTCCGGGTCGTAGGAGCCGCCGCCGTCGAAGTAGGCGGGCTGGCCCAGCTGCACGCCGGCCGGCGTCACGGCCAGCGAGGCCACGGGCGGCCGGCCCGACCCCGCGGGCAGGACGGTGAAGATCCGGGACCGATCGTCGTTTCCCGGGTTGGCGTCAGGCGGGGCCGTTGAGGTCGCCCTCACGGTCAGCTCGTGGGTGCCGGCCTTCCCGGTCGTGTCGTACACGTGTTCGAACGTGCGGCTCGCTTGGGCCTGGAGGGGCTCGTCGATGCGGAGGTCCCGGACGGTCTCGCCGTCCATCGCCATGCGGACGGTGTATTCCGCGGAGGCCTTGGAGCCGGTGTTTTTGATGTGCGCCCGGACCAGGAGCCTGTCCCCCTCAACGGGACTGGAGGGGACGAGCTCTATGTCGGACACGAGGTCGGGCTCGAGCGCCGGCTCGACTATCGTGACGGTCTGGTTGAGGTGGTACACCAGGTCGTCCTCGCGGAAGAGCAGGTTCTGTACAAGGCCGGAGGGCCAATCTATCCGGATGTTGAGATACCGCGTGTGCCCGGCGTGCCCGAAATGCACGACCATCGAGCTCTGCATGGAGTGGGGGCCCATGCCCCCCTGCACCTCGCGCATTTGTATTTCCGCGGGGTTCTCGTATGCGTAGACCCTCGCCCCGATCGCCGCGGCGTTGCTCTTCGTGCCGACCAGCCGCAGACCGAGCCAGGTCGAGTCCCCCTGGTCGTTCAGGAGGTTCCTGTAGAGATGTATCTCGTGCGTGCCGTTCGTGTCGGGGGTCCCCTTGCCGCCGGTCACGAGGTCCAGGTCCCCGTCCCCGTCGAAGTCGCACCAGGCCCCGCCGTAGGTGTCCCACACGCGCACTCCGGCATCCTCGGACACGTCCGTGAAGGTGTTGTTGCCGTTGTTGCGGTACAGGAACGAATAGGCGTAGGTTATGTCGTTGTATATCTGGGGGATGAACAGGTCCTCGTACCCGTCGTTGTCGAAGTCGCCCCAGGCGCAGCCCACGAAGAGCTCGTCCTCGCCTCCGAGGATGCGCTTGGTCGGGATGCCGCTCGTGTCGCGTATGCCGGTGAAGTCGTAGTTGTGGTTTATGCCCCCGATGGAGGCGTTGCCGTAGTTCAGGTAGAGCTCCGAGTCGTCGCAGATGGGCCCGCGGTAGGGGTCCTTGTGCGCCAGGTTGGTCACCCAAAGATCGAAGTCGCCGTCGTTGTCGATGTCGGACCAGGCGGCGCCCACGCTGTGGCCGTAGTAGGTCTGGCCCAGCCGGTTGGTGGGCTCGCCGGCGCAGTTGAGATGGGTCGCCCATTCCGTGAACGTGCCATCCCGGTCGTTGATGTAGAGGTAGTTGGCCTTGAGCCTGTAGTTCGAAACGTACACGTCCGGCCAGCCGTCGTTGTTGAAGTCGCACCAGGACACTCCCCGGCCCGGCTTGGGGTCGGCGCTCTCGTTCATGTGGGCCGAAGAGGTCGCGTTCGTGAACGTCCCGTCGCCGTCGTTGCGCCAAAGCACGTCCGGGTAGTAGGAGCTCATCGAGGCGTTCTCGTAGTTGGCCACGTAGAGGTCGACGAAGCCGTCGCGGTCGTAGTCGCCCCACCCCGCCGCCACGGACGGGAAGCCGTCGGTCACGTGCCCTGCCGCCTCCGTGACGTTGGTGAACGTGCCGTCGCCGTTATTGTGCCACAGGACGTCCCAGCGCGGGTCGTAGTCCGTGGACCACCCGCCCGAGGGGCAGAAGAGGTCCAGGTACCCGTCGTTGTCGTAGTCCGCCCAGTTGCCGCAGTTGGCCCCGCTCTGGCCGATTCCCGCGGCCGCGGTCACCTCCGTGAAGGTCCAGCCCGGCGGGCCGTTGTTCCGAAAAAGCCTCTGGCCGTCCACGAGCAGGTCCTCGTGGCCGTCGTTGTCGTAGTCGCCCCAGGCGAAGAAGTTGCCCCCGACGCCCGAAAGCCCCGCCGCGGCCGAGGCGTTGGCGAAGAGGGGGACGGCGCGTCCGGCTGCGCCACCGTCCGCCGGGGCGAGCGCAACCCCCGGCGACTGAAGGGGCGGAGCGGCCGGGATGGCAATGCAGGCCACGAGGGCCAATGACGCGACCGCGGTCAACCGTGCCGTCAAATTCCCATCCCCCGAGAGCGTTCCCGCCGGCGGCCCGGCAACGGCCGGCGTTCCCGGGCGCCCCGGTCCCTACTCCATCTCCTCGACGCGGGAGCAGGCCCCGTCGATGCCCTTGAGCACCGCCGCAATGTCGGCGGCCCCCCGGGTGCTGACGACGAGCAGGCTCTTCTCCCCGGCGCCGGCCACCACGGTGCGGCCGTCGCCCGATTCGACTATTATGCGGTCGGGGAGCTTCTTGCGCAGCTCGGAGTTGGCGGTGATGGCGGCCCCCAGCATGGTCGCGCTCATGATGGCGAAGGTCTCGCCGTGGACGTCGTCCGGGATGTCCGAGGCCATCAGGATGCCGTCGCGGCTCACGACCGCCGAGGCCTCGATGCCCCCGACCTTCTTGAGCTCCCGCAGGATCTCCCCCAGCTTTTCGGACCGAAGCATCTTGTTTCCCCCGTCACCATTTCGATTCGGAAAGGATCTTGAACTGGCACCGCTCCCGCCCGGTGGACTCGCACTCCACCTCCTGGCAGTATACCTTTCTTTCCATATAAACCTCGTATATCTTCCGGATTATGCCGCGCAGGCGGTGGCAGGTGGGGGATTCCCCCCGGGACGCCTCTATGGAGCCCGTGGCGGAGACGGTGTCTTGGTCGAACGCGATGTCCTTCACCCAGTTCTTCTCCCTAAGCACCCTGCGGCAGGTCTCGAAGTAGGTCCCCCGGTCCCGGTTGGCGATGGAGGCGACCCCGATGCCGATTATGCTCCCTTCCTTGAAGAACAGGCCGTGGGAGGCGTTGGACATCACGCCCTCGTAGAGCGCGCGTATCTCGTTGAGCTCCTCCTGCGAAATCAACACGTGCCTGCCGGACATGGCCGGATGCTTCAACGCTGTACGACATAGATAAACCTTGTTGTATCGCGCATGAAAAAGGCGCAAGGCGCAAGGCGCAGGGCGCGAGGGGAAAAGGCAGGAAGGCAGGAATGCAGAAAGGGAGCAAGGGAAGGCAGCAAGGCAGCAAGGCAGCAGGGGGTATGGAACGACCCGTCGTCCCCTTGTTGCCTTGCTGCCTTGCTGCCTTGCTGCCTTGCTGCCTTGCTGCCTTGCTGCCTTGCTGCCTTGCTCCCTCCCCCTTGTTCCATATGCCTTGACCCTTGCGCCTCAAGCCTCGCGCCTTGCGCCTTGCGCCTTGCGCCTTTATCGAAATTATGTTGAAATCCCCACGAGGAGTGAATTATTATAATATCGGCGGGGCATGTTGGTCCCATGACCTGGCGTCGGGCGAGGGCGGCCGCAGCGCTGGCCGCAGCCCTCCTTCTGGCCCCGGCCGTCCTGCAGCTCATGCCCGTCGCGGTCGGCGGCTCGGAGCTCTACAAGACCTCCGCGGGCGACACCTCCGCAGAGCTCCTGGTGCGGGTGCCTCCCGGCTACAACGACTCCGTGTCGTTCACGCTCCCCTCGGAGGCCCTGGTCCAGGGCGCCCGGTTCGACCTGAGCCCCTCCCCGGTCCGGATGTCGACCAACCTGACCGTCGCCGGCGCCGGCCTCCTGGAGGGAGGCACCTCCGACGGGCTGGTGCTCGACGGCGACCTCCTGCGCCTCGCCGACGTCCCGGGCTCGTTGGGTTTCTCCGCCTGGCAGGGCAATCCGGCCTGCGGCACGGCCGTGGTGGACCGCACCCTCAGGCTCTCGCTGGACGCCGGCGCGATGTACTTTTCGAAAAACCTCCGCATCCACCCCACGAACCAGCCGCAGTACGACCCGGCGCTCGCGGTGGACTCCCGAGGGCGCGTCGTCATCGCCTGGACCGACCAGGGCGAGTACGACTTCAACATATACCTGGCCGCCACCGGTGAGGGGGGCGCCAACTTCTCCCGGGCGGTCAGGGTGAACGACGATCTCGGCTCCAACAAGGCCCGCCAGGAGGCGGCCGAGGTCGCCATCGGGCCCGGGGACCGGATCTACGTCGCCTGGACGGACAACCGCAGCGGCAACGAGGACATCTACCTTTCGGCCTCCACGGATGGCGGCGCCACGTTCTCCCCGAACGTGCGCGTCGATGACGGGCCCCCGGGGACCAACGCCTCCTTCCCCTCGCTCGCGCTGTCGCCCTCGGGCAGGGTGGCGGTGGCCTGGGAGGACACGCGCGCCGGGGACAAGGACGTCCGCTGCGCCCTCTCCGACGACGGTGCGACCTTCTCGCCCTCGGTCCGCCTGAACAACGACGGCAGCGGGCGGGAGCAGCTCCGGCCCCGCCTGGCGGCGGGCAGCGACGGCCGCTTCCACGCCGTGTGGTACGACAACCGCAGCGGCGACTTCGACATATACTACGCCCGCTCCGGGGGGAGCGGCTTCCTTCCGGAGAGGAGGGTGGACGACACCGGGGACCAGGGCTCGTTCCAGGCGCTGCCGGCGGTGGCGGTGGGGCCCGACCAGACGGTTCACGTGGTCTGGCACGACCGACGCTACGAGGGCTACAGGATAATGTACTCCCGCTCCCCGGACGGGATAGCCTTCTCCGCCAACCTTCCGGTTTCAATGGTCGCCGGCCCGGGCAAGGACCAGTTCCAGCCGCGCGTGCGCCTCGGCGCCGACGGCACGGTGCACGTCGCCTGGCACGACCGCCGCAACACCTACCCGGACATATTCTACGCCAACTCCACCTCCGGCGGCAAGTCCTTCGGCCCGCCGGTCCTGGTGGACGACGCGCCACGCGACACGCTCTCGTACTCGCCGGCCCTGGGAGTGGACGCCCAGGGCTGGGTCCACGTGGCCTGGTGGGACAACCGCACGCGCCAGGGTGCCTTCGGCACCAACTTCCAGATCTTCCACTCCCGGGGGACCATCCCCTACTTCCCCGCCGGGGAGTTCCTCTCACCGCCCCAGGACCTCGGGACGGTCCCGGCGGCGCTGGCGGGGGCCGACTGGTCGGGCGACCTGCCGGACAACACCACCCTGGGCGTGGAGCTGTCGACCTCGCCGGGTGCGGGCGGGCCCTGGTCCGACTTCTTCGACATCTCGGCTGCCGGGGCCCCCGACGGGCCCCCCGCCGCAAGGTACCTGCGCTGGAGGGTTTCTCTGTCCACGAAGGATCCCACCGCCACGCCCGCCCTGGCCTCGCTCGGTCTCGACTACCTTTCCCACCCCGCCAGGGGGACGCTCCGCTCCAGGCACTTCATACTCCCGCATCCCCTCCGGACGGCCGACGTCTATCTCGCCGAGGGCCGGCAGGGCGAGGGCCCCGCCTCGCTCGGGATGGAGCTCAGCCCGGACAACGGCACCACCTGGCAATCCCTCCGGCCGGGCCTCCCTTTCGAGTTCTCCGGAACCGGACGCGTCCTGGTGTACCGGCTGGTGCTGGACGGATCCCCGTCGTCGACACCGACGCTCTCGTCGGTCTTCCTGGACCTGGGGATGGAGAGCCGCCCCTCGGACGTCAGCCTGCTCTTGGGCCGCTCGGGGGTGACCGCCTGGAATTTGCCGGGGGCCCTGCCCGACGGCAACCACTCGAGCCCGGAGCTGCGCGATGATTTCAACCGCCTGGTGCAGGAGGCCCGGCGGGCCCTCCTGCCCAACGCCACGGTGCGCCTCAACTTCACCTCCGCCACGCCCGGGTACCTCACGGTCGACAACATCCGCATCTCCTACGACAGGCCGCCCCGCATACTCTCCAGGGACCCGGAGGTGGCGCCCGACGTCGACGAGGGGGGCCTGCTGGCGTTCTCAGTCACCGCCATAGATCCCGACGGTGACGCGCTGTCGTCCCGGTGGCTCCTGGACGGAATCCAGGTGGAGACCGGCACGATGGGCTTCGTCTACAGGCCGGACCACACGGAGAGCGGGGTGCACAACCTGACGGTGTCGGTCTCCGACGGGGTGCTCTCGGCCTCCTCCACCTGGCTGGTCAGGGTCATCGACGTCAACCGCCCCCCGGTCATAGAGTCGTCTACGCCGGCAAGCAGGGTCCGGCTGCACACCGGCGAACCGGCGCACTTTGAGGTCCGGGCGACGGACCCCGACGGCAATCCACTTGTCTACGAGTGGCGCCTGTCGGGCCAGCCCGCCGGCTCCAGCGACCGCGCCTTCGACCTCGTCGCGCCCGATCGCCCCGGGACGGAGACCCTGACCGTCAACGTGACCGACGGGATCGATTCCACCGGCCACACCTGGGTCATCGACGTGGAGCGCCCCCAGACCGTTCCGCCGGTCGATGCGCCGTTCCCCCATGTCCAGCTGGCGGCGGGCGCCATGCTGGCGCTGGCGGCCGTCATGGCCGTCGTGATGTTCCTCAGGCGCAGGCCGGGGGGCCACCGGGGCGGCCGGAAACGGGCTAGACTGTGATAGGGAGGAAGAAAGCAGCGGCGGCGCAGCAAGGCAGCAAGGGAGAAAGGGACGACGGCCGTCCACTTCCCCCCTTGCTGCCTTGTTGCCTTGCTGCCTTGCTGCCCTTCAAGTAAGCCTCATCAAGGTGGTGCAGCGCGGGCACTTGGTCATCAGGGGCCGGCGCCGGTCCTCGACCAGGAAGCGGTTCCGGCAGTTGGGGCACTCGTACTCGCTGGGCGGAGGGCCTCCGGCGACGGCCACCGGGGACTGCCTGGGGCCGGCCTTGGCGAGGTCCGGCTGCGGCGCGCCCGGCGCCACTATCTGGGGACCGGCGGGTGCGGCGGCCCCGGGCGGGACCCGCCCGCCGCCCTGCGGCTCGCCGTTGTCCTGTGGAGGGGCCACAATGACCGGCGGGATCTGGGAGCCGCCCGGCTGGGGGAGCCTCATGGTCGCCGCGAGGATCCTGGGGCGGGCGCGATGGCGGCGGGGCGCGCCCTCCTGAGAGGTGCTCTCGGCGGCCGCGGCCGTCTTGGCCTCGCCGGCCAGCCGCACCGCCTCGCGGGAGCACTGGATGCACTTGCCATAGTCGCCCTCGGCCAGCCTCTCCTCCGCCTTGGCGAAGAACAGCTCGGCGTCGGAGAGGTCCAGCCCCTCGATGCGGTGGGCCATGAGGCTGTCGCGGGCCTCGTCCAGGACCCGGGTGGCCTCCCTGCGGAAGGCCAGGAATATCATCTCCTCCACGCCCTCCAGCCGGGCGCGCGCGTCGGGCTGCTTCCGGTCCTTCATGAGCGCGCTCGCGGACTGCACCGCCGACTCGGCCTCGGACATGTCGATGCCGTAGGAGCGGGCCTCCTCCAGCCGCCGGGCGGTGCGCTCCAGCCGGTCGCCCAGCTCCCGCACCTTGTCCTCTGCCAATATGGCGGCGCGCTCGGCCCGCTTGGCGAGTGTCTCGGCCCTCTCGTAGTCCTTCTTCCCGAGCGCCTCCCGGGCCGAGGCGAGCAGGCCCTCCGCCTCGACGTTGTCCACCCCGAGCTGGGCGGCGCTCCGCACGGCCCGCTCGGCGCTCGAGAGGATGTAGGAGACGCCGTACACGAGGTACTTCTGCTTGGCCTCCCGGGCCAGTATCATCGCCTTGCGCGCGTACTGCACGGCGCCCTCGTAGCTGGAGCCGTCCAGGGCGGCGCGCGCCTGCTTGAAGAGCCGCTCGGCGTCCGAGGTGTCGGCCCCCAGCGCCTTGGCCTCGGCGATGGCGCGCATGGTGCTCACGAAGCCGTCCTTGGCGGAGCAGTAGGGGCAGTCCTTGGTCTCCTCCTCGAGGGCGGCGAGGTGGACCTCCTTGGCGCGCAGGTCCCTCTGGAGGTCCTCGACCTCGCCGCCGCGTTTTGCTATCTGCTCGAGCTGCTGGTCCATGCGCTGCTCCTCGGCCTTGAGGACGCCCTCGCGCTCGGCGAGGCTTTTGGCGCCGTTCTCTAGCTCCAGGCCCCGCACCCGCAGTTTCTCGGAGCCGGTCTCGATGTCCCGCTTCATCCGGAGCAGCTCGTCGCGCTCGGCGTCCAGCGCGTCCTCGTCGTGGTCCAATGCCTCCTCCCGCTCTCGCAGGTTGCGGTCGGCCTCCTCCTGCTCGGCGGCCCTCTTCTGGATGACGGCGTCCAGGGCCCGGAGCTCCTGGTTGAACTGCTCGGCCACCCGCTCCCGCTCCTCGAGGAGCCTCGTGCGCTCGTCGAGCTCCTTGGCCACCTGCGCCCTGTCGTCGAGGCCCGCCAGGAGCTTTTGGAGGTTCAGCTCGCGGGCGTCGAGCTCCCGCTCGCGGCCGGCGAGCCCCGTCTCGCCCTCGGCGAGCCGCCCCGAGGAGGCTGACAGCTCCTCCTCCCGGGCGGTGAGGTCGCGCTCGCGCTCGTCGAGCTGCTCCATGGCGCGCCGGGCGGCGGCCTGCAGCTCCTCGTCCCGGAGCCGGAGCTCCTCCGACCGGCGCATGAGGTCGGCGTCCAGGCGCACCTTGTCCTCGTCCGAGAGTTCCCGTGGGGAGGCGACGGACTCCCTCAGCCGCCCCCCGGCGCGCTCGAGGTGCTCCTGCCCCACTGAGAGCTTCGCCGAGCCCTCCCTCAGGGCGACCTCGCGCCGCTCGAGCTCCTCCTGCCTGAGCTTGAGCTCCTTGTCCCGCAATCGCAGCTCCTCGCGCTTTGCCTCGAGCTCGGTGGCGAGCTCCTCCTGGGCCGAGGTCGCGCCCGGCACGGGCGCCGGGGCCGCCTCGCGGGAGGCGAGCGCCTGTCCCCGGGCGGCGAGCGCCTCCTCCCTCTTCAGGAGCTCCTCCTCCCGGCGGCCAACATCCTCCGACACGGCCCGAAGGGAGTCCTCTCGGGCGCGCAGCTCCTCCTGCCTGAGCGTGAGCTCGCCGGTCTGCTGGTTGAGCCGCTCCTCCCAGAGGCCCAGCTCCTGCTCCCGGGCCTGCGGAGTCGCGCCGGCCCCCTCGCCGATCGTTCCGGTCCCCTCACCGGGCGCGCCGGCCGCATCGGCGGCGGCGTCCCCCTGCGGTTGACCGTCGCCCAGGGCCGCCCTCTGCTCGCCTCGCTGGAGCGACTTCTCGCGCCGCTCGAGCCCTTCCTCCCGGAACCGGAGCTGGTCCTCCCGGCGGGCCACCTCCTGGAGCTTCTCGGAGGCCGCCTTCTCGCGCTTTTCGAGCTCCTGCTCCCGCCGCGAGGCCTCGTGGGTCCGGGCGACGCTGTCTTGGTCCCTGCGCTGGGCCTCCTGCTCCCGCCGCGCCAGCGCCTCCACGCGGCCGCGAAGCTCAGTCTCGGCCTCGTCGTTGAAGTTCTTGATCCGGATGTTCATCTCCTGTTCCTTCTTCTGCAGCTGCATGGCGAAGTTCTTGAGGTTGCGGGCGTCGACGGCGTTCCTCCTGCCCTCGTCCTCGACGGCCCTGGCGTTGGCCTCGAGCGCCCTCGTCCTCTCCTCGGCCGCGGCGGTCGCCCCCTCCCGCTCCCGGAGCTGCGCCTCCCTGCGCGCGAGCTCCTCGGCTATCTTCCTGAGCTCCTCCGCCCTGCCGGTGAAGTCCTGCTTGCGCCTCTCGAGATCGGCGCGCCCCCTCTCGACCTCATCCTCGGCGGCCTTGAGCTGCCTCATCCTCTGGGCCAGTTCGAGCCCGGTCCCGGGCGGATCCTCGCCGGCGCCACCGTTACCTTCCAAGCCCAACCCCCATCCGAACCCTTTCTCCCTGCCAGTGCGCGGCACGCGCCGCCCTCCGCACCGTCGGCTCTTCATAACTCCCAATGGATATATATTTAGCGTTTGGCGTTTATCCTGCGCCGATGGCCCGGGCGCTCCACTGGAGGACCACGGCCGCGATGGCGTCGTTCTGCGCCGCGGTGGCGGCCCCGCTCGTTCTCTTCATCGGGGACACCACCGCCCTGCTCGCGAACCTGCTTGCCGCGTTCGCGCTGGCGCTCCTGGCCGGGAACCTCCACGTGCGCTCGCGCTATCGGGCGGAGCGGGCCCCTGGCGCCAGGGGGGCGGCCGGGCCCGAAGGCGCCCGGCCCGGGCCCCCGGGCGCCGGCGTCCCGGGCGGCAGGGGCCGGGGAGGCGATTGAATGCAGCTCGCCCTTCTGGTCGCGATGACGCTCGGGGCCGGCCCGGCGCTCCTGGCCATGTACTACATCCTGCGCGGCTTCGCGCCCGCGCTCGAGGAGCGAAAGCTCTTTTTGGGATTCGGCTTCGGCATGATCCTGGGGCTGGTCGGCTTCACATTCCACATCCTCCTCGACGCCGGGCTGATACTGGGGGGCCTTCTCGGAGCCGTCATCTACGTCGTCGCCTTCTCGGCCCTCGAGAACCTGGTGCTCTTCGTGGTCCTCAACCACAAGTGGGTCCGGGGCAAGCCCGAGGCCGCGTTCGTCGGCGTGGCGCTCGGGGCCGGCTTCTCGGCCTCGGGCGTCATGGGGCTCGCCTACAACCAGGCCGCCCGGTCCGATTTCCTGGTCAGCCCCCCCGGAGTGGTCATGCTGGTGGGGCTTGCGCTCTCGTCGACCTTCCTCCGGACGGCGGCTGGGGCGCTCGTGGGCATCGGCAGCGCGCGCGGCACCCCCTGGCCATGGTACGGGCGCGCCCTGGCCGCCCAGCTCCCGTACAACGCGCTCATCCTGGGGATCTACATATCGGTCGCGACCGGCGTGGTCTACTGGGCGCTCTTCCTCGTGCTCCTGGTGGCCTACTCCCTCTGGCTGCTGCTCCTCGTCTGGCGAAACTCCATTCCCGAGTTCGTTCCCGGGGAGCTCAAGCGCAGGATACGGCGCGAGCGCCGGCGCGCCGCCCGCTGAGCCGCCGCCACCAAAAAGCTGATATCCGTCGAGCCCGCTCGCCGGAAGCATGCGCAATCCGGCCCGCGGTCTCCTGCTCGTGGCCCTGCTTTCGACGGTGCTCGCCCTCGCCCCGCCGCCCGCCGCCGCGCAGGAGCCCGCGCCCGCCGTGGTAATCTGGGAGGGACGGGTCCTCGTCAACGAGAGCGTGACGTTCGGCGCCGACCGGACGCTGGTCATCAGGCCCGGGACGGAGGTGCGCATCCGGGCGCTCGCGCCCAGCTGCACCGAGGGCAGCGCGCCCCTGGTAACGGTCGCCGGGGGCCTGGTGGCCGACGGCAACGGGAGCGCCCGCATAAGGTTCATTTACGTCACGGAGGACGGCGAGGTGTGCGCCGCCGGCCGGGAGGCCCTTCTGGTCTACGCCGGCCCGGGAGCGGGGCCCCAGTCGCTCTCGTTTGCCGACTTCACCGGGGGCTCGTTCTTCGGGTACCGCACCGCGCTCGACCTCCACGACTGCACGTTCAACCTCACCCAGGTCAGGTTCAGCGGCGACGCCTCCACCGTGCGCAACTGCACCTTCCGGGATTCGCCGCTCTCAGTGTTCCCGCCCTCGCGCACGGTCATCGCCTCGAACGTCTTCGGCCGCGGTCTCCCCGACGAGTCCGGCATCTACCTCTACGACTGCGCCACCGTCACGAACAACACCATCTCCGGGTGCGTGAGCGGCATCGAGGCGTCCATCTGGGTCGGCGGCACCGTCTCGGGCAACGACATCTCCGGATGCCTGGAGGCGATAAACTCCACCGGCACGCTGCGGATAGCCGAAAACCGGCTCACCGGGAACGGGATAGGCGTCCGCTCCTGGGCCGGCCTCGACAGGCTGTCGGGGAACCTGATCGCCGGTAACGACATCGGCGTGGCCTCCCTGGGGCCGCTCGAGGGCACCCGGGACAACCTCTTCATCGGGCCGGGAGGGGAGAGGAACCGGCTGGCGGACGTCAACGAGATGGTGCTCGCCGCGGGCTCCTGCGTCGACGCCAACGGCCAGCCCCTCCGGACGCCCGTCACCATAACGGACTCGGGCGGCAGGACGGTCTTTTCGGGCGACCCTGAGTTCGTCGTGCTCACCGCCTACGAGAGGCTCCCCGACGGCTCCGAGAGGCGGCACCTGCCGTTCACCGCGACGGCCTCGAAAGCGGGGGCCAGGAACTCCACCACGCTCGACGGGACCTACAGCATCAGCTTCACCCTCAGGCTGGACCTCTACCCAGACCTCTCGGTCCGCTCCCTCGGCGGCCCGATAGACGGGGCCTCCCCGGGCGACCGGGTCCCCCTGACCGTCAGGGTGCAGAACCTGGGCCAGGTGCCGGCGCGCAACTTCCGGATAGCGGTCTACATCGACGGGGAGGTGGCGTACCGGCAGCCCGTCGACTCCCTGTCGCCCGGCGGCTGGCGCAACCTCACGTTCGACTGGACCGCCACTCCCGGGAAGCACACCGTCAGGGCGGTGGCCGACAGCGGGATGGACCTTGCCGAGCTCTCGGAGGGAAACAACCAGCGCTCGCTCCCCGCCGTCGTCCGCTCGGCGCCGCCGCCGCCCAGGGCGATGGCCATCGGGATGGTCATACTCACAGGAGCCGCGCTGGCGCTCGTGGCGATGTCGTCGCCCCGGCGCTGAGCGCGCCCGGCCGCGCCGCGAGCGTCATCCCACGGTCACCGAGAACAGGAGCTTGGACTGGACCTCCTGGTCGTAGGCCGAGCGGAACGAGACGGTCGCGGTGAGGATTCCCGCCGGGGCGTCCGGCGCCACGGCGAGCGAGAGATGGCGCGTGGCACTACCCGGACCCGGGAACCGGAGCGGCCCGGGCTCGAAAGTCACGTCGAGCCCCGCGGAGCTCCGGACCTCGATCGCGTAGCTGTCGCCGAAGTTCCCGTTGTAGTCGGCGATGAACTGCACCACCGCGGTGTCGCCCCGCGCGATGGAGGGGCTGGTGGCGTTCTCCCCCAGAGGCCTTATCCGAAGCACGTGCACCGCCGGCATCTCGACCTCGAGCGGGACGGAGGCGTTGCGGCTGGAGTTCCCGGCCTCCTCCGCGGCGACCGTGAAGGTCGCGCGCACGCCGGGCGGGACGGACAGCGGGGGGGTCACGTTGAACCAGAAGGTGAAGTTCTGCAGGCTCGACAGGGCCACGGAGAGGTTGCCCGAGGGCCAGTCGAACCAGGAGGAGTTCCCGGATATGCTCAGGTTGAAGCGGACGCTGCGGTTCGCGTCCTGGAGGTTTTGCAATGTCAGGTTGAACGAGGCCCGGGGGAGGTGGTCCGGCCCCGACGGGACAGCCGGCATCGAGCGGGGGTCTGCCATCAGCCGGAGGTGCCCGACCGTGGTGTTGAACTCCATCGTGCGCTGCTTCTGGGCGCTCTGGGCCGGCCAGGCCTTGACGACCACCGAGGACCTCGCGCCCGGCTGGGCGGTCTCGGGCGCCTGGACGGTGATGTTTGCGGCCCGGAAGCCGGCGGCCGGCACGAAGAGCTTCGAGTTGGAAACGTGGAGCCTCCAGCCGGCGCCCTCGGAGGAGCGGTCCGCGAAAGAGGCGTTCAGCTTCATGTCCGTGCCCACGTTCCCGGTGTTCTCGATGTACAGGGTGTAATTCATCGACCCGTTCGCCCCGACGTTGCCGGAGGTCTCCTCGGCCACCAGCCGCAGATCGTACTCGGGGGTCCCCTGCACCATCGGCACCGGCACGAACGCTATGACGAGGATGACGGCGGCGAGCAGCCCCAGCCCCTTGCGGCGCCGGTCCAGGCGCGTGAGGTCGTTCAGGGGCGGCGGGTGGTAGAGGCCCAGGAAGAGTATGAGGAAGATGAACACGAACCAGCCGATGTAGCCCGGCCCTATGATGACCTGCCCGGTCGCCCAGTCGATGTCGAAGGACACCATCGACAGTATGCCCAGGGCCACCACCGCGGCGTAGCCGGCGAACCGGGACCTCTCGCCCAGCACGGCCCGGGCGACGTGGCCGCCGTCGAGCTGCCCGGCGGGGAGCAGGTTGAGCGCGGTCACGAGGAAGCCCACCCAGCCGGCGAACGCCGTGGGGTGCATGAGGTAGTTTCCACCGGCGCCGACCGCCCGCCAGATCCAGTCGAAGAGCAGCGGGGAGCCCAGGTAGAGCAGCCCGCCGGTGTCCTTGGGCACCGGGATGGCGAAAAGGCCCGTGAGCCAGACCCCCAGGAACGTCACGATGATGGCCATCACGAACCCGGCGATGGGGCCCGACACGCCGATGTCGAGCAGCGCCTTTCGGTCGGGTATCGGGTCGCGCATCGAGATGAAGGCGCCGAAGGTGCCCAGGGGCGGGAAGGCCGGGAGGAAGAAGGGGAGCGACGCCGCCACGCCGTGGCGCCGGGCGGCCATGAAGTGGGAAAGCTCGTGCACGCCGAGTATGAGCATCAGCGGGAGGGCGAAGAAGACCGAGCCGAGGACAAGCGAGCGCGCCGAGAACACCCCCAGGTCCTCGTAGGGGGCCCAGGCGACCGTCCCGGCGAAGACGGTCGTGCAGATGGTGACGACGAGCATCACGAGGTTGACCCTGGTGCTGCGGTACCTCGTCGGCGGCTTGCGGGCGATGTAGACGCCCAGCTCGCCCTGGTCCTTGATGAGCATGGGTATGAAGCCCCGGGGGACCAGCTCCCGGCGCAGAAGGTCGAACGACCTCTCGAAGTCCCCGTCCACCTCCCGCATCGCGATGGGCAGGAACACGGACTGCTCGTCGTAGTGGAGCCCGACCACCGTGAAGTAGCGCGACACCAGGGCGCGCAGCTCCTCGGGCCTCGTCTCTCCCATCATCGGCAGGGGATGTGCTCAATTACTAGATAAGAATTGTGATAAATTGGCGCAACGGGCAACGGGCATCGGGAAGACTGGGCAGCGGGGAGCGGGCAGCGGGGAGCGGTGGACGACGGGCTCCGTCTCGTCACCGCTCCCCGCTCCCGGACGGCCTCCGGTCGTCCTTGCCTGGGCGAGCTTCGCTCGCCTGCGGGCCCGCTGCCTGCTGCCCCACCGCTCCTCGCTGCCCCGTGAATAACCTATATATATTGCAAAAAGGTTCAACTGCCCGTTGGGGGAATCGGAATACATCCCGAAGCCGACCGGATAATAGACGCCGTGGGTCTCTACTGCCCGGAGCCCGTCCTCAAGCTGGCCGAGGCGTTCAAGACCATGGAGAGCGGCCGGACGCTCATGATCACCGCGGACGACCCGGGCTCGCTCGAGGACATACCTGCCTGGTGCCGGCGCACCGGGAACGAGCTCGTGTCCATCGAAGAGAAGGACAGCATCATCTGCGCCATCATCAGGAAGACCTCGAAATGAAGATAGGCATCCTTCTCCTGACCGGGCCCTACCAGCACGAGGCCTCCGACACCGCCTACCATTTCGCGAAGGCGGCGCTCGCCCGGGGCCACGAGGTGCTGGGCATCTTCCTCTACACCGACGGCGTGAACAACGCCAACCGCGCCATCGCCGCGCCCGGCTTCCGCAACATCGGACAGATGTTCTCCGAGCTGGGGGCCAAAACCCGCGTGGTGGCCTGCGGGACCTGCGCGCGCTTCCGCGGCCTTGGCAAGGACCTCCTCGCCCCCAAAACCGCGATGGGCGGCATGGGGGCGCTCGTCAAGATGCTCCAGGACTGCGACCGGTTCCTCGTCTTCGGGGGCGGCTGAGATGTCGCCCGACATGCCCGCCGAACCCGGCGCCGAGCGGCCCGTGCTGCTCCTTTTCCGGCGGCCGCCCCACGGCACGGTGTTCCCGGCCGAGGGGCTGCGGATGGCCGAGGCGCTCCTGGCGTTCCAGATCCCCGTCAAGGCGGTGTTCCTCGAGGACGGTGTCTTCAACCTGGTGAAGGGGCAGGGCAAGGGCACGCTTGGCTTCGGGGACCTGGGTGCGGCCTTCGCCGGGCTGGTCGCAAACGGCATCAAGGAACTGCTCGTGCTGCAGGAGGACCTGGCGGACCGGAGGGTCCGCATCGAGGATCTCGTGGACGCGCAGTTGCGGGCCATCCGGGTCACCGAGCTGCGGGCCCTGATGGACGAGGCGAAGGTGGTGATGCCGTTCTGAAGCTGCACATCGTCTCCCGCCCGGCGAGCTCTCATTCCGACCTCCTGGCCGCCTCCCGAGTCGCCTCGGGGGCGCTGCTCCTCATAGAAGACGGCGTGCTCTCCGCCGTGAACGGCTCCCCTGCGCGACAGCTCCTCCAGCGCCTCATGGACGAGGGCGTCTCGGTCTTCGCCCTCCAGGAGGACCTCGAGGCCCGGGGTCTTTCGGGCGTCCTGATGCTCGAGGGCATCCGGACCGTCGACTACGATGGCTTCGTCTCCCTCGTGGAGAAGTACGAGGTCGTGCCCTGGCTGTAGTGTGGGGAGAAAGGCAGCAGGGCAACAAGGCAGGAAGGCAGAAAGGGAAGGCAAAAAGGCAGCAGGGCAGGAAGGCAGGAAGGAACGACGGCCGTCCCCTTCCTCCCTTGCTGCCTTTCTGCCTTCCTGCCCTCCCTTGCTGCCTTTCTGCCTTCCTGCCTTCCTGCCCTTCAAAAACTGTCCAGCGTCACCCTCTCCGGCATCCGGGTTTCCTTCCCGCCGGCGTCCCCGCCCAGCATGCGGCGGAACACAAGGGCGTTCCTCACGGCCTTGGCGTGGCCGTGGTTGTTGAAGGCTATCCGGACCTCCCGGCACCGGCGCTCGATGTCCTCCACCCGGTCGACCCAGGGGCCGAGCTCCTCCTCGGAGTACAGGTAGTCGTAGCGGTTGAGCCGGGTGTCGCCCCCGGGCTTTTCGCGCGAGAACCAGATATCCCGGTTCTGCCCGTGGAAGCGGATGTAAGCGGTGTCGGCGGTCTGGGCAGAGGTCACCGGGAACCCCGGGGAATCCAGGACGCACACGGCCACCTTGCGCTCCCGAAGTATGTCGAGCGCCCCGGGATGGATCTCCCTGCGCCCGGCGTCCAGCCAGCTTTCGTGGCGGAACTCCACGACGTACCGGTAGCGCCCGGTGTCCAGGCCGCCAAGGAAATCCCGGAGGACCGCCTGCGAGGAGCCCCGAGCGTCGTCCACCCGGCGGAAGTGGGGGGAGAGCTGGAGCAGCACCGCGCCCAGCAGCCGGGCGTCGTCCAGGGGGGCGAGCACATCCCGCTCGAAGTCCCGGGCGAGCGCTGCGGCCCCGGCGGCATCCAGCGCCACGAGACGGCCGTGGGTGACCTCCTGGTGCACCTTGAGCGAGAACTCGAAGTTCCCGATGCGCCGCCCCTTCTGGACCCAGGCGTCGACCGTCCTGCGCCCCGGGACCGAGTAGTGGGTGCTGTCGATCTCGACCGAGTCGAAGAAGCGGCCGTAGTGCTCGAGCCAGCCCGCCCGGCGGTTCCTCGCTTCCGGGGGGTAGAAGGGGCCCACCCAGTCGTCGTACTGCCACCCGCAGCAGCCGATGCGCACCTTCACGGGAGGTCGCTATGGCCTGGGGTTATTTAATCCTTGACAGGGGACCGGGAAAACCACCCCGGCCGGAAGGCGGTCACTTCGCCCGGCCCGCCCGGGGTTCATATAATCTGATGTTGGACCAATATCATTATTAAGCCGGAGGGCCTGGTCAGGAGCGGAGCTGCCGGGATCCGGGAGGTGGCGATGGACCGATCGAGGAGCGCCATTGCGCTTTGCGCGCTAGTGCTCACCTGCGCGATTCCGCCCTCGACGGTGACCGGTGACACCGGGCCGCCGGCGCCCGGGGACCCCGAGATAGGCGCGACCGACCGCCACCGCAGGGTCATAGTCTGGAGGCTGAACGGCCCGGCCGGCTACCAGCTGGCCGGCACGGCCGTCACCGCCGGCGGGGCCGAGCTGGCTTTCGACAACGGGACGGGGCAGCGCCTACCCTACGGCACGGTGACCACGCGCGACCTCGTCTTGGAGAACCTCGTCCGCTGGGACCGGCTGGACACCGACTCGACCGTCCCGGGCGGCTGCGGGATACTCCTTTTGGTCTCCACGGACGGCGGCGAGAGCTGGCGCTCCGTCCACGAGAACGGGAGCCTGGCCAAGGCCCGCCCCGAGAGCGGGAAGATCCGGGTCCGCGCCGAGCTTCGCAGCACCGATCCGCAAAGCACCCCCGTGCTGTCCTCCCTGTGGCTCGAGGCCGCCGTCGACCTGCCTCCCCAGATTCTCTCCCTGGAGTGCCCCAAGGGGACCTCGATCTACAAGCGCGACCAGACCGTCATCAACTCGCGCGCCGTCGACCCCGACGGGGACGAGCTCACCTACGCCTGGAGCCAGGTGGAGGGGCCGGCCGCCCGGCTGGGCCGGACGGACCAGCCCTCGCTCGCGTTCACCCCGTACTACAACGGGCCCCACACATTCCGGCTCACCGTGTCCGACGGGTACGGTGCCAACCGCAGCGCCGACATCACGCTGAACGTGGGCAACCACCCCCCGGTCGTCTACCTGGACATGGCCGGCACCCCGTACAAGGACACGCAGCTGCACATCTTCGCCACCACGTTCTCGGCCGACGCGTCGCTCGTGGACTACAACTGGACCCTCCTCGTCGCCCCGCCGTTCACGACCATGGTGCAGCCGACCAAGCCCGACATCGTGCTCCACTCCTTCTTCACCGGCCCCTGCACGGTCGAGCTCACCGTCACCGACGACGAGGGCACGAAGGGCCGGGGCAACCTCAGCTTCGAGTTCATCGGCCATCCCCCCAGCGCCCGGCTGTTTGCCGACCGGAGAGACGGCCACGCCGGGCAGGAGTACCGCTTCATCGCCTCCGCCTCCACCGACATCGACGGGGACCGGCTGGAGTACAGGTTCGACTTCGGCGACGGCATGGTCACGGACTGGGTCCACTTCAGCGACATCGTGCACATCTTCGAGACCCAGGGACAGTACACGGTACGGGTCAGCGTGCGCGATGTCGACGGGATGCTCTCGGAAGCCCAGTGCACCGTGCGCGTCCGGGCGCGCAACCAGCCCCCTTCCGCCTCGTTCATCGTGACGCCCGGCGACCTCGCCGTGCCCTTCGAGTTCGTGTCGACCTCGACCGACGCGGACGGCTCCATCACGGCCGCCGAGTGGACCTTCGGCGACGGGGGCTCGGCCAGCGGGCTTTGGGTCACCCACCTGTTCGCCTCGCCGGGCGACTACACCGTGCGGCTCTGGGTACGCGACGATGACGAGGCCTCGTCCTTCGCGACGGCCACCATCAACATAAACCGGCCGCCGTCGCTGGTGATGCGCAACCCGCCCGGGGACGTGGCGATCTCCCCGGCTCAGGGCCTCAACCTCTCGGTGGAGGCTGTGGACCCGGACGGGGACCCGCTGAGCTACAGCTGGACCGTGAACGGCCTTCCCCTGGAGGGCGAGAACGCTAGCAGCCACCGCTTCGTCCCGGGAAAGGAGAGCGGTTACCGGATCACGGTGCTGGTCGACGACGGCCGCGGCGGGGGCGCCAACTACACCTGGAACCTGACCGTGATGGGCCCGGTCCCGCCGCCGCCACCGCCGGTGTACACCATCCTCTACCTCATACTCGCGATACTGGCGGCCCAGGGGCTCTACCTCGCAAGGAGGCCGCTTGGGGCCGCCGGCCGGCGCCTCTGGCGGCTGCTGCCCGCCCGAACCGAGGTGCTGTCGATGGACCCGCCGCCCGCGGCCCGTCCGCCCGGCGCCCCTCCGCCCGAGGCACGGCCGGTCATGGAGGGCATCCCCCCGCCGGGGCCTTTTGCGGAGGCGCCCGTGCAGGTGCCGGTTGGGGAGGCTTCTCCAGCGGTGCCGTATACGGAGGCTCCTGCGGCGCTGCCGCTTGCGTGGGCCCGCCGGCCGGCGCAGCTTGCGCGGGTCCCGGAGCCGGAGCCGCTCGCGGAGGTCCTCCGGCCCGAAGAGAGGCCGCGGCGGTACCGTCCCCGGCCGCCTCCCCCCTGAGCGCCCCGAGCTCCTTCTCGATGCCGACGAGCATCGACAGCAGGGCCGTCTCCATCGGATCGGACGAGGCCTGGAAGCCGGCGGCAGAGGCGTACCTCCTGGCGCGGTTCATCAGGGCGTCGAACGCCCGGCGGTCCTCCTCGCGCAGGGCCCGCCGGTAGTCCCCCAGCCCCGCTATCAGCTCCTCGAGCTTCAGCCTGTATGTCGGAACGCTCCTCCCCATGCTCTCCCCGGCATCCGCTCTCCTTCCGCGGATAAAAGGGCTCCGGGGGGGTGGATGAAAGTGGGCGGCCCTGAGCACCTCGTCGAGTCTCACGCTGAAGAACTCGAACCCCCCCTTCTCCAGCACCATCCTCGTCCGGTCGGCGGTCTCGAGCACGTCCATGTCCGCGGTGTACGAAAGGCGCGCCAGGGCCGCCTTGCGCGGGTCGGGCCTGCGGATGCCCGCCAGGCGCCGGTCCGAGAGGAAGACCGACCCGTCGTAGAAATCCAGGAGGAAGGGTTTGGAGCTCGGAAGGCTCCGGTAGACCCCGAAGCGCAGCACGGCCTTCCCCATGGGCACCTCGCCCTTCATGAGGATCAACTCTCCACTCGAGTCGTAGACCCTGCCCCTGCCGCCCAGGTCGCCGTACCTCATGGGCCACCCCATCCGGAATAGGTGCCGGCGATATCATCCTTGCGCCCTCGTCCCTTGCTCCCTTGTCCCTTGCGCCCGTGGGAGCCGTCGCAACCTATTTGTGGCCGAAGGCCGCTCCGACCTCCGATGCCGGAGGAGCCCGGGCCGGAGGAGGACCTCAAGGAGGAGGTCCGCAGGCTCACGGAGATGTACCTGGAGACGTCGCAGATAGTCCGGATGGGCATGAAGGGCGCGATGACCGGGGCGCGGGCCGCCCGGCGGGCGCGGGCGGACGCGGCCCGGCGGTGAGGGGGCCGTCTCCGGAGGGACGGGTGCCGACAGTCCTGTCCGGCCGGCCGCTCGTCCCGGCCGTATGGTCGACGCATTACGAAACAAATGGGATCTTTTCTGGTATTTTATATCAACCCCCACCGTTCGTTTTATCGGTCTTAAGGAGGAAGATATCGTTTGAACCGGCACCAAAGCTAAATGTTCTTCCAGCCATGTAAATATTCGATGTATCTATTGCCAAGGAGCTTGCTTCATCGCTTTCTTCTCCACCCCACGTCCTGTCCCAAATCAAATCACCGTTCAAATCGAACTTGAGGATAAAGGAATCAAATCTGCCTGCGCCATAGCTGTATGTCAAACCAGTGATGTAGATGTGGGTATTGTCGATCGCCATGGAAGTCGCATAGTCATGATCGCTGCCACCCCAGGTCTTGGTCCAGAGTAGATTCCCGTCCGAATCGTATTCTTGTAAAAATACATCGGGCAGGCCTGCACCAGCACTTTCTGTATATCCGGTAGTACCAGTGATGTATATCTTTGCGTTGCTCACCGCCAGGGAGCTTGCTCCATCATAATCGCTTCCGCCCCACGTCTTGTACCATATCTGGTTCCCATCCTGGTCGTATTTTTGGATGAATGCATCACTGCCGCCTGCACCATAACTCTCTGTAAAACCACAAACGTAAATGTTGGTACCGTCCAGCTTCAGGGATGACGCCTTATCATCATTGCTCCCGCCCCATGTCTTGTACCAGCCCAGATCTCCATTAAGCGTGTATTTGAGTAGGAATGCATCGTTCTTTCCCGCACCAAAACTTTCTGTGTATCCGGCAATGTAGATGTTCGTGCTGCCCACCACTATGGACGTTGCCACCTCATTTCCACTCCCGCCCCATGTTTTGTACCAGAGCAGGTTCCCGTTCGTGTCATATTTGAGAAGGAGCGCATCATCCTCGCTATAATCATTTCCATTCGAATCAAAACTGTCCGTCCCGCCGGCAGCATAAAGACTTGTGCCATCCAATGCTATTGAGTCGGCGTGATTTTGGGAATGATCACCTCCATTCCACGTCCTATTCCATAGCAAATTCCCGTTCAGGTCGTATTTGAGGACCAATGCGTCGGCCCAATTCGCGTCATAGCTTTGGGTACGACCAACAACATACAAGCTTGTGCCACCCACTGTGATCGAGCCTGCATAATCCCCTTCACTCCCGCCCCATGTCCTCCACCAGATCGGCGTTATCGTGGATGGCGCATCGACCGATTGCGGTCTTGCGCTGGCCTGGTTTGATCTGGGGCCTTCACCGACCGCATTGACGGCCGAGAGCTGATAATAGTAGGTCTGTCCGTTCGATAGGCCCGTGTCGGTGAATGTCAGTACATCACCCACCTCTTTCAGGTAGGTTGCTCCTCCGGAGGTCAGGCCACGGTATACCCGATATTTTGTTATTGGAGAGCCACCATCCGATAAGGGGGGGTTCCATCCCAATGTTATTTGTCCATCGCCTGCGCTTGCTTGCAGATTCTGTGGAGCTGAAGGTGGTGCTTTCCCGGTTATGTATTCGAACACCTTTACATCGTCATAATATACCTCAACACCCGGATGACCCGCGATTAACGAGATCGCATCGATGAGTTCGGGTTGTTTCATGTCTATTCCCATATCAGAGCCTTTGAGCAAACCATCCACCCACACACTATAGGTTTTTGACGGCCTGTCAAGGATCGTTTTTATTTTATACCACCTTTTCGGAACCCAGTCTCCCAGGATAGTATCATCCTCGGACATTATTTTTCCATCAATGTGGTTGAAATTCACCGAGGCATAGTAAGTGCCCCATGTCTGTCCCTCCGCCCCTTTTTTATAGAACCCGGGGTGATCAGCACCTGAGGTTCGGTTGCCCAGCATTATGGCAAATTCAAAGCCGATCGCCTCTGCATCTGTTGTGAACTTTTTTCTGACATTGCATGACCAGCCCTTTTGCCCCCAAAGGTGGAATGACTTTGTCGGTGATTTGGAAAAGGAATCGCTTACGTATTGATAATCGTCCCCTTTCCCATTATGGACAATCTCCCAACCGCCTGAAGATGGGAATGTTCCCGCATCGTATTTTTCGAAATCCTCTTGAAACATGTATTTTATTTCCTGATCCGGGGACTCGTTGGACGCGCGCGCGATCTCCCATTCGAAGTCAAAGATTTCGAATGAAATGTCTGCAATTTTGCGGTCGAGGATTTCCAATTCCATACCTGCGTTCCCGCACAATCCGAAATAGAGGGCCCACCAGGGGTCCTCACTCGGGGATGCATGCAACCTGAGATAGGGTTGCAGCTCGGCGGTCGGTCCAACGACACCATACACGAGCAATTGAAATTCCGGGATGCAGGCATAGGCCCTCGCATCCGCAGACAGGCTGAGCTCGGGTGGTGAGAACGTTGTCTGTTTGGTCTGTTCGGACACTGGCGTCCATTTGTTATTCCTGTACTCGATACCGGTTCTCGTGGTCTGGGTAAATGAGATGGAGGTGGAAAGAGTGGCCTCAAAATTGACATCCACGCCCACACCGAAGTCAAATCGGGGGACGAGAACGATGGGGAGAGGCCCTATAAATAATGTCATGGGTGAGAGGGTCACCGAATAGACCGTTGCCTCCTTGGAAAGCTCGATACCTTTTGTCGCCTCGATGCCCAGCGAGACCTCTTCTTCCGTTTCGATGATAAACGAGAGATTATGTAATTTCCAGTCTTTGATTTCAAAGTTGAAAATGAGATTGACGCTCATCTTGGCATTGCCGACGATATCCACCGTAATTCCGTCGGCATCATAGATCGTGCGAGCAAGATCGATATTCCAAACCGGTCCTGAAAAGGACCTTCCGGTGGGGGACAGATATTTTTGTGCTTGCAATTTTCCGTGCCGGATGGCTTCTGTCAGAGAGGCATTTGTCGTTTGGACCTTGACAAGGTTCCCTGTTTGTTGTACATCCACCACTTTTCTCAAATAACCCAAACCTGTTGCTCCAGCTATGATATCTCCAGCGGTATAATTCAGCGTTCCAGGATCAGAATAGTATTTGTATGTAACGGAATCGTTTTGGACAACAACATCCCTGAGTCCTTGGTGATATTCAGGCAGCCTTAAATTCTCGTTAAAGACGATACCTGCGGTAACAGTGATTGGCGTTGCGCTTGCCATATTGCTTTTCGGGCCCTCGCCTGCGGAGTTCACAGCAGAAACTTGGTAGGTGTATCTGATCCCGTTTTGGAGACCGGTGTCCAATATTGAAAATGTCTTTGCGTCCACTTGCGTCAGGAACGAGCTGGAACAATAGATCCTGTAATATTGTATCGCCGCTCCTCCATTGTCTCTGGGGGCCTGCCAGGAGAGCGAGATGTATCCATCTCCCGCAGTCGCCGAGAGATTCTGCGGTTCGGATGGAGCCTTTGGTTTTTGCTCATTCGAGATGCAAGCGGAGGATATCAATGCCCCGGCGGTGACAATCACAAACACGTATGCACTAATTTTATTTTTCCCATTTTCACGCATTGACCTTCCTCCAACATAAGTACCGGGGTGTGGCCTTTGTGCAATTCCTGGGTCATTCCCAGGGCCAGTTCGGTCATGGATGGAGTGCTGCCACGGTCGGCATCGTTACAGAGCGATGACAATACTCTATTGCGGTCCATCCTGACAGAAAAGGATGTATCTGTTAAATAGCTTTTCTGTCAGCTCGAACACCGCGGGATCCCCCAACCCCATATTTATTAATTATCGGCAAATATTTATTAACCACCGCCAGAATATGCATGTCGTGAATTCCCGGCAGAAGGTCTTCCTGGCCTCATTGGCGGTCGCCCTGCTGCTCCTTCTGGCGGCGGGGTACCTCGCCTCGCCGGACGCCGCCGGCGGCGACGGCCGGCTGCGCGTCGTGGCCACCTTCTACCCGCTGTACTACTTCTCCGAAGAGATAGGCGGCGACCGGGCGCGGGTCGAGCCGCTCATCCCCTTCAACTCCGAGCCCCACAGCTGGGAGCCGCGCCCCGCCGACATCGTCAACGCCGACAGGGCGCGCCTCTTCATCTACAACGGCGCCGACCTGGAGCCGTGGGTGGAGGACCTCCTGGGCTCGCTCCAGAACCGCCACCGGATGACGGTGGTCGAGGCCGTCAAGGGCCTGCCGATCGTGGAGGAGGAGGGCGACAACCACGGCGGCGAGCACGGCCACGGCCTCAATCCGCATGTCTGGATCGACCCCGTGCTCGCCGCGATGCAGGTGGACAACATCCTCGGCGGCTTCGTCCGGGCCGACCCGGCCAACGCCGCCTACTACGCCTCGAACGCCAATGACCTCAAGGCGCGCCTGGACGCGCTGGACGCCGAATACCGCGAGGCGCTCGCCAACCGCACCCGCGACACTATAGTGACGACGCACGAGGGCTTCGACTACCTGGCAGGCCGGTACAACTTCACGGCCGAATCGGTCCTGGGCCTCTCGCCCGACGAGCAGCCCGGCGCCGCCAAGATCGCAGAGCTCGTGGACGTCGTCTTGGAGCACGACCTGCCGGTCGTCTTCGGGGAGCCCGTCTACTCGGACCGCTACATGGAGACCATCGCCGGGGAGGTGACGCGGCGGTCCGGCCGGGAGGTGCGGGTGCTCGTCCTGGACGGCATACACGGGAGGTCCGGCCCCCACTCGGGGATGGACTATTTCGAGATACAGCGCCAAAACATCGAAAACCTCGCCATCGGGCTGGGGGCGGAGGGCGCATGACCGGAGAAGCGGCGCCGGCCATCCGCGCGGAGAACCTCGAGGTCCGGCGCAACGGGGCGGTGGTCATAGAGCGGGCCGCCTTCTCCATCGAGAGGGGGGACTTCGTGGGCATCGTCGGCCCCAACGGGGGCGGCAAGACCACCCTCGTCCAGGCGCTGCTCGGGCTGCTCCCGCGCTCCAAGGGCGAGATATGGATGTACGGCGTCCGGTTGCACGAGTTCAAAGACTGGGAGAAGGTGGGCTACATCTCCCAAGACGCCACGAACTACGACGACAGGTTCCCCCTGACCGTGCGGGAGCTCGTCGGGATAGGCCTGGTCTCCGGCAAGAACACCGGCCGGCCCTTGCGCGCCGCCCAGTGGAGGCGGGTGGACGAGGAGCTCGGGTTCATGGGCATCTCGGACATCGCCAAAAAGCGCGTGGGCGAGCTCTCCGGGGGACAGCGGCAGCGCGTGGTGGTGGCGCGGGCGCTGGTGCGCAGCCCGGAGCTCCTGGTCCTCGACGAGCCCGAGCGGGGCATGGACGCCACGGCGCTGGAGCGGTTCTACGGCAAGCTCTCCGAGCTCCACCGTCAGCGGGGCGTCACGGTGCTCGTCGTGTCCCACGACCTCTCGACCGTCTTCTGCCGCATGTCCAGGGTGCTTTGCGTCAACCGGGTGGTCTATTCCTCCCCGGTCGACGGTCACGCCGAGGAGGAGGTGCTCAAGAAGGTCTACGGCGAGCACTTCAACATCGTGTATCACCGGCACGAGTGCAAGGAGGATTTCCGGTGAGCGGCATTCCGTTTTCGGACATCCCGTCGCTCTTCGGCTATCAGTTCATGCAGTACGCCGTCCTGGGCGGGACGCTCGCGGCGGCCACCTGCGCCGCCATCGGGCTCTTCATGCTCCTTCGCCGCGAGGCCCTTATCGGGGAGGGCATAGCGCACGTCTCGTTCGGCGGGATAGCGCTGGGCCTGTTTATCGGCGTGTACCCCGTGTACACGGCCCTGCTGCTCTCGGTCGCGGCGACGCTCTTCATCGGCTGGCTCCGGCGCCGGGGCATCGCCAACTCGGACGCTGCGATAGGGATTGTGGTCGCCTTCGGGCTCTCGCTGGGGCTCGTGCTCCTGAGCCTGTCGGGCGGGTTCAACGTCGACCTTTTCACCTATCTTTTCGGCTCGGTGCTGACGATAGACGCCCAGGACCTGCTCATCTCGGCGGGCCTCGCCGCCGGGGTGCTTGTGTTCCTTCTGGCCCTGCACAAGGAGGTGCTCTCCATCACCTTCGACGAGAAGGCGGCGCGCGTGTCGGGCATCCCCGTGGAGAGGATAGACTTCGCATTCAACATCCTGGTGGCGCTCACGGTGGCCCTCTCCATAAAGATAATCGGCATACTGCTCGTCACGGCGCTGCTCATCCTGCCCGGCGTGGCGGCGATGCAGCTTCGACTGTCGTTTCGCGGGACGATGCTCTTTGCGATAGCGGCGTCCGCGGCGTCCGTCACCACGGGCGTGATCGTGTCGGCGGTGGCCAACATCGCCGCCTCCGCCGCGATAATATTCACCGCGATGGCCGTGGCGGCCGTCACGACCGTGTATTCGAGGCTGGGGGATGCCACATGACAAGCAAGAGGAACGGGACCGAGATACTGTCGTTCAGCCTGCCCCGGGAGCTCGTGAGGAAACTGGACGCGACCTCGAGGGCGATAGGGTACCCGACGCGCTCGGAGCTGATTCGCGACGGCGTGCGGCTTCTGCTCAAGAACAACGAGAGGCTGGAAAGGCTCGTCGGGATATCGGAAGGCGTCATCATTCTCATATACGACCACGCGGCCGAGCACGGCGTGTCGGAGCTCAGGCACGGGTTCACGGACATCTTCAGGTCGTACACCCACTGCGACTTCGAGGTGAAGAGCACCCGCTGCTGCGAGATACTCGTCTTCAGGGGGGCGGCTGAGAGGGTGAGGAAGGCCATCGACGGGTTGCAGTCCGTCAAGAAGGTGGACGAGGTGCAGGTGTTCCTGGCGTGATTGGATGAGGGTCCAGGGTGCGGGGGCCTGAGGGCCTCTCACTTGCCCGAAAACCTCGGCTCCCTCTTCTCCAGGAACGCCTTCATCCCTTCCAGCCGGTCCCGGCTCGCAAAGCACATGCCGAACGCCTTGCGCTCCAGCATGCAGCCGCTCTCGATGTCCACGTCCATCCCGGCGTTGATGGCGTCCTTCGAGAGGCGCACGGCCACCTCGCCGCGGGATGCGATGGTCCTTGCGAGCTTTTTGGCCTCCTCCATCAGCTTCTCGAACGGGACCACCCGGTCCACCAGGCCTATCCTGAGCGCCTCCGCCGCGTCGTACATGTCGCCCGAGAATATCATCTCCTTGGCCTTGCCGGGGCCGACGATGCGGGCCAGGCGCTGCGTGCCGCCGAACCCCGGCGGGATGCCCAGCTTCACCTCGGGCTGGCCTATCCTCAGCTTGTCCGAGGCGATTCTGATGTCGCAGGCCATCGCCAGCTCGCAGCCGCCGCCCAGGGCGAACCCGTGCACGGCGGCGATGACGGGCTTGGGCAGGCGCTCGATTTTGAACATCACGCCCTGGCCCAGCGCCGCGAAGAGCTCGGCGTCCATCGGCGCGTATCCGACCATCTCGGAGATGTCGGCCCCGGCGACGAAGGCGCGGTCCCCGCCGCCCGTCAGTACGACCGCCCTGACGTCGGCCGCCTGCGCCATCTCGTCGAACGCCGCCGAAAGCTCCCTCAGCGTGGCCGCGTTGAGCGCGTTGAGCGCCTTCGGCCGGTTCACCGTGACGATCCCGATGCCCTCCTCCTTGGAGACCGAGACATTCTCGTAGGCCATCTCAGACACCGGCCCGGTAATCGCAGGGTGCGTATTTGAGGATAGCTGTCAGTGGTTGTCGGCGGCGGCGCCCGGCGACCCCATCTTCTCTAGCGACACCCGGGCGCGCTCGGCCTTCGCCGCCATCCCCCGCCTCTCGAAGATGTCGGCCGCCTTCTCGAGGCAGTCCCCGGCCTTCTCGAGCTCCCCCCTCTCGAGGTAGGCCTCGCCTATCTCCAGGAGGGCGTCCCCCTCCTCGGCCTCCAGGCCGATCTCCCGGTAGAGCCTGACCCCCTGGTCCAAAAGCTCCATGCATTTCATCCACTTGCCCTGCTTGCCGTACACGCGGCCCAGTATGCGCAGGCTCCAGCCCTCGTTCTCGCGCAGCCCGACCGCCCGGGACATCTCGTTGGCCGTGCTCGCGTGGGAGGCCGCCCCCTCCAGGTCGCCCTGCCGGAGGCGCGCCTCGGCCAGCCCGCAGAAGTTCTCCACCAGTATCCGCCGGTCGCCCGTCCTCTCCGCGATGGCCACGCTCTGAAGGTAGAGCTCCTCCGCCCTCGCCGGCTCTCCCTTGTAGTAGTGGAGGTCCCCCAGGTTGTTGAGCGCCACCGCGAGCCCCCTCTCGTCGCCTATCCTCTCGATGATGGCCCGGCTCTTCTCGAAGTACTCGAGCGTCCGGTCGTACTCGCCCTTCTCGATGTACAGGTTGCCGATGTTGTTGTAGGCCACGGCCACGCCCTGGATGTCGCCGATGCTCTCGAGGATCCCGACGGACCTCTGGTGGTGGCCGAACGCCTCGTCCATCCGGCCCAGCCTCGAGGAGACGTCGCCCAGGTTGTTCAGGGCGATGGCTATCCCCTGGCGGTCGCCCAGCTCCTCCGATATGGCCAGGCTCCGGCGGTAGTGGTCCAGGGCCTCGCCGTAGCGCGAGCGGTCCGCCAGGACGTTGCCGATGTTGTTGAGCACCACCGCGGTCCCGCTGCGGTCGCCGAGCTCCTCTCGCAGCGCCAGGCACCGCCCGAAGCTTTGGAGCGCCGAGGCGTGCTCGCCGAGCCCCCAGTCCACCAGGCCCAGGTTGTTCAGGCAGGAGGCGATGCCCGGCCGGTCGCCGATGCGCTCCCGGACCGCCAGGCTCTTCAGGTGCCACTCGCGCGCCTGCGCGTACCGGCCGCGGTTCCACTGGATGAGGCCCAGGTTGTTCAGGGTGTTCCCCAGGGCGTGCCGGTCCCCCACCTTCTCGATGCTGGCCAGGTTCTCCTCGAAGATGCGCAAGGCCCGGTCGTAGTCGTCCTTGTTCCACAGGGCGACGCCGATGTTGTTCCGGGTGGAGATGGCGCTGCGAAGGTCCCCCGTCGAGAGGTCGATGTCCAGGCTTGTTTGGAACTCCAGGAGGGCGCCGTCGTAGTCGCCCCGGCTCTGGGCCACGAGGCCCGCCAGGTTGTGCGCCTTGGAGAGGTCCTTGCGGTCGGCGCCGGCCGTCCCGAGCGCCCCCAGCGACTCCCTTATGAACGCATCGGCGCCTGCGTAGTCGCCCTGCTTCCAGCGCAGCACGCCCTTCCCCAGGAGCGCCCGGCCCCTCTCGGCGGGGTCGTCCTCCCCGAGCATCTGGAGGGCGCTCTCCAGCCCGTGCTCGGCGCTCTCGAGGTCGCCCTTCTTCTCAAGGGATTCGGACATCCGGCGCATCACCGCGGCCGCGCGCAGGCGCGCCGGCGGGCCCCAGCCGAGCCGGCCCGAGGTCAGCACCGCCAGGGCCTTCCGGTAGCGCTCCACGGCCCGGTCGAAGTCCCCCGTGGCCGAGAGCACCTCGCCCGAGCGGTCCTGGAGCCCGGCGATGTCGCCGGCGTACTGCGGGTCCGCGCCCATGAGATCCAGGGCGTCCGTGTAGTATCTCAGGGCCTCCGGGTTGGCGTACTCCCTCCGGGCGCGGTCGCCGGCGGCGGCCAGGAGCGGGACGGCCTTGGCCGGCTCCCCGCCCTTCATGTAGTGGTAGGCCAGCTCCTCTGCGGCCGGGCCCTCCGGCGCCGCCCCCTCCATAGCCGCCGCCACGAGGCGGTGGTACTCCCGGCGGAGGTCCGGGCCCAGCCCTGAGTAGAGGAGCTCGCGCACCCGGGTCTGGTCGAAGCGGTAGCGGTCCTGGCGGGCCCGGACCAGGCGGTGCGGGTCCTCGAGCTCCTTGAGGGTGCGCAGGAGCCTGAGCCGGTTGAGGTCCAGCGCCCGGCCCAGGAGGTCGGCCGAAAACTCCAGCCCGATGACGCTGGCGCAGTCCAAGACGTCGCGCTGCTCCTGGGAGAGCCGGCCCAGCCTCCTCAGAACCACCTCGTTGACCCGCGCCGGGGCGCAGGTGGTGCACGCCTCCCGGGCGCGCCAGGCGCCGCCCTCCCGGAATACGGCGCCCTCCTGCTCGTAGAGGCGCAGAAGCTCCAAAACGAACATCGGGTTGCCGTCGGTCTCCCGGTGGACCTGCGCGGTGAACTCCGGCGGCAGCTCCGAGGGACCGAGCACGTCCCGGACCATCTCGTCGGTGTGCTCCGGGCCCAGCCTCCCGAGCTCGGTGCGCTCGAGGAGGTTTTCGGAGGCGGCCGTGCGCAGGAAGGCCAGGAGGGGGTGCTCCGAGCCGTCCGGCGACGGCAGGAGGTCCTCCGGCCGGTAGGTGCCGATCAGGAGCACCGGGTCCCGTCGCGTGTTGCGCGACAGGAAGTGGAGCAGGGCCAGTGAAGAGGGATCGGACCACTGCAGGTCCTCGAGCACGAGGCAGACCGGGAAGGCGCGGCTTTCGCGCTCAAGCCCGCGGGCGACGTTCTCCATTATGTTGGCCTGGCGCAGCCTCGGGTCGTCCCGGGCGTAGTCTATGCCGTCGTACTTGCCCGAAGAGAGCAGCGCCTCCAGCGGGCCCTCTATGCCCTTCACCCGGTCGACTATGCCGTTCCAGTATTCAATTTTGGAGCCGAAGTCGCGCAGGATGGTACCCGAGGCCGCCCCCAGGTCCTCTATCAGGAACTCGTTGCGCTGGCCGGAGATCATCGCGACCATCGAGAAGAGCCGGCACTTCTGGAGGAGGATGGTGTACCGGCCGTAGCCCATGCTGTTCAGGCCGTCTTGGGTCTCCCGGCCGGAGAAGCGGGAAAGCGAATCCTGCACGAAGGACTCCACGGCGTGGAGCATCGAGGAGAACACGTCGGCGTCGAAGTCGGTGCTCCTGCGCTCCGCCTTGCCCAGGAGCAGCCCCTGGAGGCTGATGAGGTAGACGGCCTCGAGCCGGGGGCTCTGGCCGCCGGCGAGAAGGGCGCCCAGGCCCCCGGAGGCCAGCGCCTCCCTGAAAGGCAGGAACGGCGAGGCGGACTCGAGCAGGCACGAGCCGCGCAGCATCCGGACGCCCACGGCCGAGGAGGCGAGCTCGTCCAGAAGGCGCGTCTTGCCTATCCCGGTCTCGCCGCATATAATGACGGTCGAACCGTTGCCCACCCTCGCGGCCTCCAGCCGCTCGGAGAGCTTTCGGAGCTCCGCCTCCCTCCCGACCATCCTTCCCGGGGCGAGCGACATGCCGGGGGAATCATGGCATTATGAATATAAAAAACGAGTCAGCGGGCAGCAAGGGATCAAGGCAGCAAGGGATCAAGGCAGCAAGGCAGCAAGGCAGCAAGGCAGCAAGGCAGCAAGGGGACGACTTGTCGTTCCGTCCCCCTGCCGCCCTTCTCCCTTTCTGCCTTCCCGCCTTCCCTTGCTGCCTTGCTCCCTTGCTGCCTTGCTCCCTTGCTCCCTTGCTCCCTTGCTGCCTTCCCTTGCTGCCTTGCTCCCTTGCTGCCTTGCTCCCTTGCTGCCTTGCTCCCTTGCTGCCTTGCTCCCTTGCTCCCTTCCTGCCTTTCCCAGCGCTCTCATTTCTTCGTATAGTCGTAGAAGCCCATTCCCGTCTTCCTTCCGAGCCTGCCGGCGGCCACCATCTTCTTCAAAAGCGGGCAGGCGCGGTACTTCGGGTCGCCCAGGCCGCAGTAGAGGACGTCCATGATGGCCAGGCAGGTGTCCAGGCCGATGAGGTCGGCGAGCTCCAGCGGGCCCATCGGGGCGTTGGTGCCGAGCTTCATGCAGGTGTCGATGCCCTCCCTGGTGCCCACGCCCTCCATGAGGGCGAAGCAGGCCTCGTTTATCATGGGCATGAGGATGCGGTTCACTATGAAGCCCGGGTAGTCGTTGGCCTCGACCGGCTCCTTGCCCATCTTCCTGGATAGCTCCACGATCGCGCGGGTGGTCTCCTCGGAGGTGGCGACGCCTTTTATTATCTCGACGAGCTTCATCACCGGCACCGGGTTCATGAAGTGCATCCCGATGAACCGGTCCGGCCGCTTCGTGCTGGCCGCAAGCTCGGTGATCGATATCGAGGAGGTGTTGGAGGCGAGGATGGTCTCCGGCGGGCAGTTCTGGTCCAGCTCCTTGAAGAGCTGCTTTTTGAGGTCGGCCCTCTCTATTATGGCCTCCACGACCACCATGGCGTCGTAGCAGTCCTTGAGCTCCAGCGTGCCCTTGATGCGGCCCAGTATCTTCTGCTTCTCCTCGGCCGGGAGCTTGCCCTTCTCCACCATGCGCCCCAGGTTCTTGTCGATGGTCTTGAGGCCGTTGTCGACGAACCTCTGCTCTATGTCCCGCATCACGACCTCGAACCCGGCCGCCGCGGCGACCTGGGCGATGCCGTTCCCCATCTGGCCCGCGCCGATTACCGCTATCTTGTGGTGCATGGTGATCCACCCCGCTTGGAGAATCGAAATGACCGTATTTTATGATTTCTGACATCGGGACGGGAGGCCGCCGGGAGGCCGGCAGATAAGAATAAATACGCTCCAGCGCGTACTGTTGGGAGGGCCGGACCACCGGCGGGGGTCAAAGGTTGACGACAGACCACTACGGGCCGCTCCAGGGCGGCGGGACATACCTCGTCGACGAGACCTCCCCGGGCATGTCCGTGGCCGTCTTCGAGGGCCATGTCCGCACCGGCCGGGCCGGGCTCTACATCACCGGCGAGCCGCCGGAGCTAGCGCGCCACCGCCTCGCCGTGGCGGACAAGGTGGACATCACCTGGGTCACCGACGTGTCGGTGCCGGGCGCGCTCAAGCCGGCGATGATAGACCAGATAAACGCCCGGCGGGAGCGGTTCCTCGAGAAGCACCAAAAGACCATATTGCTCCTGGACATATTCACCCACCTGGTCAGCGCCAACGACTTCGCCAACGTCTTCAAGTTCTACAGCTACATCCGCGACGATACCCACCACAGGGATTCCATCACCATCATCTCCCTGGACAGGCGCGCTCTGGAGGAGGGACAGTACCGCAAGATGAGCCGGCTTGCGCGGCTCATTTTCTCGGACGAGAACCCCCCCGACAGCTTCCTCCCGGCGCTCAAGATGGTCGAGGGCCATACCTACGTGCTCAAGTCCGGCGGGAAGCGGGCCTACCGCATCGCCGCCGAGGCGGCCCGGTGCGACCGCCAGCTGATGTGCGTGGTGCGGACCTTCCCGGATTCGCTTAGGGAGCAGGCGCTCATGCCCGCCTGGACCGAGTTCCACTGGCTGAGCCGGGCCTCCCACCCGGACGTCGTGCGTCCCGACCGGCCCGCCGAGCTCTTCGAGCGGCTGACCCAGTTCCTGTCCAAGGACCGGGCAATCCTTCTCCTGGACGGCATAGACCTGCTCATAGCCGAGGTCGGCTTCAACGAGCTCTACCGCGCCGTGACGCACCTCAAGGACCTCGCGCGAGTCCGCAAGGGGAACCTGCTGATACAGGTCCCGCCGAGCTCCCTGACCCCGGGCGAGTTCCAAAAGATCGCCGCGGAGGCGGAGATAATCTAGGAAGGCGCAGGGTGCAGGGTGCAGGGTGGAAGGCGCGGGGCGCAAGGGTTCTCAAAGCCCGCTCGTCATGCCCAGGGTGTAGAGCTTCTCCCGGGCCTTCCGGGCCTGGTCGCACTCCGGGTTGAGGCGCAGGGCGCGGTCGTAGCAGGCCAGCGCCTCCTGGAGGTCGCCCTTGAGCTCCAGCACGGTGCCCTTGTTGAGCCAGGCGTCGTCGGACTCCACCCGGACCATCAGGGCCTTGTTGAAGGCGTCCAGGGCCTTGTCCAGGCTCTTCATGGTGAAGTGCACGATGCCCAGGTTGTTCCAGGCATCGAAGTCGTGGGGCCGGACCAGCAGGGCGCTCTCGTAGGCCTTCCTGGCCTCCTCGACGCGCCCCAGATGGTACAGCGCGTCGCCCTTGTAGTTCCAGGCCTGGACGAAGTCCGGACGGAGCCTTATTGCCGTGTCCAGGCAGCGCAGGGCCTCCTCGTACTGCCCGATGTCCTCCTCGGTCGCGCCCTTGCCGAACCAGGCCACCGGGTCGCTGCGGTCCAGGCACAGGGCGCGCTCGAAGTACTCCAGCGCGTCCTTGCCCCGGCCCTGGAGCACTAGGGTGCGGGCCTTGTTGGCCCAGGCCTGCTCGAACTCCGGCCGCAGGGAGATGGCCCGCGTGAACGACTCCATCGCCTCCTCGTAGCGGCCCAGTGACTGGAGGGCCATGCCCCGGTCGTACTCGGCGACCGCGTCCGTCCGGTCGGTCTCGGCCGCCACCGTGAAGCGGCCCAGGGCGCGCTCGAAGTCCCCGTTGATGTAGGCGGCGCAGCCCAGGTAGAGCATCAGCAGCGAATCCCTGACGGGCGCGCCCGTGTGCCGCTCGAGCTCCTCGAGCTTCTCCTCGACCATCCCGGCGAGGAACTTCTGAATGTCGGAAACGGGCTGGGCCGGGTAGTTCTCGATGAGCACCGGGATGTCGGCCTGGAGCAGCATGTCCACCAGCGAGCGGACGACCCCCGGGGGCTCGACGGAGACCGGGTCCAGGGCCTTGAGCTCCTCCAAGAGCTCCCGGGCGTTGCGCCTCTCCGGTGCCGGCGGCCCGGGCGCCGGGCCCGTCGCGGGCAGGGCCTGGCGGCACTTCTTGCATATGGTCGAGCCGTCCATGTTGGCGGTCCCGCAGGCGGGGCAGCGGATCATCCGAGCACTTCCGTAGCGGCATTGTCCTGTCCGCTAATATTCCTTTCCACGGGGATAGTCTTATATTCGCAAAAGCCATTTCCATTTCCGAGGGCAACCCGATGGCCGAGGACTGGACCGAGGACCTGGATTACGACGCCACCACGAGGCCGGCCCACGAGGACGACTACATCCCCAGGCCGGTGAACTCGCTCACTCTCTGCGGCCTTCTCGTCGAGGTCCTGGTCAAGCAGGGCTGGCTCATCAAGCAAAAGCGCGAGAACCAGACCGTGTACTTCCTCACCCGCAAGGGCTTCGAGAAGCTCGAGGCCATGGGGGTGCAGGTGAAGAGGCTTTTCTGAGCACTTTCGCCGACCCCTTCCGGATCGGTTTATATGCATCTTCAGCTCAAGCTTTGTCATCCCCCTTGCGGGGTGTGGAGGAAGGCAATCGAAATGTATATTAGCCCGCTAATAGATGATGATAGCGTCGGTGATTGCATGAATATCAGCATCGAGGTCACGCCCGGCCTGTTGGACTACCTTGATTCCAAGGTCAGGAAAGGGCTGTACAAGAGCCGCAGCGAGGTCGTGCGCGAGGCCATCCGGGAGCTTATCAGGCTGGACATGGTCCGGACACTGGCCGAGAACGGCTTCAAGCCGGAGGACCTCGATAGATTGAGGGACGGGGCCGCGGATGAATTATTCGCAAAGAAGTACAAGAGGTTCGCCTGAACTGATTGTCGACACCAACATATTCTATTCGGCGATCCTTTATCCGTACGGCAATCCGGCCTGGCTGCTCGAAGAGGCCGACCACCGTCATGTTCCGGTGGTGCTTCTGGATTACGTCCTGGACGAGCTCGGGAAGGTGCTGGGAAGGAAGGGGGTTTCCCCCGGAACGCTGCTGGAGTTCCTCGGAACGTTTCCGAGCGTGAAGGTGCGCGTCTCGGACGCCGTCCGGCAGTCCGAGATCGACCTGACAAGGTCATGCGTCACGGACCGCAAGGACCGCCCCATCGTCGCATTTGCCCTTCACCGACTGGACGAGGGCCGCGATTGCGTCCTTGTCACGGGAGACAGGAAGCTGTTCGCACCGGCCGTCAAGAGGCTCCTTCGGGGGCGTGTAATGACCGCCTCGGAGGTGCTTGGGACCTGGATGATGGGAAACCGGTGATTCATTTTTCAAGCGGGAAATACCTGCGCGTCTTCCCGTCCTTCGAGCTCAGCATCCTTCGGGCGCGCACGAGCTTTCGGGTGTGGTACTTGACGACGTCGTTTGAGACCACGAGGTGCTCCATGAGATCCTTGTGGGTCATGCCGGGCCTCTGCTCGACGACCGCAAGGATCTCGGCGTCTATCTCTTCCGGCGTCCTTTTCCTGACCTCCGGGGTCTTGACCGAGACCAGGTAGAACCGCTTCATCGTCCCGTCGCGCAATGACTTGATGAAGCCCTCGCGCTCCAAGACGAGAAGGTGGTAGACGATGACGCTGTTGGACAGCCTCAGGGCCCTTTTCAGGGCCGTGTAGTGCTCGCCCTGATACTCCGTCATGCAGTGCTGTATGCGGCCACGGTCAACAATCGATGGTTTGTATCATTTGACGCTAGAATGTTCCCAGGCGGGAGTTTCCCGGGCTTGCCCGCCGTCCGGTCAGGGTTGCAATGTGTGCATTGCCACTGCAAACTTTAAATATAAAGCTTGCACTATGAATGCACATGCAGCGGAGCGCGATACGGGAGGTCCTGGAGGACCAGGCCGCGCAGTCATCGCCGGTCCCGGGCGGCGGAAGGGTCCTGGAGCGAGAGGCCCTCGCCCCCTGGCGACGGTTCGCTTCCGCCGGTGTCGCGAAGGTGACGACCGGCGTGAGGAGGTCCGGGAAGACGGTGTTCACCCGCCAGCTCCTGGGGGACCGCCGGTTCGCGTCGGTCGATTTCGACGACGAGAGGCTCGCGGCGGCCGGCAGGGAGGACCTCGACGTCATATTAGGGGCGCTCCACGAGATTCACGGCGCCTTCGAATACCTCTTCCTCGACGAGGTGCAGAACGTCCCGGCCTGGGAGCTCTTCGTGAACCGGCTCCAGCGCTCGGGGATGAAGGTGTTCGTGAGCGGGAGCAGCGCCCACATGCTCAGCCGGGAGCTTGCCACGCACCTCACCGGGCGGTTCATCCAGATTGAGGTATTCCCGTTCTCGTTCCGGGAGTATGCCGCGTGGCAGGGCCTGGAGGCACGCCCCACGACCGCCGGAAAGGCAGCGCTCCGGCGCGCGCTAGCCTCCTATCTGGCCGGGGGCGGGTTCCCGGAGGTGGTGGCCGAGCCGGCCATGGGGAACATCTACCTTTCGTCCCTGTACACGAGCATCATAACCAGGGACATCCTGGCGAGGTACCGCATAAGGCACGCAAAGACATTCCGGGAGATGGCGGCGAGCATCGTGTCGAATCTTGCCCGCCCGCTCACCTACAACAAGCTCAAGAACACCTTCGGCCTCGGAAGCGTCCACACGGCAAGGAACTACGTGGATTACCTTTCGGAGGCGTACCTGGTCTTTGTTCTTGACAAATACTCGCCCAAGCCGAAGGAGATCCTGAACTCCCCGAAGAAGGCGTATGTCATCGACACCGGGCTGATGAACGCCCTGTCGCTCTCGCCGGCCAAAGACCGCGGGGCGCAGCTCGAGAACGCGGTCTTCCTCGAGCTCCTGAGAAGGAGGGCGCTGGACCGCACCACCGAGCTCTTCTTCTGGAAGGACTACCAGGACCGGGAGATCGACTTCGTCGTCCGGCGCGGCAATACCGTTACGGCCCTGGTGCAGGTCACACACGCGTCCGGGAGGGACGAGGTGGACAACCGGGAGAGGAGGAGCCTGCTCGCGGGGGCTGAATCGCTCCGGTGCAAGAACCTTATGATCGTCACCTGGGACTACGAGGGGGACGATAAGTCCGGCGAGAGGAGGATCGTCCACATCCCGGCCTGGAAATGGCTGCTCATGACCCCGGATGGGAATCCGACCGGGGCCGCGGGTCGGGAACCGGTCAAACCTCCTGCCCGGTGAAGGGGGACTTCCCGGGCCTGGGCCTTCGGATGGGCCGTCGACCGATTGGCTGCCTCCGCTCGGCCTTGGACCGAGGAGGGAATTGAAATCCATGACAATATACTGACATGATTTCATAAAAAGCGCGGCAATAGGCATGATTCTTCGGCAGGAGGATAACGTTAAAAAACCAAGGTTTACGTTATTTGACGTTAGAACGCTGCCAGGGAGGGATTCTCCTGATCATGCCGTCTGCCCTCTTCCAGCCGCTCAAACCCATTGGCCCTGTTTTTGGACCGGATAATACACCCTCGCCCTCCCCTTCCGGTCCCGGGCCGGCCTCCCCTCGCGCGCGAGCTTGCGCAGGTGGTACCCGACGGCCTCGTCGTTGACGACCGGCCGCTCCACGGTCTTTGGGCGCGTGAGCGCCACTTCCAGCCCGTTTGTATGTGCACAAATCAACGGTTTTTCCCGAATATCCAACTGGATTGATGCCAGTACATATTGAAGCAGACCTTTTCACGGGCAATTCAGATGCTATTGCGGCAATAGCTGGTTGAATTGAGCCCCTGTAGTGTATAACGAACATGCCACCACCGGTAATAGACAGGCTTATATATGTGGTGTACAATGTATACACTACATGAGCTTCGTCCGGAAGATC
>VGTL01000012.1 GCA_016874675.1 Methanobacteriota archaeon | reverse complement strand
AAGGGGGGCAGCAAGGCAGCAAGGCAACAAGGCAGCAAGGGGGGCAGCAAGGCAGCAAGGCAACAAGGCAGCAAGGGGGCGGGAATGGAGGATGGGGACACCCGTCGTCCCTTGCTCCCTTGCTCCCTTGCTCCCTTGCTCCCTTGCTCCCTTGCTCCCTTGCTCCCTTGCTCCCTTGCTCCCTTGCTCCCTTGCTCCCTTGCTCCCTTGCTGCCTTTCTGCCTTGCTGCCTAGCTGCCCTTCTGCCTTTCCTCCTTTCGCCCTTGCGCCCTGCGCCTTCTTCCCTCGTGCCTTGCGCCCCGCGCCTTGCGCCTTGTTCAATGCGTCCTGTACGGGCTCGGCCCCAACGCCCGGACCTTCTCGGTGAACTCCCTGATTACCTCGCCGAAGCGGGCCCCCTCGGAGGCGGACACCCACTCCAGACGGAACCGGTCCTCCTCGATCCCGAGGTCCGTGAGCATCAGCTTGATGGCCTCGGCGCGGCTTTCTGCCTTTTTATTCCCGTCGATGTAGTGGCAGTCGCCGATGTGGCAGCCGCAGATGAGCACCCCGTCGGCGCCCTTGGTCAGGGCGTCTATGACCAAATTGGGGTGGACCATGCCCGAGCACATCACCCGGATTATCCGTATATTGGGCGGGTACTGGATCCTGGAAGTGCCGGCGAGGTCCGCCCCGGTGTACGAGCACCAGTTGCAGCAGAAGTTGATTATCAGCGGCTCGAAGGGGCCCGGCTCCGCCGGGCCCGCATCGGCGGATTCTCCCATCTATTCCACCTCCGGTGACTCGAGGGCGGCGTCCACCATGGCCCCCAGCTGCTCCAGCTTGAACCTCTTTATGTAGATGCCCTTCTTGGGGCAGGTGGCCATGCAGCAGCCGCAGCCCTTGCACAGCGCCTCGTTCACCTTGACCGTCTTTTTCGTCTGGCCGTCCTTTTGGTACTCGACGAGCGTTATGGCCTTGTACGGGCACGGGTCGATGCAGTAGGCGCAGCCGTCGCAGTTCTCGTCGATGACCTTGGAGATCATGGGCTCTATGTCCAGCGTGTCCTTGGAGAGCACGGTGGAGGCGCGGGCGGCCGCGCCGTAGGCCTGCGATATCGATTCGTCCAGGAACTTGGGGCTGTGGGCCATGCCGGCGAGGTAGACCCCCTCGGTGGCGAAGTCCACCGGCCGAAGCTTCATGTGTGCCTCCAAAAAGAACTTGTCCCGGTTGAGGGGCACCTTGAGAAGCTCCGACAGGCGGCCGTTGTCCGGCTGGGGCCGCACGCCGGCCGTCAGGACCAGGGCGTCCGCCGGGATGTCCACGTCCTTGCCCAGCAGGAAGTCCTTCACTCTGACGCGGATGCCCTTGTCCACCGCCACCTCGGGCTTGCGCGCGTCGTCCCAGCGCAAAAACACCACGCCCGCCGCCCCGGCCTTGCGGTAGACCTCCTCGTTGAGGCCGTAGGTCCGGATGTCCTTGTAAAGCACGTAGACGTTGGTCGCGGGCGCAAGCTCCTTCAGGCGCAGCGCGTTCTTGACCGCCTGGCCGCAGCCTATGCGGCAGCAGGTGGGGGTCTTTTCGTCCCGCGAGCCCACGCACTGTATCATGACCACGTTCTTGGCCGAGAACTTGCCGGAGGCGAGCTTCTCCTCGAGCTGCCTCTGGGTCATGATGCCCGCGTGCTTCCCGTAGGAGTACTCCTCGGGGATGTACTCGTTGGCGCCGGTCGCCACGACCACCACGCCGTGCTCGACGGTCGATCCCGCGGCGCCCTCCTTGGCGAGGTCGGCGGCGGGGACGATGACCGACTTGTAGTTCCCGATGAAGCCCTCGATGGACTTCAAATCCGACTTCAGGTGCACCTTGATCTTCTTTTGGCCCTTCACATTCTCCACCAGGGAGCGCAGGGTCGATTGCGGGTCGTCCCGGTCGCTGAACAGGTAGTGTATGTGCCTCAGGTTGCCCCCGAGCTCCGCCTCCCGCTCGACCAGGTCCACCGGGAAGCCCTGCTCGGCCAAATTGAGCGCCGCGGTCATGCCCGCCACCCCGCCGCCTATCACGACGGCGGACTGCTTCATCGGGAGCGAGCCCTTCTGCAGCGGCTCGTGGGCGCGGGCCTTTGCGACCGCCATGCGCACGAGGTCCTTTGCCTTCTTCGTCGCCTTCTTGGGTATCTGCATGTGCACCCAGGAGCACTGGTCCCGGATGTTGGCCATCTCGAACAGATAGGGGTTCAGCCCGGCCTCGCGGCAGGTGTCCATGAAGAGGGGCTCGTGCGTGCGGGGCGTGCAGGAGGCCACGATGACGCGGTTGAGGTTGTGCTCCTTGATCTTCTCGCGTATCCTCTTCTGGGTGTCGTCGGAGCAGGTGTAGAGGTTCTGGTCGGCGAACACGACGTTGGGCAGGGTCTTGGCGTACTCCATGACCTCCGGGACGCTGACCACGCCGCCGATGTTGATGCCGCAGTGGCACACGAACACGCCGATGCGCGGCTCCTGGCCCGCAACGTCCATCTCGGGCGGGTACTGCTTGGGCTGGGCGAGCGTCCCCCGGACCGAGGCGACGGTGGACGCCGCCAATGCCGCGGCGCCGCTCCCCTGCGCCACTGTGTCGGGGATGTCCTTGGGGGACACCACCGCGCCGCTCACGAATATCCCGGGCACGTTGGTCTGGAGCGGCGTGAACGGGGACGAGGCGGCGAAGCCGTGCTCGTTGAGCTTCACCCCGAGCTTCTTGGCCAAGAGGTACACCTCCTTGGACGGGGACAGGCCCACCGCCAGCACCACGAGGTCGAAGTCCTCGGACTTCATCTCCCCGGTCTCGGACTCGTATTTTATCCTAAGCCCGGTGTCCGGCAGCTCCGTCACCGTCGGGACGCGGGAGCGGATGTAGGTGATGCCGTACTCCTCCTGCGCCCGCTTGTAGTAGTAGTCGAACTCCTTGCCGAAGGCCCGCATGTCCATGAAGAATATCGTGGCCTTCAGGCCGGGGGCGTGCTCCTGGGCGATTATCGCCTCCTTGGTGGAGTACATGCAGCCCACGGAGCAGCAGAACACGTTCGAGCGCTGGTCCCGGCTGCCGACGCACTGGATGAACGCCACCTTCCTCGGTATCTTGCCGTCGGAAGGCCGCAGGACGTGGCCGGCGAACGGCCCCGTGGCGCTCAGGATGCGCTCGAACTCCATGCTGGTGACCACGTTCTTGTACACGCCGTAGCCGTACTCGTTGTTCGGCGGTGGCATGTAGGGCTCGAAGCCCGAGGCCATGATTATCGAGCCGACGTCGACAACCTGCTCCAGCTCCTTCTGTTCGTACACCACGGCGTGGGCCTTGCAGGCGTTCTCGCAGCTGCCGCAGCCGATGCACTTGTTCGGGTCTATCGAGTAGAGGAGGGGCACCGACTGGGGATAGCGCACGGAGATGGCCTTGCGCTCGGTCAGGCCCTCGTTGTACTCGTCTATGGCCTCCACAGGGCACTCCTGGGCGCAGGTGCCGCAGCCGGTGCACCTGGCCGGGTCGACCCTGCGGGGCTGGCGGGCCACCCCGACCCTGAAGTTGCCGGCGGTCCCCTCGACATCGACGATGTACGAGTAGGACAGTATCGTAATGTTGTGGTGGCGGCCCACCCCGACGAGCTTGGGCGCCATTATGCACATCGAGCAGTCGTTCGTGGGGAACGTCTTGTCCAGAGAGGCCATTACGCCGCCTATCGAGGGCTTGTTGTCGAGCAGGTACACCTTGAAGCCGGAGTCCGCCAGATCGAGCGAGGCCTGCATCCCGGATATCCCGCCGCCTATTATGAGGACGGCGCCCACCTTGTCCGCTGCCGCCATCAGCCCACCCCCGCGCCCGGGGCCACCTGGAACAGCGGGTCCGCCCCGTCGTGGCCGGCCAGCGAGACCTTCGACTGCTTCATCATGACCGACAGGTGCCGCACTATCTCGGCGGCCGGTATCCGGGTGAGCTCGGCCAGCCGGGGCACGGTCACCGGCGCGGTGCCGGCGTTGTGGATGATGAGCGCCCGGGCGTGCTCGGCGCGCAGAACCTCGCGCAGCGCCTTCTCCATGCGCGCCGGCTCGAGCTTCCAGCCGTACACGGTGCCCCTCTCGGTCAGGTGGAAGTACTTGCCCATCACGTTGCGCAGGTGCGGGCTGGAGAAGGTGTCGCGCACGGCAAGCAGGGCGGTCCGGGCCGCCTGGTCCGTCCCCAGCGGCGTCGGCCCCAGCGCCCTGATCGTGTCGGTGAAGTCCTTCATGACGGCGGCGAAGCGGGTGCCCTCGGACGCCGACACCCACTCGAGCCGGACGCGGCCGCGCATCGGCGTCTGGTCGATGAGCTCGATGAGGAGCTGCATCCGCTTTTGGGTGTGGAAGTTGCCGCTGATGTAGTGGCAGTCGTTAATGTGGCAGCCCGTGACGATGACGCCGTCAAGCCCCTTGAGCAGCGTGTCCGCCACCACGACCGGGTCCACGCGCCCGGAGCACATCACCCGGACCACGCGGAGGTTGGTCGGGTACTGCATGCGGCTGACGCCGGCGAGGTCGGCGCCGGCATAGCTGCACCAGTTGCAAAGGAAGCCCAGTATCCTCGGCTCGAAGTCCGCCATGCTGATCACCTACGCCTTGGCCTCCGGGAACTTGAGATTCACCTTCACGCGGTTGAGGTCCAGCGCCACCTGTTTGGGAGTGTACCCCATCGCGAGGCCCAAAAGCTGCGGGAAGTACAGGCCCGGGAGGGCGAACTTGCCCCCCACCTTCATCTCGGCGGTCTTCTGGTTGGCATCGTACATGACCGCGCAGAACGGGCAGATGAATGTCATGGCGTCCGCCCCGGCCTCCTTTATGTGCTGGAGCTTGGATTGCGTCATCTTGAGGGCGCTGAGCTCGTCGAAGCCGAGTATGCCGCCCCCGCAGCACTGGAGCTTGTCCTCGTACTCGATGTGCGTCGCACCGATGGCCTCGATGAGCTTGTCGAGCGTGACGGGCCTCTCGGAGCTGTCGAAGCCCTCGTAGATCTCGGAGGGCTTGAGGTAGTGGCAGCCGTAGTGGGCCGCCACCTTGAGGCCGGTGAGCGGGTTGGTGACCGCCGCCTTTATCTTGTCGTAGCCGACCTCCTCGACGAGGACGCGGGCGAAGTGCTTGATGTTGGTCTTGCCCTTGAACTCGGCGCCCGTCTCGGCGAGCACCTTGTTGACCTCCTCGCGCAATGCCCGGTCCTCCTTGAGCTTCTTGTTGGCCTTCGTGAGCGTGGCGGTGCAGGCCGAGCAGAGCGTCACGATGTCGAGGTCCTTGCGCTCGGCGGCGGCCAGGCTCATCGCCGCCATCACGTAGGAGGTCAGGTGGTCGGCGCCCTCGAGCGGGAAGCCGCAGCACCCGAACTCCGGCACGTCCACGAGGTGGAACCCGAGCTTGTCGGAGATGAGCCGGGCCGAGGCCTCGTAGTGCATGCCGCGCACCGGGACGGTGCAGCCCAAGAACAGCGCGTAGGACTTCATTTGCTCCCCTCCGTGGCGCAGGCCTCCCCGCCCTTGAGCTTGCCGTCCGTCCGGTCCTTTATCCGGGTGTGGTGGAATATCTTCCTCACGCGCTCCTTCTCCTCGGCGATGGGCGGCAGGCCGTACTTGACCCTCTTTTCGTTCTCGAACTCGCCCACCTCTAGGAGCCGGCCGTGGCCGTCGAGCGCGTCGACGTAGCCTTTGTACACCGGGTGGATGTTGCCCTCGCGCAGGGCGATGTTGCGTATGGCGAACATGAGCTCGGGGATGCGGACGTTCTGGGGGCATCGCTCGTGGCAGGCGTAGCAGGTCGAGCACAGCCAGATGAAGTCGGAGCACAGCACCTCCTTGCGCATGCCGAGAAGGGCCATGCGGATTATCCGGCGGGGATTGTACTTGTCGTTGATGGCCCTCACCGGGCAGGTGCCGCTGCACGTCCCGCACTGGAAGCACAGCTTCAGGTTCTCCCCCCCGGGCTGCTTCGATATCTCGTACTTGAAGCCGGGGTCGAGCTCGTCCGCGTCTATGACGTCGTCGGCCATATTTTCAAGCCTCCCTGCATTCCGCAAAAGCCTTTATCTCCGCCTCGATCTGCTGGGAAGTATAGTGCCTCATCGTGATGGCGCCGCGCGGGCACCCGGCGGCGCAGGTGCCGCAGCCCTTGCACAGGACGTCGGTCACCACCGCCTTCTGGGTCTTGGGGTCCACCGCTATCGCCGAGTACGGGCAGGTGAACTCGCAGGTCCGGCACCCGGTGCACAGGTCCGAGTTCACCGTCGAGGTGAGCGCCTCGGCCTGGACGTACCCGCGCATCATCGGTATCGAGGCCCGGGAGGCCGCCGCCTCCGCCTGCTCCACGGACTCTGTTATGTCGGCGGGGCCGTGGGCCGTGCCGCACACGAATATCCCGTCGGTGGCGAAGTCCACCGGCCTAAGTTTCACGTGGGCCTCGAGGAAGAAGCCCTCCTGGCCGAGGGGCACCTTGAGCATCTGGGAGAGCTCCCGGGAGTCGGGCTGGGCCATCTGGGGCGTGCTGAGCACGACCATGTCCACCTGGAGCTTCCGCTCGGTCTTGAGCGTCTCGTGCCAGTAGGTGACCGTGAGCTTGTCCCCCTCCCGGCCGACCACGGGGATGCGCTCGGGCGTGAACCGGACGAACCGGACGCGCTTCTCGCGGGCCTTGTTGTAGTACAGCTCGTGGTCCACGCCGTAGGTGGTGATGCCGCGGTTGAACACGGTGACCTCAACGCCGCCGTCGGCCGGCGCGGCGGCCGCGGCCGGGCGCTCCTCGCGCTCCTCGTCCATCCGCCGGCGCCGCCGGCGGCGGTCGGCGATGTCCTCGGCGGCCTTCTCCTCGACGCGTATCTTCTCGACCACCTGCTCCTTCCCGTCCACCACCTGGCGGCCCATGAGCTCCTCGTGGTTGTCGATTATCTTCATCGCGCCCTTGAGGGCGACGGTGCAGCATATCCGGGAGCAGTAGGAGACCTTCTGGCCCCGGGAGCCGGCGCACTGGATGAACGCCACGCTCTTGAGCTTGGGCAGCTCCTTCTTCTTGCAGAGGAGCTCGAACTCGGTGAGGTTCAGCACGTTGTCGTACAGGTCGTAGCCGTAGAGCCCCTCGGGCATGAGGTCGATGGCCCCGGTGGCGACGATGATCGTGCCGACCGTCAGCTGCAACTCCTGGCTGCCGTCCGTCCTCTGGACCGTGGCCCGGAAGTTGCCGACGTAGCCGTCCAGCGCCGTCATCCGGCTTTTCAGCATGACCCTGATATTGGGGTGGGACTGGACTTTCTCCACCAGCGGCTTGAGCATGGCCATGGGGTCGCCGCCCCCGTCGTAGAGGTTGTACAGGATGAGCACCATGCCCCCCAGCTCATTCTCCTTCTCCACGAGCGTGACCTGGAAGCCCTTGTCGGCCAGCGAGACCGCCGCGGTCATGCCCGCCACGCCGCCCCCGATGACGAGGCTCGACGGCTCCACCGGCACGCGGGATTCCTGCTGGGGCGCAAGAAGCGCCGCGCGGGCCACGCCCATCTTGACGAGGTCCTTCGCCTTCTTCGTGGCGTTCTCCTTCTCCTTCATGTGGACCCAGGAGCAGTGCTCCCGGATGTTGACGAAGGTGAACAGGTACTTGTTGAGCCCGGCCTCCTGGCAGGCCCCCTGGAACAGCGGGGCGTGGGTGCGGGGCGTGCAGGACGCCACTATCACGCGGTTGAGGTTGTGCTCCTTGATGTTGTCCTTTATGCACCGCAGGCCGTCGTCGGCGCAGGTGTACAGGTTGTGCGTGGCGAACACCACGCCGGGGAGCGTCTTGGCGTACTCGGTGACCGCCGGCACGTCCACGAAGCCGCCTATGTTGTGCCCGCAGTGGCAGATGAAGACGCCTATCCTGATATCCTCGCTCATGCGGAGGCCTCCTTGGTCGCGTGCGTCTCCTTGGCCGCGTGGGCCCCCTTGGCCGAATGGTGCGTGATGATGTCCATCGCCCGCGACGCCGCCGCCGAGCCCTGGGCGACGCACTCGGGTATGTCCGCCGGACCGGCGCAGTATCCGGCCAGGAATATCCCGTCGCGGGAGGTGTCGGTCGGGTGAAGGATCCGGTCCTTGGACTTGAAGAAGCTGAACTCCGTCAGCGGGATGCCCAGCACCTGCGCCAGCTCCTGCGAGCTCGCCCGCGGTATCAGCGTGTTGGCGAGCACCACCATGTCGAACTCCTCGCGCTCGCTCTTGCCCGCCACGTCGTAGACCACGATGGGGTTGTGGTTGTCCTTGTTCTCCTCGACCGTGGCGTCGGAGTTGACATAGCGCACGCCGTAGTCCCTCTTGGCCCGCTCCATGTACTCGTTGAATCCCTTGCCGAAGGTGCGCATGTCCTTGTAGAATATCGTGCTCTCCATGTCGTCGTGGTGCTCGCGGGCGAGCATCGCCTCCTTGGTCGAGTGCATGCAGCAGACCGAGCAGCAGTAGGGGTGGCCCACGGCCGGGTTCCGCGAGCCGACGCACTGGATGTACGCTATCTTGCGGGGCCTCTGGCCGTCGCTGCGTCGCTGGATGTGGCCCCCGGTCGGCCCGGAGGCGTTGATTATGCGCTCGAACTCGATGGCCGTATAGACGTTCGGGTAGCGGCCGTAGCCGTACTCGCGGGAGGTGGTCGGGTCCCACGGTTCGAATCCAATGGCGACGATGATCGCCTGGACCTTTATCTCGGCCTCCTGGTCCTTCATCTCGTAGTCCACCGCGCCCCGCTTGCAGGTCTTCTCGCAGACGCCGCACTTGTCCTTGGTGAGCTTGATGCAGTGCTCCCGGTCGATGCTGACGACGCGCGGCACCGCCTGCATGAACGGGATGTAGATGGCCTTGCGGATTCCCAGCCCGAACTCGAACTCGTTGGGCACCTTCGTCGGGCACTTCTCGACGCACTCCAGGCACCCGGTGCACTTCTCCTCGTCGATGAAGCGGGACTTGCGCAGTATGGTCACCGTGAACTTCCCGGCCTCGCCCTTCACCCCGATGACCTTGGAGCTCGTGAGCACGTTGATGTTGGGGTGGCCGAAGCAGTCGGCCATCTTGGGCGCCAGGATGCATATCGAGCAGTCGTTGGTCGGGAAGGTCTTGTCCAGGAAGGCCATCCAGCCGCCGATGCTTGGCGACTTCTCGACCAGGTAGACCTGCGCGCCGGCGTCGGCCAGGTCCAACGAGGCCTGGATGCCCGCCACGCCACCGCCTATCACCAGAACCCGGCCCTCCGCCACCGCGGCGCCGGGGCCCTTTGGCTTCACTTCCTCGGTCGACATCGTACCCCACTCTCCATTGACCTGTACCCTCGCTCCCGCGCCCCGCCTACTCCTTCGAGCGCGGCGTCTTGGTCATCTTGCGGAACTCCTCCGCCGAAAGCTCCCGGATGCGCCGGATCACCGGCTTCTTGCTCTTGGACTGCTCCCGCACGTACCTCTGGCAGTTCGGATAGGTGCACGGGTCGCAGCTCTCGCTGGCGCAGGAGAGCTCGATGAGCACCTGGCGCTTGTCGGGCGTGCCCGGCACCTTCTCGATGATTTTAACCATCCTTCCACACCCTCCGATTTCCCTCTATTCTACCCCGGCCGTTGAATAGCTTGATATTATATAATCATATCGGGCGGCGCCCTCCCGGATGCCCTCCGCCGGCCCGCCGGCGACGCCCGCCGCACCATTGGAAATGCCCCTTCCGGACACCCGCCACCACCCTTCAGATCGCCCTGTCCAGCACAGTGAGGAAGTCGACCACGTCGATGTCCACCTCCTCCTTGGGGAAGGGCAGGTTGCCCGTCCGCGCGCACTTGAAGTGGATGCGGCACTTGGGGCAGAACGCCAGCATGCGCGACGCCCCGGTGGCCTTGGCCTCCTTCAGGCGCCTGAGCTGGATGCTCTTCGAGGTGTTGTCGCAGTTCATCAGGGCGCTGACGCCGCAGCAGGCGCTCTCATCGCCGGCGCTCTCCATCTCCGCCATCTTGAGCCCGGGGACCTTCTCCAAAAGCATCCGCGGCTCGTCCACCACCCCGATGTGGCGCGCCAGCCGGCAGCCGTCGTGGTAGGTGACCGTCTCCGGCACTTCCTTCGTGAGCTTGAGCTTGCCGTCCTCGAGCTGGTCGCAAAGGAACTCGGAGATGTGGAGCACCTCGATGTCGAAGTCCGGGTCCACCTTCTGGTAGTCCTTGGTCAGGGCCCGGAAGCACTCCGGGCAGGTGGCGAGCACCGTCTTTGCCCCTGTTGACTTTATCCACTCGATGTTGAGCCTCGCGAGCTTCTCGAACGTCTCCCTGTCGCCGGCCCAGTACTGGTCGTGGCCGCAGCACCTCTCGTCGGCGCTCACGACGGGCGTGATGCCCAGCTTGTTCAGTATGCGCACCGCCGCCTTGGTCCCCTCGAGCACCCGGTCGTCCTTCTCGCCGAATATCACGTTGAGGTAGGGCGTGCACCCGGTGAACAGGAGGTATTGGCCCTTCTCGGCCACCTTCATCCCCTCCTCCAGCCAGCCCAGGCGGTTCTGCCCAAGATCCGGCTTGGTCATGAGGCCGGCCAGCGAGTTCATGAGCCCCCCCTCCGAGCAGGCGGGGGCGACGCCGCCCTTGCGGGCGGTCTCGCGCATCCCGCGGATGAACTCGGTGTAGTTCACCTTGTAGGGGCACTTGGCGCTGCAGCGGGCGCAGGTCAGGCACACCCAGATGTCGCGGGCGCCGGCCACCTGCTCGGCCATCCCCTCCAGCGCCTTGACGACTATGAGGCGCGGGGCGAAATTGGGGTCCTCCTTCGTGATCGGGCACAGCGACGTGCACTTGCCGCACTCCACGCAGTCGAACGCGCCGGTCTTCTTTATGAGGCCATCCAGCTTCTGCTTCGCTTCGTCGGCAGCCATCTCACCCCTCCTCCAGGGCCGCCTCCACCATCGCCATTATCTGCGGCGTGGTGAAGTGGCGCAGCGATATCGAGCGGTTGCAGCATATCGAGGAGCACTTCCCGCAGCCCTTGCACAGGCCCTCGTTGACGCGGGCCACCAGCCGGTTCCCGAACGCGTCGTTCACCGGCACGAGGGATATGGCGTGGTAGTCGCACTCGGATTCGCAGCGCCCGCACCCCCGGCAGGTGTCCGTGTTCACCCGGGAGGTTATGGCCTCCACCCGCACCCGGCCCTTGGCGAGAGGTATGGCCGCCCGGGAGGCGGCGCCCAGCGCCTGCTCCACGCACTCGCCTATGTTCGTGGGCCCCTTGGCGGTGCCGCAGATGAATATCCCGTCGGTGGCGAAGTCCACCGGCCGAAGCTTCACGTGCGCCTCGAAGAAGAACCGGTCCTGGCCCAGCGGGACCTTCAGCATCTTGGAGAGCTCCTCGGCCTCGGGCCGGGCCACGAGAGGCGTGGAGAGCACCACGAGGTCCGCCGGGAGGTCGCGCTCGCGGCGGAGCCCCTCGTCGTAGAAGTTCACGTTCAGGCGCCCGTTTTGCTCGGAGACGGAGGGCTTCTCGGGCGAGTAGCGGCTGAACCTCACCCCGAGCTCCTGGGCCCTCCGGTACTCCTTCTCGAACGCCACTCCGTATACGTGGATCTCGTTGTGGAGGATGTGCACCTCCGTGTCGGGCGATTCCTCCTTGAGCAGTATCGCGTTCTTTATCGCCGTGAAGCAGCAGCGCTTGGAGCAGTAGGAGACCTTCTGGCCCCGGGAGCCGGCGCACTGTATCATGACGACGCTCTTCGGCCGCGTGAACGGGCCCGCCGCCATCAGGCGCTCAAGCTCCATCTGGGTGACCACGTTCTTCAGCTGGCCCCAGCCGTAGAGGCCGTCCGGCCGCAGCTCGTCGGCCCCGGTGGCCACCACTATGCTGCCGACGCGGAACTTCTCGCCCGTCGACAGGGTGACCTCGAAGTTCCCGATGTAGCCGGACAGGTCCGTCATGGTCGCCGGCATGTGGAGCCTGATGTCGGGGTGGGCCGAGACCGCCTCCGCGACCGGGCCCACCACCTCGCGCGCGTTGCGGTAGGTGGGCGATATCCGGTGGAGCCGGGCGGCCATGCCCCCGAGCTCGGGCTCCCTCTCGACCAGGTGGACCGGGAAGCCCTGGTTGGCGATGGAGAGGGCGGCGCTCAGGCCCGCCACCCCGCCGCCGAGCACCATCGCGGCGGGCTCTATGTCGAGCACCGGCTCCTCCTGCCTCTCCAGCAGGCGGGCGCGGGCGACGCCCATCTTCACGAGCGCCTTCGCCTTCTCCGTGGCCCGGGCGGGCTCCCTCATGTGCACCCAGGAGCAGTGCTCGCGCAGATTGACGAACTCGAAGAGGTACTGGTTGAGCCCGGCGGCCTCGCATGTCCTTCGGAAAAGCGGCGCGTGCGTGCGGGGCGTGCAGGAGGCGACCAGCACCCGGTTGAGGCCGTGCTTCGATATCGCGGTCTTTATGGCCGTCAGCCCGTCGTCGGCGCAGGTGTACAGGTTCCGCTCGGCGTGCACCACGTCCTTGAGCCTCGAGGCGTACTCCACCACGGCCGGGACGTCGACGATGCCGCCGATGTTTGAGCCGCAGTGGCAGATGAACACGCCGATCCTGCAAGGCGCAGGGCGCAAGGCGCAAGGCGCAAGGGAGGAGGGCTCAAGGGGCGAGGCAGAAAGCGGAACGGGATTCTCCCCGCCATCCTTCCCCACTCCCTTGTCCCTTGCGCCTTCCTCCTTCCCTTGCGCCTCGCGCCCTGCGCCCTGCGCCTTCTCCTCAGGCATGCGCGGCACCTCCCTTCCGCTTCAGTACCTCGAATGCCCGCGCGGCCGCCCCCGAGGCCTGGGCGACGCTCTCCGGGATGTCCTTGGGGGTCTCGCAGTAGCCGGCGATGAACACCCCCGGGCGCGTCGACTCCACCGGCGACATCAGCGGGTCCCTCACCTTGAAGAAGGCGGACTCGTCGAGCTCTATCCCCAGTGCCTTCGCCAGCTGCGCGACCCCGGCGCCGGGCACCAGCGCCGTCGCCAGCACGACCATGTCCGCCTCCATCGAGGTCACCTTCCCCGACGCCGGGTCCTCGTACCACACGGTCAGCCTCTTCGTCGCCGGGTCCTCGGTCACCTGGCCCGGCCGGGCCCGGAGGAAGCGCACGCCGTACTCGTCCCGGGCGCGCTCGACGAACTCCTCGAAGCCCTTGCCCAGCGCGCGCATGTCCACGTTGAATATCGTGCAGTCGGTGTCCGGGTAGTGCTCCTTGACCAGCACCGCCTCCTTCGTGGCGTACATGCAGCACACGCTGCAGCAGAAGGGGCTCAGGCGCAGGTCGCGGGCGCCGACGCACTGGATGAACGCCATGCTCCCGGGGTGCTCCTTGGTCGGCTCCACCTCGAGGTGGCCGCCGGTCGGCCCGGAGGCGCATATCAGGCGCTCGTACTCCATCGCCGTGCGGACGTTTTGGAACCGGCCGTAGCCGTACTCGAACATCCCCGACGGGTCGAAGAGGTCGAACCCGGTGGCCACGATGACGGCGCCGACGTCGAGGGTGACCGTCTCGTCCTTCTGGTCGAAGTCTATGGCGCCCCGCTCGCAGGCCTCCTTGCAAAGCTGCTTCTCGCCGCACTTGCCCTTTGTCAGGAAGATGCATTTCTTCGAATCGATGTTCATGACGCGCGGCACCGCCTGCAGGAAGGGCAGGTAGATGGCCCCGCGCTTGCGCAGGCCGAAGTCGAACTCGTTGGGTATGCGGCCCTTCAACCGGCAAACCTCGGCGCACTTGCCGCACCCGGTGCACTTGGAGGCGTCGACGTGCCGGGCGTGCTTGAGCACGGTGGCCCGGAAGTCCCCCGCCTCGCCCTGAAGGCCCGCGACCTCCGAGCAGGTGTGCATTATTATGTTCGGGTGGTCGGCGCAGTCGGCCATCTTGGGCGCCAGGATGCATATCGAGCAGTCCATGGTCGGGAAGGTCTTGTCGAGCTGGGCCATCCTGCCGCCGATCGAAGGCGTCCTCTCGACCAGGTGGACCTTCACGCCCTTCTCGGCCAGGTCCAGCGCCGCCTGTATCCCCGCCACTCCTCCCCCGATCACCAAGACGTCCTTCATGGCTTCCCGGCCTCCAGGTTCCTCGCCAGGAAAGAGGAAAGGTCGATTATCTCGAGCTCCGGCAGCTTCGCCCCGGGGACCGGCTTGTCCCTGAGGGCGCACTTGAAGTGTATCTGGCACTTGGGGCACTCGGTCACCAGCACCGGCGCGGCGGCCCCGGCCTCGATGAGGCGCTCCACCTGGATCCTCTTCGAGTGGGCGCCGCAGGTGAGGAACGCCCCCACGCCGCAGCAGGAGGCGGCGGGGCCGCTCCGGGGCATCTCCACGAGCTCCGCCACCTTGCGCAGGACCTCGCGGGGCGGGTCGTAAACGCCCGTGTGCCGGCCCAGCCGGCAGGCGTCGTGGAGCGTCACCTTCTTGCCGGAGGATTTGACCTTCAACTTGCCCTGGTCGAGGAGCTCCCCGGCCAGCTGCGATATGTGCTTGACCTCGAGGTCGGCGCCCATCTCCTTGTAGTCCCTCGACAGCGTCCGGTAGCACTCGGCGCAGGAGGTGACGACGGTCTTCACCCCGAGGCGCTTCATCTCCCGGATGTTCTGGCGGGCCAGCGCCCGGTAGGACTCGACGTCCCCGCTCCAGAGCAGGTCGTGGCCGCAGCACCTCTCGGCCGGCGAGACCACCGGTCTTATGCCGGCGGCGTTGAGGACCTTGACCGTGCTCCGGGCTATGTCAAGCGTGTCCGGCCTGAGGTCCTCGAAGACGGTGTCGAAGTAGGGCAGGCACCCAACGAAGTACATCAGCTCGCCCTTCTCGGCGACCTCCAGGCCCTCCGTCCAGAAGTTCCGGCCCTGGGCCAGCCTGTCGGAGGCCATCATCCGCGCCATCGTGCTGAGCTGGCCGCCCTGGCTGCAGGAGCCGCTCAGGCCCTGGGCGTGCGCCCGCGATCTCACTATCCGGATGAAGTCTATGTAGTCCACGCCCGACGGGCACACGCCCGAGCAGAGCTTGCAGGTCAGGCAGTTCCATATCTGGCTGTCCCGGACGAACTCGAGCTCGGGGTCCTCGAGGGCCCGCTTGACCATCCGGCGGGGCGAGTACTCCAATCCGCGCGAGACCGGGCAGATGCCGGTGCATTTCCCGCACTCGACGCAGTAGTAGGCCTTGGTCGATTTCACCGCGGCCTCCTTCTCCGCGCTCATTTTCTCCCGTAACCCGCCGGGCCGAGCTCCCGGACTTCCTTGGTGAAGGCGTTCACGGTGTTGGCGAACTTCTGGCCCTCGGAGGCAGATATCCACTCCAGCCGCAGCCGCCGCTTGTCGACGCCGAGAATCTCAAGCAGGCGGGCGGTGCGGGCGATTTGCTTTTCCGCCTCCTTGTTGCCGGAGATGTAGTGGCAGTCCCCGATGTGGCAGCCCGCGACCAGCACCCCGTCGGCCCCCAGCTCCAGCGCCCGCAGCACGAAGTTGGGCTCTATGCGGCCGGAGCACATGACGCGTATGATGCGTATGTTCGGCGAGTACTGCATCCTCGACACACCCGTGAGGTCGGCGCCGGCGTAGCTGCACCAGTTGCAGCAAAAGGCCACTATCTTCGGCTCGAACCCGGGCGCCGCCTTCCCGGCCACCCCGCTTGGACTTTCAGCCTCCATCCTGTCTCACCCCCCCGTTGGCGGGGCCGGCGCAGAAATCCGAGAGCGCCGCCTCCACCATCTTCTCTATCTGCCTTCCGGTGAAATGCTTCACGGTTATGGCGCCCGAGCAGCAGCGGTTGGCGCACTTGCCGCAGCCCTTGCACAGCGCCGGGTTTATGCGCGCGTGGAGCCGGCCGTCCTCCCAGACCTTCACCAGGGGCGCCTTGAAGTCGCAGCCCTCCTCGCACCGGCCGCAGGCGCGGCAGCGGGCCTCGTCCACCACCGAGACGGCCGCCTCGGTCTCGAGCGCCTCCTGGGCGAGCAGGGTGCAGGCGCGGGCGACCGCGCCCTGCGCCTGGTAGATGCACTCCTCGAGGAACTTGGGCGAGTGGGCGAGGCCGCAGAAGAATATGCCCTCCGTCGAGAAATCGAGCGGCCGGAGCTTGGAGTGCGCCTCGAGGAAGAACCCGTTGCGGTTGAGGGGCACCTTGAGGAGCTGGGCGAGCTCCGGCGTCCCGGCCGCCGGCAGGGTCGCCACCGCCAGCGTGACGAGGTCGGGGTGGATGCGCACCTTCCGGTCGAGAACGGGGTCTCGCACGGTGAGCACCAGCTTCCCGCCCTTCTCGTCGAGCACCGGCGGCTCGTCGTCCTCGTAGCGGATGAAGTTGACGCCCAAATCGCGCGCCTCCCGGAAGCGCTCCTCCCGGAAGCCGTAGGTCCTCATGTCGCGGTAGAGTATGAACACCTGGGCGTCCGGGTGCTCCGTCTTCACGAGGAGGGCGTTCTTGACGGTCTCGGTGCAGCAGACGCGGCTGCAGTAGGTCCTCTGCGGGCTGCGGCTCCCCACGCACTGGACCATCACCACGGTCTTGTAGGGCGGGAGCGTCCCGGCGGCGTACTGCTCCTCGAACTGGAGCTGGGTCATGACGCGCGGGTCCTTCCCGTAGAGGTAGCCGTCCGGAACGTACTCCCGGCCGCCGGTGGCGACGATTATCACGCCGTGCTCGATGGTCAGGGTGCCGGGTGCAGGGTGCGGGGTGCCGGGCCCTTCCGTCCCTGCACCCGGCACCCGGCACCCGGCACCCCGTATTTCGACCACCGTCTTGAAATTGCCCACGAACCCGTCGATGCTCCTTATCTCGGCTCCCGTCAGCACCGTGATGCGCTTGTCGGCGAGCAGGCGCTCCTCGAGATTCTTTAGATGGCCCTGGAGGTCCTCGCCCTCCAGCGTGTGGTGGATGCGGTTGCCGAGCCCCCCAAGCCGCGTCTCCCTCTCGACGAGCGTGACCGGGAAGCCCTGGGCGGCCATCTCCAGCGCCGCCGTCATGCCGGATATCCCGCCCCCGATGACGAGGGCGGAGCGGTTTATGCCTATCCGTTGACGGTGGAGCGGCTCCAGAAGGCGCGCCTTGGCCACCGCCATCCGGACCAGCACCTTCGCCTTCTCCGTGGCGGCGTCCTTCTCCCTCATGTGCACCCAGGAGCACTGCTCGCGCAGGTTGGCCATGTCGAAGAGGTAGGCGTTGAGGCCGGCGCCCTGGATGGTCTTCTGGAAGAGGGGCGCGTGCGTGCGCGGCGTGCAGGAGGCGACGATCACGCGGTTGAGCCTGTGCTCCTTGATCTTGTCTTGTATCTTGCGAAGCGAGTCCTGGGCGCAGGTGTACACGTTCTCCTCGGCGTAGGCGACGTCGGGCTCGTTGCGGATGGCCTCCACGACGGCCGAGACGTCCACCGTCCCGGCGATGTTTATGCCGCAGCGGCACACGAACACGCCGATGCGCGGCTGCTCGCCCCCGATGTCGCGCTCGGCGGGGCGGTCCAGCTTCACCTTCAGCGTGCCCCTCGATTCGGAGATCCCGGCGGTGGCCTTGGCCGCCGCGGCGCTGGACTGGGCGACCGAATCGGGAACGTCCTGCGGCACCGCGAACGCCCCGGCGACGTAGACGCCCTTGCGCGTCGTCTCCGTCGGGCCGAAGAGGCCGGTGCGGCAGAAGCCGTAGCTGTTGAGCTCGATGCCCATCACCTGGGCGAGCCGGCGCGCCTCGGCCGGGGGCCTTATGCCGGCGGCGAGTATCACGAGGTCGAAGTCCTCCCTGGCGAGCTTGCCGTCCCTGGTCTCGTAGACCATCCGCAGGTTCCCGGTGGCCGGGTCCTCCGACAGGTGCGAGGGCCGCCACATCACGAAGCGGACCCCGTACTCGCTCTCGGCGCGCTTGTAGTACTCGTCGAAGTCCTTGCCGAACGCCCGCAGGTCCATGAAGAAAATGGTCGTCCGGAGGCCCGGCGTGTGCTCCTGGGCGATGAGCGCCTCCTTGACGCTCAGCATGCAGCAGACCGCCGAGCAGTAGCGCTCCTTCTGCTTGCCCACGCGGGAGCCCACGCACTGGATGAAGGCCGCCTTCCTCGGTACGCGGCCGTCGGAGGGCCGGAGCACGTGGCCCTTCGTCGGCCCGGAGGCGTTGAGCATCCGCTCGAGCTCGATGCTGGTTATGACGTTGGGGTAGGTGCCGTAGCCGAACTCCTTGAGCCCGGTGGGATCGAACTTCTCGAACCCCGGCGCCAGCACTATCGAGCCCGCCTCGAGCGTCCGGACCTCGGTCTCCTCCGGCCCGAACAGCACGGCGTTGGCCGGGCAGACCGCGGCGCACCGGCCGCAGCCCACGCAGCTTTTGCGGTCCACCGTGTACGACAGCGGTATCGCCTGCGGGAAGGGAAGGTACACCGCCTTGCGCTCGCAGAGCCCCTCGTCGAACGAGGAGGTCGTCTCGATGGGGCAGACCTCGGAGCACCGCCCGCAGGCGGTGCACTTGCGCGGGTCTATGGACGCCACGCGCTTTCGGACCGTGACGCGGAAGTTGCCCGCCTCCCCCTCCACCTTCTCCACCTCGGCGCCGGCGATTATCTCGATGTCCGGGTGGCGCCCGGTCTCCACGAGCTTGGGGGCCAGTATGCACATCGCGCAGTCGTTGGTCGGGAAGGTCTTGTCGAGCTGGGCCATCACGCCCCCGATGCTGGGCGTCTTCTCGACCATGTAGACCTTGAACCCGCTATCGGCGATGTCCAGGGAGGCCTGGATGCCCGCCACCCCGCCGCCCACGACCACCACCGCGCCCACCTTGCCGCCCGGGACCGGTGATGCCGCCGCGTTCCCGGGCGCCTGCCCCATCCCTCCGGCCGGTTCGGCCGCAGAATCCTGCGTCATCTCGCCCCACCCCCGGCCGCGACGAGCGACTCCGGCCTGAACGGCCCGAGCCTGCGCACGTTGTCGACCATGTCCTGGATCACCCGGGCGAACTTCCCTCCCTCCGAGCCCGCTATCCACTCGAACCGGAACCGCTCCCGTTCGATGCCCACCTCGTCGAGGAAGCCGCGCAGGAAGGCCATCCGGACCGCGGCCTGCTCGTTGCCGCTGATGTAGTGGCAGTCGCCCGGGTGGCACCCGGCGACCAGCACGCCGTCCATGCCCCGGCGGAACGCCGCCATCACCACGGCCGGGTCCACGCGGCCCGAGCACATGACCTTGACTATCCTCACGTTCGGCGGGTACTGGATGCGCGACGTCCCCGCGAGGTCCGCGCCGGCGTAGGCGCACCAGTTGCAGCAGTAGGCCAGGATCTTCGGCTGGAACTCAGTCACCCCTTCTCCTCCAGGCGGTTGGCTACGAACACGGTGAAGTCGTTCACCGGGATGTCGATCAGCGCCCTGTCGACGGGAACCTTGTCGGCCTGGGCGCAGTGGAGATGCAGCTGGCACTTGGGGCAGAACGTGAGCATCGTGTCGGCCCCCGTGCGCTTGGCCTCCATGAGCTTGTCCATCTGCAGGAGCTTCGTGTCGGCGTCGCACGATATCCAGCCCGACACCCCGCAGCAGAGGCATTTTTCCCGGATGTTCTCCATCTCGGCAAGCTCCAGGCCGGGGATGGCCTTGAGGACCTCGCGGGGCGGGTCGTACACGCCCATGTGGCGGCCCAGCCGGCAGGCGTCGTGGTAGGTCACCTTCCCCGTGGTTTCCCTGAACCGGAGCTTGCCCTCCTTTATCCACTGGACCATCAGCTCCGAAATGTGGACGGCCTTGAACGGCAGCTCCCCCTCGGCGACCAGCGGGTAGTCCTTCGAGAAGGTGCGCAGCCCCTCGGGGCAGGTGAAGACCACCGTCCTGGCGCCCGTGGCCGATATCGCGGCCACGTTCCTGTCCACCAGGCGGGCGAAGTTGTCCTCGTCGCCCACCCAGTTGAGGTCGTGGCCGCAGCAGACCTCGCTTTTGCTGACGGCCGGCACCACGCCCGCGGCGTTCATTATCCGCACGGCGCTCTCCGGCACCGAGCCGATGTCGATGCCCTGCCGCCCGACGAACACCTGGGCCATGTGCCGGGAGCACCCGGTGAAATGGTAGATGTCGCCCTTCTCGGCCACCTCGAGGGGCGGCTTCGCCCAGCCCAGCCGGTCCTGCTCCAGGTCGCCCTTGGCCATCACGCGCATCATCGAGTGGAGCAGGCCGCCCTGGGAGCAGTCCGGCGTGACGTCCAGCATCGCCCCCTCCGCCCGCAGCGCCCGGATGAACTCGGTGTAGTCGACCTTGTAGGGGCACATCGAGGCGCACTGGCCGCAGGTGGTGCAGGCCCAAAGATCGCGCTCGCGGGCCAGCTTCTCCACCGACGGGGAATCCATCGACTTGACCACGATGAGCCGCGGGGCGAAGTCCTTCTTGTGGCGGGTCATCGGGCACACCGAGGTGCATTTGCCGCACTCCACGCAGTCGAAGGCGTGGGTGTCCTGGATGATGCGCCTGATGACCTTCTCGCTCACGGCCCCGCCTCCCCGCCGTCGCCCTCCCCGCAGCGGCCCAGCGGGTTGGGCCCAAGCTCCCTGAGCGCCGCCGAGAAGTCCCTCATCGCGGCGGCGAACCTCACCCGCTCGGAGGCGTTTATCCACTCCGTCCGCAGACGGGCGGCGCGAAGGCCCATCATGTCCAGGAGGGGCCGGAGCATGTCCGCCCGCTCCTGGGCGCGCTTGTTGCCGACCATGTAGTGGCAGTTCTCCATGAGGCACCCGACGATTATCACCCCGTCGGCGCCGTACTCCAGCGCGCGCATGACGTACGCCGGCTCTATCATGCCGGTGCACATGACGCGCACTATGTTCACGCCCGGGGGGTACTCTATCCGGTTCACGCCGGCGAGCACCGCCGACGGGTACCCGCACCAGGCGCAGGTGAAGGCGATGATGGAGGGCTCGAAGGGGCCGGGCCCCGGGCCCGGCCCCCTTCCGCCATCATCCCCGGGCGAACCCGTCTGGCCCACTCAGCCCACCTCCCCTTGCGCCCCTTGCCCCTTGCCCCCTGCCCCCCGCCCCTTCGTTCCCAGCACCCTCCTCATCAGCGCCTCCATCTGGGGCCGGGTGTGGTGCTTGATGGTGATGGCGCGGTTGCAGCACTGGGCCGCGCAGACGCCGCAGCCCTCGCAGCGCGCCTCGTCGCGCACCGAGACCAGGCGCCCGTCCTTCTCCACCACCCTGGCGGCGTGGTACTCGCAGGCCTCCTCGCACCGGCCGCAGCCGCGGCAGCGCGTCTCGTCCACCACCGCAATCGCACGCGTCTTGTGGATCTTGCCGGCGGCCATGAGATCGGCGGCCGCGGCGGCGGCCGACTTGGCGTCCTCGATGGAGTACCTTATGCCCTTGGGGCCCTCGGCGCAGCCCGCCACGAACACCCCCCGGCGGTACTCCGAGGGGAAGTTGGGATTGAGGTCCTTGATGAACCTGTCCTCGTCCAGCTGGAGGTGCAAAAGCTTCGCTATGCGCTCGGACTCTGCGGCCGGCTCCTGTCCGACCGCGAGCACCACGAGGTCCGTGGCCATGTCTATCTGCTTGCCCAGGTCGGTGTCCTCGAAGCGGATGCGGACCCGGCCCTTCTTCTCTGAGACCTCGGCGACCCGGCCGCGCACGAACACCACGCCCTCGGCCTTGGCCTGCTCGCAGTGCTCCTCGAAGCCGCGGTAGGGGCCCCGAAGATCGATGTAGTGGATGTACACCTCGACCTCCGGGTGGAGCTTCTTTATCTCGCGCGCCTGGCCGATGGCGTAGGTGCAGCACACGAGAGAGCAGTGCAGGTTCCCCTTGACGCGGTCGCGGGAGCCCACGCACTGGATGAAGTTCACGGTCCTTGGCATCGTCCTCCCGTCTGAGGGCCGGACGAACCTGCCGCCTATCTCGCGCTCCTGCTCGAGCATGCGCTCGAGATCCATCGTGGTGACGACGTCCCTGAAGACGCCGAAGCCGTACTCCGGGATGCGCCGGGCGTCGAACACGTCGGAGCCGGTGGCGACCACTATCGTGCCGACCCGGAGCTCCTCCCTGCCGCCGGGGCCCTCGAGCGTCACCAGCCGGTCGCCGAACCCTCCATCTATTTTCTCTATCCGGGTGTTGAGGTGGACCTTGATTTTCGGGTTCTGCATCACGTCCTCGATCTTCGGCGTGAGCACGCACTCCCGGCAGTACTGCATGCAGCAGATGCCGCAGTTGTGGGTCGGGAACGTGACGCTCAGCCTGTACGCCCGGCCGCCCAGCGCCCCGGTGCGCTCCACTATATGGGCAAGGAAGCCCCGGGTGGCTATCTCCAGCGCCGCCTGCATGCCGGCCACGCCGCCGCCTATCACGAGCGATTCGGGCACCACCTTGAGCTCGATGTCGTCGAGCGCCTCGAGCATCAGGGCGCGGGCTATCGCGGCGCGCATGAGGCGGAGCGCCTTGTCGGTGGCCGCCTCCCGGTCGTCGTGCACCCAGGCGCAGAGCTCCCGGATGTTCACCTGCTCGTAGAGGTACTTGTTGAGCCCGGCGCCCTCCAGGGCGGCGCGCATGATGAGCCCCTGTATGTTGGGCGTGCAGGCGCCGGCCACCACCCGGTCGGAGCGGCCCTCCCCGTGGCTTGCGCGCAGCACGTCCTGGCCCGCCGGGCCGCAGAGCTCCTGGTCCACCCTGACGAACGCCACGGCCGGGTCCTCCGAGAGCCCGGCGGCCAGCCGGTCGAGGTCGATGTGCTTGGCTATCTCGCCGCGGCAGGTGCAAAGGTACACCCCGACGCGCCCCTTGCCCACCGAGCCACCGTCCTTTTCCAGGCCTCATCCCCCCCGGCAACGCCCCAGCGCCCTCAGCACGACAGCATCTCCCCGCTCCTGTCGAGCTTGTCCCGGCGCAGCTCGTCGAAGTACTCCTCGATGATGCACCTGTCGGTTATGAAGCCGTAGAACTCGCCCTTGTCGAGCACCGCCAGCGCCGCGATGCCGCAGCGGTGCATCATCCTCGAGGCCCACCGCAGGTCCATCGACAGGTCGTTGACGATTATCAGGGGCTTGGCCATTATCTCCGAGACCTTGACCTTCCTCGGGTCCCGGCCCTCGGCCACGACCTTGCTCAGGATGTCGTGCTTGGTCACGATACCGTAGGCGTCCGTCCGGTCCTTGCGGGGTACCAGCAGCGGTATGAAGTCGTGCTCCACAAGCCGGACGAGCGCCTCGGCCGCGGTGGCCTCCGGCTCCACGGTGTTGAGCTTGAACTTCTTCACGGCGTTCTGGAGCGGTATCATCTCCGGTGCCCCCCGTGGTGGCCGAACTCCGCCCTGAGCGGCGCCGCCAGGGCCCTCAGGACATCGGCGTCGGTCACGAAGCCCTTGAACTCCCCGCCGTCGAAGAGCGCCAGCGTGGAGACGTTCTCGCGGGCCATGAAACGGGCGACCCAGATGACATCGACCTCGTTGTTGTTGAGGACCATCAGGGGCTTGGAGGCGAGCTCCGTCACGGTCACCTTGGTCGGGTCGAGGCCCTCGGCGATGACCTTGGATATCATGTCCCGCCGCGTGAGGACGCCGTAGGTGTCGCCCTCCGACCCCTTCTCGACGAGTATCACCGGGATGTGGTACTCGGCCATGAGCGCGATGGCCTCGGCCGCGGTCGCCGTGGCCGGTATCCTCCGGTACTTCTGGGCCAGCTCCAGGTCCTTCACGAGCATCCTTTCACCTCCATCCTTCCCCCTGCACCCTGCACGCTGTCCGCTGCACCCCGTCCATCACACCACCCCCACCGCGTCCACCTTCTTCAGGAACGGCCGCACCGCCACGAAGTGCCACTCGAAGCCCAGGTGCTCGGCGTCCACCCCGAACGCCAGGGCCAGGAGCTGCGAGATGTGAAGCACCGGTATCGGGTGGACCTTGAGGTCCTTCTGGGCGTGGTCGAACTGGTAGAGGCAGTAGGGGCATCCCGTGACTATGGCGTCGGTGCCGGCGGCGTGGATGCACTCGTACTTGTCCTTCGTGATGGCGTTGGCGAGCTTGGGAACCTGGAGGCGTATGCCCCCGCCCGCCCCGCAGCAGGCCTGCTTGTCGGGGAAATCCACCGAGGTCGCCCCGGCGGCCTCCACCATCGTGTCGAGCATGACCGGCTTTGCGGGGTCGTCCACGCTGGTCCTCGTCGTCGGCCGCAGGAAGTGGCAGCCGTTGTGCACCGCGATGCGCAGCCCCGAGAGCGGGTGCCGGACCCGGTCGGCGATGCCCTCCCGGCCGAAATCGGTGTAGAGGGCCTCGATTATGTGGCGCACCCTGACCGGCTCGTAGATGGAGCGGTTGCCCTCCCGTCGGACCAGCCGGCCGCGGTACTGCTTGCCCACCGAGGCCAGCGCGGCGTTCACGAAGTTGCACTTGTTGACGTTCTCGAGCTCCTCCGTGGCCTTCAGGAGCGACGAGAAGCACCCGTTGCACATCGTCACCAGGTCGGCGTTCTTGTCCTGCACCAGGACCAGGTTGCGGGCCGCGGTGACCAACCAGGTGACGCGGTCCGTTGAGTAGAACGTGGGCAGCGCCGGGCAGCAGGTGAACTCGTTTATCTCGACGAGCTCGGCCCCGAGGTGGTCCGGGCCCAATATGACCCGCGTGGAGTTCTCCACCCCGGGGAAGCGGTTGGGTATCGTGCACCCCACGAAGAGCGAGTACCTCATTTGGAGGCCTCCCCGCCCCTCTCCCGGGCCTTCCTCTCCCCGGCGGCCCCCTCTCCGGTCTCGAGCCCGATGAGCTCGGTGAACCGCGTCTTGCGGAAGAGCGCCTCGAGCTCCGAGAGCACCTTCCGGTACCCGGGCAGCGTGTTGGGCAGGGGGGGCATCCCCTCCTTCTCCCTGTAGCGCTTGATGTCGTCGCTCGGGATGGCCCCGAAGCCGTGGCGCAGGATGAGCGCGGTGCTGTCACGGATGAACCTCGGGACGCCCTTCTCGCGCACCTCGATGTGGCGGATGGCCACGAACACCTCGGCCGGGTTGATGTCCGCCGGGCAGTGCTCGTGGCAGCGGTGGCAGCCGGCGCAGATCCAGGGGATAGTGAAGAATATGCGCTTGTAGCCGTACTGGCAGAGCTTTATTAGGTTGCGGGTCTTGTAGGGCGTCTTCAGGCTGACCGGGCACACGCCGGTGCAGTTGCCGCACTGCAGGCAGGTCTGGACGTCCTTGCCGCCGTAGCGTATTATCTGCTTGACGAAGTCGGGGTCGTGCTCCGCGCCCGTGAACACGCTGTCCTCCACGATCAGGGGCCCCCCCTCGGCGCTCTTGGCGTCGGACGAGCCGTTCTCGGTGGACCGCTTCTTCTGCGCCTCGGGGGCGCCTCCCGGGGTCATCGCGCCTCCTCATCGGCCCCGCCGCCGAACGCCTCAGCCGCCTCGGAGGCCAGCTGTTCGTCCGAAAATCCCCGGCACGCTATGGCCAGCCGGGGGCAGGAGGCGGCGCAGGTGCCGCAGCCGTGGCAGAGCGCCTCCTCGACGCGGGAGCGCTTGCCCTCCTTCGTGTCGACGATGCGGGGCGCCCCGTACGGGCAGACCGTGACGCACAGCCCGCAGCCCTCGCAGAGGGCCTCGTCCACGAAGGCCGTCAGGGGCTCGACGGTGACCTTGCCGCGAACGAGCATCGCCGCGGCGGAGGAGGCGGCGGCCTTGGCCTGGGCGACCGTGTCCGGGATGTCCTTGGGGCCCTGGGCGCACCCGGCGATGAATATCCCGTCGCGGGCGGTGTCCACCGGCCGGAGCTTGGGGTGGACCTCCTGGAAGAACCCGTCGGGGCTGCGCGATATCCCCAGTAGGCGCTGGAGGTTCTCGATACCCTCCGGCGGGTCCATGCCGATGGACAGGACGAGCAGGTCGTACTCGCGCTCCGTGATCTTGTTGAGGAGCGTCTCCTCGGCGCGTATGGTCAGGTTGTGCGTCGCGGGGTCCTCCAGCACCCGGGCCGGCCGGCCCCGGATGTACTCGACGCCGCCCACGGAGCGCACCTTGTGGTAGAACTCCTCGAAGCCCTTCCCGGCGGCCCGGATGTCTATGTAGTAGACCGAGACGCTCATGTCGCTGTAGTGCTCCTTGAGGAGCTGGGCAAGCTTCATGGTGTACATGCAGCAGACCTTCGAGCAGTACTTGTTCGATGTGCTCTTCCAGTTGCGCGACCCGACGCACTGGGCGAACGCTATGCGGCGCGGCGTCTTGCCGTCGGACGGCCGCAGGACCTCGCCCCGCGTCGGCCCGGAGGCGTTGATCAGGCGCTCGAGCTCCAGCGCGGTTATCACGTTGGGGTACTCCTTGTAGCCGTAGTAGCCGCGGATGTGGGGCACGTACGGGTCGAAGCCGGTGGCGACGATCACCGCGCCGACCCTCAGCCGGACCTCCTCGGGCTTCATGTCGAAGTCCACCGCCCCCACGGGGCAGACCTTCTTGCACAGCCCGCACTTGCCGGTCTTGAAGTGGATGCAGTTTTTCGAATCCAGCGTGTACTTGAGCGGCGCGGCCTGCGGGAAAGGCACGTAGATGGCCTTCCGCTTGCCCATCGACTCGTCGAACTCGTTGGGCACGCTCACCGGGCACTTCTCCGAGCAGGCGCCGCACCCGACGCACTTGTCCTCGTCGACGTACCGGGATTTGCGCTCCAGCCGGACGTCGAAGTTCCCGGCGAATCCCGAAACCTCCCTGACCTCGGTGTAGGTCAGGAGCCGTATTCCCGGCGTGTGGAGCACCTCCACCATCTTGGGCGCCAGCACGCAGATGGCGCAGTCCCCGGTCGGGAAGGTCTTGTCGAGCTGGGCCATCCGGCCGCCTATGGAAGGGGTGCGCTCCACCAGCACCACCCCGATGCCCTGCGCCGCCAGGTCCAGCGAGGCCTGGATGCCGGCGATGCCGCCGCCGATGACCAGCACGCGCCTCTCCACGCCCAGCTCGCGGGCGCTGAGCGGCTCCAGCCGCCGGATGCGCGCCACGCCCATGCGCACCAGGTCCTTCGCCTTCTCGGTGGCGGTGGCGTGGTCGGCGGCGTGGACCCAGGAGCACTGCTCCCGGAGGTTGACCATGTGCACGAGGTAGGGGTTCACTCCGGCCTCCTCGGCCACCCGGCGGAAGGTCGGTTCGTGCAGCCGCGGCGTGCACGAGGCGACCAGTATCCGGTCCAGTCCGTGCTCCTTGACCTGCTTTTTTATCTCCTCCTGGCCGACCGTCGAGCAGGTGTACATGTTGGCCTTCGCCACGGCGACGTCCCTGAGGCCGGAGGCGTACTCGGCCACGGCCGGGCAGTCCACCACGCCGCCGATGTTGCTGCCGCAGTGGCAGACGAACACGCCGACGCGCCGGGTGCCGGGTGCCGGGTGCCGGGTGCCGGGCGTCCCGTCGTCCCCCGCACCCTGCACCCTGCACCCGGCACCCTGGTTTTCGCTCATTTCCCGCCTCCCGTCTCCACCGGCCCGAAGAGCTCGACGCCGTCGCGCTCGCCCCTGACCTCCACCCTCCGGGCCTTCATGAGCATGACCAGGTGGCGGAACACCACCGGTCCGGGCAGGCCGGTTGCGGCGGCCACCTCCGGGACGCCCCGGGGCCCCTTCTCGAGCTCCATGAGCACGAGCTCGCGCTCCAGCTCCGTGTGCGAGACCTCGGAAAGCATCCGCTCGTAGCGGGCATCGGTCATGGTCTTGCCGAACACGTTGCCCGTCTGGACGAGCTCGCGCTTCTTGCCGAGAAGCCAGCGCAGGCGTTCCCCCCGAAGCACGCGCTCGGCCGCCTCGAGCCTCTTTTGGCCCGTCGGCCGGCCGGCCGGCTCGGTGTCCCCCTCGGATGACCTGTCATTCCCCCCCATTCCCCTCACACCGCAGAGATAATGTGTACCGCGCCCCCGAGATTACGATAATCTTATTTATATTCTTTGGATAATAACTAGGAAATTTTAACGATATTTTATTATAATATACCGGCGCGCTCCAGAAGGGCCCGGGTGTCCTCATGCAGCTCTTCCCCCGGCGCCTCCAGCTCATCCCGGGCGAACCATCGGGCGGTTCCGACGTCGTCGCCCGCCTCCAGGCCCTCCCCGAAGTCCAGCAGGACGCGGCATCGGTCGTCCAGGACGACGGCGCCCACGCCCACCTTTGTTCCGACAGGGACCGGGGTTGGGGGTCGCCTTTCAGAAGTCGAGGAGGCTCTTCTGGTTCCGGTCCCCGCCTTCGCCCTCGCCGTCCCCCTCATTTCCCCGGCCGTCCTCTTTCCCTGCATCGCCGGCCTCCTCCTCCGCCTTTTCCGCCTCCCAGTCCCCGCCGCCAAGCCTGACCTCGCGGGCGGCCTTCTTCGCCCCCCGCCGGCCCTTGCCGGCACCGGCGGATCCGCCCCTGCCGCCAGCCCCGCCGGCGGTCCCGTCGCCCGCCCCCTCCTCGCGCTCGGAGGCGAACTCTTTCATTCCCGTGGAGACCCCGCCCTCATCGTCAGCGCCGTACGCCGCCCCGACGAGGCTCCTCACCCGCGGCGAGACGCTCTCGACGTCCAAGAGGTAGGCGATGTGCTCCGGCTCCAGCTTGAGCTCCCGGACGAACCGGACGGCGAAGTTGTGGTCCGAATCGAAAAGCTGGCGCACCAGGGGCAGCATGTCGTGCCGGGCCGAGTAGGTCGAAAGGTGGGTGTAGGCGCCTATCCTGGCCAGGGTCTCCCTCTGGGCCCGGCCCCCGCCGCGAAGGCGGGCGCGCTTGACCAGCCACAGCGGGAAGCGGTAGCGTATGAAATCCGGGTACCGGCGCCGCTTGGCCAGGGACACGCCGGCGCTGATGAGGTCGGAGGCGTAGCCCCAGAGGCCGTACTGCTGGCGCCGGGAGACGCGGCCCAGGAAGACGTCGGCGCGCGAGAGCGAGCCGAACGCCCGGGCGAGGTCCTCGGGGTGCTTGTACTCGAGCGGCAGGTTCTCGTCCAGCCAGAGCATGACGAACTCCGGGGTCTCGTCCAGCCGGCGCATCGCCGAGCGGGCCCGGTCGGCCGAGGTGCCCTTGAGGATGTCCACCACCACGTCGAATATCTGGGCGCGCTCGTCCCGCGAGCCGAGGGCTGCCAGGGACTCGAGCCTGAGGGCCCCCGTGCCGGCCGTGAGCGACTGCAGGTCGTTGACCGCGGCGCGCAGGTCGCCCCCCGCCCGGGCGCCGAGCTCGTCCAGGGCCTCGGGGGTCCAGCGCACGCCCTCGGATTCGCAGATGCGCCGCAGGGCCGCCCGGATGGCGTCCTTGCGCAGCCGGTCGAACCGGACCATCTGGCAGAGCTCCTTGAGCGCCTCCCCGCCGTCGCGCGTGAGGGCGTAGCGGTCGTTGACGATGAGCACCACCGGCTGGCGGGTCCTCTGGACGGTCTCCACGATGGCGCGCTTTCCGCCGCGGTCGCCGAGGTCGCGGCCGTCTGCGGACCTCTCCGTGGACTCGTGGAGGTGGTCCGCCTCGTCCAGGATGATGAGCTTGCGGCCGCCCTGGCGGGAGGAGATGAACTCGCCCGTGTCCGAGAAGGTGTCGTGGACCGCCCCGGAGAAGGCCACGCGCTTGATCGCGGTGTAGTTCCGGGCGTCCGAGGCGTTGAGCTCGAGCACCCCCCAGCCCATGTCCGCGGCGAGGGCGTGGGCGGCGCTGGTCTTGCCGGTGCCGGGGGCCCCGGCCAGTATCAGGCCCTTCTTCCGGGCGTGGCCGTGCTCCCAGTCCGTGGCCCACTTGCGCATCTCCGCGACCGCCCGCGCGTTGCCCACAATGCCTTCCAGGGACCGGGGCCGGTACTTCTCGGTCCAGGCGCCCGGGGGCGTCCCGGATGGCGCGGGCCGGACGGGGGCCGCCCCGGGCCTCCCGCCGGCGGCGGCGGCACCGGGCCCCTCCCGCCCGGCCGCGCCCTCGGACCTCTCCTCCGCCCTCTCTGCATTCCTGCGGGCCACGGACGTCGGAATGGGAATGGGACGCTATAATGTTGTTGCAGGGGGCAGGGGGCAGGAAGGCAGCAAGGCAGCAAGGCAGCAGGGCAGCAAGGGATGGCAGCCGGGCAGCAAGGCAGCAGGGCAGCAAGGGATGGCAGCCGGGCAGCAAGGCAGCAAGGCAGCAAGGGGACGACGGTTCGTTCCATACCCCCTGCTGCCTTTCTGCCTTTCTGCCTTGCTGCCTTCCCTTGCTGCCTTCCCGCCTTCCCGCCTTCCCTTGCTGCCTTTCTGCCTTTCTGCCTTGCTGCCTTCCCTTGCTGCCTTCCCGCCTTCCCGCCTTCCCTTGCTGCCTTGCTGCCTTTCTGCCTTGCTGCCTTCCCTTGCTGCCTTTCTGCCTTTCTGCCTTTCTGCCTTTCTGCCTTCCTCCATTCCTGCCATCCTGCACCCTGCATCCTGCACCCTGCCCTCTCGACGTCCGAGAGAAAAGGATTAAATACGCTCGGCGGGCTGTCACGCCACGATGCAGAATATGGGCCCGAAGGAGCTTCTGGGAAAGCGAGTCCTCGACGACAACGGCGTCCCCCTCGGTTTCATCAAGGGGATCCACCAGCTCAGCATGCGGGGCGAGTTCGAGGAGGTCACCATCGAGAACGGGAAGGGCATCATCTTCGCCCGCATAGACGAGCTTCGGCCCTCGGGCGGGCAGTTCGTGCTCGCCAACGGGTTCCACACGGGATAGACGGTTCTTTTCTATTGTCGAGGGGCAGCGGGCGGCAGTGGGGCAGCGGGGGACGACGGGCTCCGTCTCGCCACCGCTCCCCGCTGCCCGCCCCCCGCTGCCCCTCCGTCGTCCATTGCTCCCCGCTGCCCGCCCCCCGCTGCCCAATTTTCTTTCCCTGTCTCAAATTCCGAGAAAAATCCGTTAAATACCGAACGCAGGCATATACTAAATCATGGCGAAGATGTCGCCCAACGACCTCCTAGGCCGGGAGGTGTTCGGCACCGACGGTTGCTGCCTAGGCGCCATCCGGGCCATCTCCTGGAAGGAGACCAATCTTTTCGACGGGAAGGTACTCATCGGGAACCGCGAGAACCTTCTCCTGGCGCTCCTGCAGGACCTCACGCTCGAGGGCGAGAAGCTCATCCTGCGCCGCTCCACCCGGGACTGGCTGGCCGAGTACAGCCCGCTCAACCACTGAGGACCGTTGTCACACCGGGCCGCAACTCTCGCAAGCTGAGAGATAAATATTATAATCAGAACGGCAAATCCGGAGCGCGACATGTCTGGCAGCACCGGTTGTAGGTCGCTCCGTTCCGAGTCCTACCGCTGCCCGACACGTGCGCGGCGCGCCTCGCTCCTTCCGCGGATGGGGGGGCATAGGGGTCTTGTGGCCGGCCTCGCCCCGCCGACCGGGAGCGAGCTTTCCCGGGGCCGCAAGGAGAAGGCGCCGGCCAAGGGGTCGCCTCCGGTCCGGGACCGGACCAGCTTCGGCGCCCGTGCGCTCCTCACCATGTCGGTGGTCTTTCCACTTTTCGGGAAATAGGCCCAGGCCCCGCTGCAGCCCGCTTTTGAAAAAACGAGGCGCAGGGCGCAATGGCTCAGCGGAACCGGGCCATCTCCTCGCAGTCCAGCGCCTTGACGCAGCGCTCCGGCCGGCACTTCCCGCGGTCCTTGCAGGGCATGCCGGTCTTGTCGATGTAGTCGCGGTAGTCGCGCTTGATTATCATGCGCTCCGGCTCGCAGCGGGGGCACACCTTGCGCCAGCGGCCCCTCGGGGGCCGGAACATGCGAAGGTAGGTCCCGCAGTCCGGGCAGAAAGGATTGAGGATGGACGGCGCGGCCTTCTTCCGGCGCCCTCTCCGGCGCGGCCCGGGGGCACCGTTGGCCGCCTGCGACGAGGGCGCCCTGGGGCCGCCCGACATGCCGGGAGCGTTGCCACCGCCCCCGTCCGGAGAACCCGGGGTGCCGTCATGGGCTGTGGCCTTGCGCGGCCTGCCCCGGGGGCGCCTGGCCGCGACCTGTGTCAGGGGGGTGGTCGTGCCTCCTTCAACGCGGGAAACCTCCGGAACGGACCGGCTCTCCTGAGGGACCGGTGGGGTTCCGCCCGGAAGGGGGTGCTTGCGGGGGCGGCCCCGGGGCCGCTTTGGTACCACCGGCGCTGCCTGGACGCCCTCGTTCTCCGGTGCCGGTCCGGTCTCTTGCGCAGTCCTTTCCGTCCGTGCTCCATTTTCCCCTTTGCCCTGGACCATGTAACCTCGCTGATAACCGGTTGCACCATCATATTCACTGGAGGGGTTAATATGGTTTTCGCCAAATTCTTGCAAAATGGGGGCAAAGGGGGCGTTTCCTACCCCATCCATAACCGTTCTTCCCAACCGGACCTTCAGTGACTTTTGGGCCACGCCAGCACCTCGGAAAATAGCCCAATAATCCCAAAAAACCCGCAAATTCATTCGACCCCCTCCCGGGGAGGCCTCTCTGGTCCCTTTTCTCACAAAGCGTATATAAAAGCGAGCGGCGATATCAATGGAAGGCGCATGGCGCATGGCGCTGGGGATGCCCCGGGCTTTAGCCCGAGGAGGGTCCGTTTGCGAAGCATAGGAACCCCGGACCCCAGTCCGGGGGGTTCGGGCAAGGGGCAAGGGGAGATGGGCGGGAAAAGGAAGGGGAAGGGCGGCGGGAAGGCCGGAGGGGGGAACACGGGCAGGGAGGACGCCGGGGGCAAGCCGCAAAGGCACCTGGGTTTGGCGCCCAGATGGTGGCTGGCCGTCGGTCTGATAATGGCTTTCGTCGGGGTCAACCTCCAGCTCCTGACGCACATAGTGCCCGTCCGGTGGTTCGGCCTCGGGCTCATAATCGTCGGCATGGCCAAGGCCATCTACTGGGTCCGGTTCATCGAGCGGGCGGCCCCTGCCCAAAAGCCCGTCCGCCGGGTGGACCTCGCCGACCGGTTCATCCACCACCTCACGCTCGGGGGCCGGCTCCGGCCCTGGCTCCCGATAATCGGCCTGGTCGCCATCCTCATCGACCTGGGCTGGAACCTGGGCATCGCGCGCTCCACCGAGTTCCTCTCGCAGGACTGGACGATGTGGGCCCTGGGGGCGGTGCTCATCATCTACAACTTCGTGCCGCGCGCCTACGGCAAGGAGCGCGATTTCTCGCTCATCCTGATATTCCTCTACAGCGCCACGATGGTGCTGCCCCTGGGCCTGTACCGCCTGGCGACGGGCACGGTCGAGCTGCCGGGCGGGTTCGTGCACTGGTTGCTCGGCGTGCCGGTCGCGGCCATCGTCAACCTTACCGGCGCCTGGGCCTCCGCCCACGGAATCTACATCGACTACCAGATGAGCAACGGCCAGTTCGGGACCCTGGGCATATCCACCGGCTGCGCCGGGCTGGATTCGCTTTTCCTGTTCATCTCGGGGTTCGTCGCCTTCGTTCTGGTCGAGAACGCCCGGATGGACCGCCGGATGGGCGCGGCGCTGGTCCTCGGGATCATCACGGCCTACTTCGCCAACCTGCTGCGGATGGTCGTCATCGTCGAGGCGGGGGTGTACTGGGGCCACGACGCAATGATGGCCGTGCACGAGAACGCCGGGACGCTCATATTCCTGGGCTGGATCGCCGTTTTCTGGTACCTGATGTACCGGTTCATACTGCGCCGGCCTCGCGCGGCTGGTGAGGCCGGCGCAGGACCGTCGCAGCGACCGGACGCCGACGCCCTGAGCTGCGCCGGCTGCGGCGCGGCCGTCGACCCCGGCGACATCCCGGAGAAATGCCCCGAGTGCGGCCAGAAGTTCGACCGCTCCCTGTATTGCGACGGTTGCGGCCACAGAATCGATCCCGACGATATCCCCGAGAAATGCCCCTCTTGCGGGAACCCCTTCTCGTGATTCCGCCGCCCGGCCGGCCCGGACGGGCCCCCCGGCGCGCCGGTCGGCGGTCTCTCAGCCACCAGTCTCCAGTTCCAGTATCTTCTTGGCGAGCTCCGAGGCCAGCCGGCGGTCCAGTTTCAAAAGCCACTGGACGTCGTCGCTGGACAGGTAGAGGTTCTCCCCGTCCACCGAGAGGTGTATGCGGGGCTTGAGCAGGTAGACTATCTTGCTGTAATCCGGTCTGGGCCTCACGAGTATTCCGCTGCGCATGCCATCCACCGTCCGTGCCGGGAACCTTCACGGACCGATGCTACGATATCGCTGGATGGATAATATAGCTTTGCATAGGTGAGCACGTGACCCGCCCATTTTGCGAAAAATCATTCCTTTTTTTCCCGCCGGTACCATTCCGGGGGCCTCTCGGGCCCGAAGAGGCCCTCGAGGTGCTTGAACTGCCTTATCGAGACCTTGCGGCTCCGGCCGGCCTCCTGAAGGAGCCTTTCGGCCAATGACCTGGCCTCCTCGCTGGAATAGCCCAAAAGATTCCTTATCCTCCTTTCGTATTCACGGGCGGTTGCGACGTCCCCGCGGCCGGGCATCGAATCACTGTTGCTGGTTGGTATGCGCGAGGGGTCTAATATCGGTTTCTGTCCACCGCGCCTTGATAGCTCCTGGCGCGCGCCTGCCCCGGCTCCGTCCCGCGGGGCGTTTTTTCCTGCGGGCATTCTTGCGCCGGCGCTCGCGCTCCTCGTTCTCCCGGACGCGCTCGCGCACGAGCCGCCTCACGAGCGTCACGGGGAGAGGCCTCTCAGGCGTGAAGTGGATTCGGCATGTAGCAGCCCATCTTACCGGATGCCAGGGGGGCCGCCGCCCTGATAGTCCGGCGGAGCCGGCCGATGGCGGCGCGCCTGTCCGGCGGGAGGGCGGCGATGTACCGGTCCACGGCTTCGGCCTTCCCGGGCCTTTCCGGTGACGCTCTCTCGGGGGCCTTCATGCCGGCCGAGACGTCGACAGCGGATTTATCAGTCTTTCAATATCAATTCAGTCTTCGCCCGTTCCGTCCTAGCCCCGGGAGCCCCGGAGCCCCCGCTCCAGGTCCTCGACCAGGTCCCCGATGTCCTCGATTCCGACCGAGAGCCGCACCAGGCCGTCGGATATCCCCATCCTGCGGCGCTCCGCCGGCGGGAGGTGGGCGTGCGAGGTGAGGGCGGGCACCGTCGCCAGGCTCTCCACGCCGCCCAGGGTCGCCGCCTGAAGGAAGAGCCGCAGCGAGCGCAGAAAGCGCATCGCGGCCGGGAGCCCGCCGCGTATCTCGAACGAGACCATTCCCCCGAAGCCGTCCAGGAGCCGGCGCGCCAGAGCGTGCTGGGGGTGGCTCTCTAGGCCGGGATACATGACGCGCGCCACCCGCGGGTGCCCCTCGAGGAGCCGGGCGACGGCCAGCCCGTTCTCGTTGTGCCGCTGCATCCGCAGCTGGAGCGTCTTGATGCCCCGGGACACAAGGAAAGCGGTGTGGGGGTCCGGCGTCCCTCCCAGCTCCTCGTTGGCCGCGCGCACCCGGGCGAGCGGGGCATCGGCGCCGGCGACCACTCCCGCCACCAGGTCGCTGTGGCCCCCCAGGTACTTGGTGGCGCTGTGGATGACCAGCGACGAGCCGTGACAAAACGGCCTCAGGTTGACGGGCGTGGCGAAGGTGTTGTCCACCGCAACGGGTATCCCGCGCTCGGCCGCCAGGGCCGCGATCCCGTCGAGCTCGGGCAGGCGCAGCAGGGGGTTGGTGATCGACTCCAGGAACACGAGCCGGGTCCCCTTCCTCATCGCCCGCCCCATCGCGGCCGCGTCCGCCTGGTCGGCGAGGTCGGCGGCGATGCCCCGGGCCCCGAGCCCTCTCAGGAACCCCAGCGTGCCGCCGTAGAGGTCGCGGGAGGCGAGCACCCGGTCGCCCCGTCCCAGCAGGCCCAGCACGGTCGCCGAGATGGCCGCCATGCCCGACGAGACCGCCACGGCGGCGGGGCAGCCCTCGAGCGCGGCCACCTTGGCCTCCAGCGCCGCGGCCGTGGGGTTGCCCCAGCGGGTGTACACCCAGCGCGCCTGGTGCCGGCCGGCGGCGATGTCGTCGTAGGCCGGCCGGTCGAGCAGGAAGGCCGACGACTGGTAGATCGGCACGGTCAGGGGCTCCCCGGCGCGGGCCGGCTCCCCGGCGTGGACGGCGCGCGTGCCCGGGCCGGCCTTCCTCCGGCTTCCGGGGTCAAGCCGGGTCCTGCGCCTTCCGTGCGTCGCCATGGGAGCACCGGTGACGGGAACCGCCTGGGGGCTTATGAAGGTGGCGCACCGCCCAGCGGGTCCTCATCATGTCCGCCGCGAACCTGCCCGCCACCTCGCAGACGAGCTCCGAGCCGGGGAAGACCTCGGCTAGCTCCAAAACGAGAGAGCGGACCTGCTCCTCCCGCAGGTACATGAAGAGCCCCCCGGCGCACGGCCCTCGGGTGTAGATGGAGGCTGTCTGGGCGTCGGTCATCATCGGCGCGGCGATGGGGCTCGCCGGGTCAATACTATCAGGTCTGGCCGGGACCGTCACCGGGCCCTTCGGCCGGCCCCTCCCGCTTACTCCTGCGCGCGGCCCAGAACCGGGACAGGGCCTGCTTGCCCACGATGGCGGCCCCCAGCCAGAACGAGACCTCCATGAGGACCAGGAAAAGGATGGCCAGGAGGGCCTTGACCTCGAAGGAGAAGGGCCAGAAGGGCACCGAGAGCATCAGGGCGAACCATACGCCCGAAAGGCCGATGAGGCCGATGCCTGTCCATTTCCTCCATCCACCGGGCATGTCATCGTGCCGATGCCGGCCCCTCGATAAATATGTATTGGAGCGCCCACGGTTCCTTCAGGCCCGGGCGCCCGGGGGACGCCGCCGCGCTCAGACTTGCGGCGGATACGGTGGCTGCCGGGCGGGTACTGCGGCGGGTAGCAGGGGGGCTGCTGCTGCTGGGCCATGACGGTCGCCGGGTCGTCCATTAAAGCGCCGTCGGGCGGTTCTCTCCCGGCCCCGCCCCATTGCAGCCATGCATCTTCCGGGTATTCAATTCATGTACGCCATGCCGGTCTCTCTCTCAGAAGAGCACGGTCAGGCTGCCGTCGAACGTGACGGACACCGGCTGCTTCCCCTCCGGGACGGCGAAGTAGACCCTCCAGGACGCCGAGGCGCCGGCCGCAAGCGAGGGCGGGTCCTTCCCGTCGTCGCCGGCCCAGTCGAAGAGCGCCCCGTCGGAGGTCTTGACCTTGAAGAGCGACGAGGGCACCGCCCAGGTCTTGTTGGCCATGTTGGCCAGGGTGACGTTCACGTAGAAGTCCCCGGCGTGGGAGGTCGCCGGGTCGGTCTCCCGGCCGTGCCCCGTCTCCATGAGGGAGAAATAGTGCGCCACCTTGACGTTTTTGGTCGCCGTGGCCTCCAGTCCCCCGATGTCCCTCACCTTGAGCGTCACGGTGTAGGTGCCCGGCTCGGGATACTTGTACCACGTCCGGGGCTCGGTCGAGGTGTCCGAGGAGGAGGCCTTGTCCCCGAAGTCCCAAAGGAAGGTCAGCGCGTCATTGTCGGGGTCCTTGGACGCGTTGGCGTCGAAGCGGAAGTCGGTGTCGATGAAGCCCGAGTCCTCCGACGTGATGGCGGCCACCGGAGCGCCGTTCTCCTCGGCCTCGATTCTGGCCTTCGGGATGGAGTAGGAGTAGGTCTCCGTCGGGGAGAACCTGAGCAGCACCTTGTTTATGTAGGCGTCGTCGGCCGGGAGCTCGTATATGACCGATCCCCTGGCGGTTCCCCCGGGCCGGATCTCCTGGCTCTCCAGGGGGTTGGTCTTGTCCGGCGAGCTGGTCCAGCTCCCGCGGGTGTACTCGGTCCGGTCGGAGCTCACGAAGACGATGTTGTCAGCCGTCAGGGTGAGAAGCACGCTGTTGCGGCCGTTGTTCGTGATGGCGAGGTCGCAGGCGGCGAAGAGGTACCCCTCCGTGGGGGTCTGGACCGTTCCGTCCCCGCTCCCGTACTTGTAGGTGACGAGCATCGATTTCGCCTCGACCGTGAACCGGTCGGTCAGGTTCTCGTGCCTTTTGGCGCTGGCGGGCGAGAACACGGCCCTGGAGTAGGCGCCGTCGCCCAGGAGCGCGCTGTCGTAGAACCGGAGCTCGCCGTTGTTCACGCTCCGGGTCGAGAGCGGCACCTCGAAGACCGCCCAGCCCTCGGTGTAGGACTTTCCCTGGACGGTCGCGGCCCCGAAGTCCTGGCCGGGGAACCGGGGGTCGTTCTCGGTGCGCTTGAGCATGTCGCAGGCGTACCTCTCGTTGTCGATGACCACCCTGAGCCCGGAGGCGGGCAGGGAGGCGGCGGAGGAGCCCCGGTTCTCGGCCCGGACCTTGAGGGCCAGGAAGGCGTTGCCCGGGGCGGCGATGTCGCGGCCGCTGGACAGCAGTATGCCGGGGACGTACGCCGAATCGAGAACGGCAAGCGGGAAGTTCTTGGCGCGGTCGGCGGCCGGAGAGCCGGTGCAGCCGAGCAATCCCGCGGCCAGGACGCAGACGGCAAGTACGGCCAGGGGCTTTCTCAAGGTCGGGCCTCCGGATATCGGGAACGCATTACCGTGAGCGTATATAGTGTTATCGCCCGGAGGCTTTGCTGGTTCCAGCCGGATGTCCACCCGCCGGATGCCCGTGTCCCAGTAATCCTTCTTGCCGATTATCATCGTCAGGTCGGCGGTCCTCCAGGTTCGGAAGATCCGCAAAAGGCCGCACTCGCCGACGGGCTTGCCGGTTCGCTTGTCCTGGATGATGAACCAGAGGCGGTCCGGGTCTTTTTTCACTTTCCGCAGGAAGGCCCGGGCGCTCCTGGCGGTCATCGGCTCGGTCTCGGCCGTAAGCCGGAGAATCTCGGGGTCGGAGAACCACCTGACCAGGTGCGGGATGTCGGACGGGCGGGGCGGGCGGAGGACGACCCTTTTCGATTCGAGGACTGTCTCCCGGCCGCCACCGGCCATGTTTTCCCCCCCGAACGGCCTCCCGCCACGCGCCCCGTTATTTGTCCAGTAACCCGAACTCCCTGAGGAACACTATGCCGGCCCCGATGAGGGCGAGAACGCCCCCGATCAAGCCGCCGGTCCCGCCGGCGATAACGAGTACGAGACCGAAGGCGCCCGCCAGGACGGCCCCCAGGACCGGCCGCCCCTTGGATACTATGAAGGCATAGACCAGGAGGGCCCCGAAGAGGAAGCACAGGACGAGGTGGACGAATGCGCCCAGGGGGTGCCAGACGAGAAGATTGAGGAAGAAGAACAGCACCCCCAAAAACATCGCCAGCCCGGCGCCCAGGAGAATCAGCATGAGGTGGGCGGGCAGGCGGCTAATCCCCTCTATCGATGTCGGGACCTCGCGCTTCACCATGTCGATGGTCTGGCCCAGCTCCTGCTCCAGGGAGGGGCTCGGGCCGCAGGGCGGAGGCGGGGGCTGGGGGCCGATGCCCGGCGGCGCGGGTTGGGGTCCGGCGCTCGTCGGCGGAGGCGGGGAGGTTGAGGCCGGGTCGGGCATTCCAGGGGCTGGAGGCTGGTCGCCTGCAGTTTGGTCCATTTTCTTCTTCCCACTCCAGCTACCAATAACGCTTTGATAATATTTCATTATGCCGTTTTTGGGCCCCGCCTTGCTGGCATTGGAATCAATATCCCGGGTCTTCGGCCCCCTGCGTCGATTCCTCGACCGGGATTGCCTCCGGCGGCTGCATCCCGGCCGCCGGCGGCCGGGCCCGCTCCACCGGCAGGGCGTACGGAACCTCCACCGGCTCCGCCGGAGCGGCCGGGACCGGCCTTTCCGCCTTTTTCGCCGCCGCGCCCGTTCTTCGGAGACAGAGGGCGAGCAGCGCGGCGCCGACGGCGAGAAGGGCCAGCCCCGACAGCATGCCGGCGACCTTGCCCGGGCCGATGGCGTCCGCGCTGAAGTCCCGCCCCCGGGCGATGAGGTCCCAAAGAAGCGACACGAGCATGCCGCCCAGGCCGGAGAGCGCCAGGAGGGCCCCCGAAAAAAGGAGCCCGGGATGGCCGGCCGGGGGCTCCTGGCCGAATATTCCGCCCGCAACGGGGCGCTTCCGCCGGGCAAGGGCAAAGCCCGCCCAGATGCCGACGTTCACGATGGCCAGGCCGGCGACCATCCCGACTATCTTGACCGGTCCGATGGACTGGAGGCTGAAGGGCCTTCCTCTGTATATCACGTCCCAGAGGAGAGAGAGGGCAGCGCCGGCGGCGCCCATGGCCATCAGGAGTATTCCCGCAATATGGAAAGAGCGAGTATATTGACTCAGTGCGGTCCCCACGCTGGACGTCCAAGGCCCTTATTCCGCATAAAGGTTTCCGGCTAGGTTTATGGTGCATGTCCCGGCCGGCGCGGCAGGAACAACCTAGTCATCGACCCGCTCTATCTTGAATATCACCGGCCTGATTCCGTCCGTGCAGCAGATTATCAACGCGTTGTCGGACTTCATCCAGCCCTCGAACATGCCCTTGGAGAAGTTCCCGCCGGCAAGCAGGGTCATGATGTAGGGGAACAGCTCGGCCCAGGCCCATTCGCAGAAGCCCTTCGGTTTTTCAAGGGTAGTGATGAACTCATCGCCCACCTTGAATTTGCTGCACGGCCCGACCTTGTTCTTGATGTATTTTTGGGCCAGATCACGGTTCATCGTCTTTTTCAGGACGGTTATCTTGCACTTGGGCATGTTGCGACCACCCTTGCCGTGAAGGGCGATGACATTGTCCGGGTGATATATCTGCCGTTCCCTCCGGCGCATTCCGGGCCCCGGGCCGAATCCGGATGGCCAGAGTGGGCCACGCAACGGGTCCGGCGCTCCGTCCTCATTTCTTGAGCGGGAAATAGACCCTGGTCTTCCCCTTCTTCCAGCTGATTATCCGGGCCTCCCGCACGAGCTTGCGCAGGTGGTACCCGACGACCTCGTCGTTTACCACGAGGCGCTCCACCAGCTCCCGCTGGGTTATCCCGGGGCGTTTTCCGACCGCCTCGAGTATCTCCGAGACGAGCTCCTCCGGCGTCCTCTGGCGCTTCTCCGGGGCCTTCACGTTGGCCGGGTAGAACCGTTTGAGGATCCCGTCGCGCTGGGACCGTATGAAGCCCTCCCGCTCGAGCACCAGGAGATGGTACACCATCCCGCCGTTCGTGATGTTGAGCGCCTTCTTGAGGCCGTTGTAGTGCTGGCCCGGGTTCTCGGTCAGGTAGCCCAGTATCTGGTGGCGGACCCTGTGGTCCAGGGCCTCGTCCCGGTTGAGGCGGGTGAAGAGCGCCGCGAAGAGCGCGAAGAAGCCGTACTTCCCGGGCTCGGTGGCGCCGACGGCAAGGCCGAGGCCCATCAACCCGATGGCGGCCGTGGCGACGACGGGGACCAACGGCATGGCGAGCTCCTCTCGGCCGCCTCCACCGCCCCCCTTGCCGATAATGAACCGGGACTGGGCACCCAGCCTCGTCGAATTGTGGTCGCAGGTCGCCGAGAGGTTGTACGAACCGTCCGGGGCGTCAGCGGGGAGCCGGAACCGGAACAGGGCCACGCCGTTTCCGCCCGTGACGTTCGTGAGGAGCAGGAGGACGCTCCCGTCCGGATAATCCACCTCGAGCGTGACATTCGCCAAAGCCGCTTCCGGGGCCTTCAGCCTGGCCTCGACCGCGACGGGGTCCCCGGCCCTGTACTTGTCCCGGTCGCAGGTGATGGTGAGCTTGGCGGTGTCGTCCGACAGGGCGCACAGGCTGAGCGCGACCAGCACCAGGGTCGCGGCAAGCGGTATCAGCGCCCTACTGGTCCGTCTCGCCCGCATCCATCTCCGCCTCGGAGTACTTCTCTATCAGGGAAAGGGTCTCGCGCAGGGCCTGCTCCTTCTTTGCCATGTCCAAAAGCTGGCGCGTGACCAGGCCCTCCTTTCCCAGCCGGTCCGATATCTCCCGGCCGATTTCCGCAAGGCACCCCGTCAGCATGAGCTTTCCGGGGGTGGCCACGAACACCTCGAGCATCTTCTCGGGCTTCCTGATGGAGACCTTGATGACTATCTTGCTCTTCCGGTCCTGCGTGAGACCGTAGAACCACGACTCCCAGGAAGTGCCGTCGTCATCGGAGAGCTCCCGGACGAGCCGGACCTGGCGGCCCCGCACGACCTCCCTGGCGATGGCATAGGAACGGTCCGTGCCCTCGATATAGTAAATACGGCTGTCCTGCTGGGTCAGCTCCTCCGAGATGAGCCGCCGGAGCATGGCGGTGTTTATGTTCTCGTCTGTGTAGAATATCGGGCAGACCACCTCGACCTTCTTCTTCCTGAGTACCTCGGAGTGGAGCTCGCCTTCGGAGTCCTTGAAGCGCAAGGTGCCCTCGATGTAGCACTCCGTGCATATCATCGGCTCGAGGAAGAGCGCCACCGTCTTCCGGATGCCGGGATTGATGACGCCGAAGTCTATCTTGCCCCTTCGCAGGGGGTAGTCGGGCTCGAGCTTCACCAGCTTGAACACATCCTCGTCGTACAGCGGCTCCAACTCGACGCCCGTGACGACCGAGCGGGAGGCGTTCCTGACCGCCACCTTCATCCGGATGTAGCCTTGGAAGAACTCGACCGCGGAATGCGCCTCGACCCCGGCCTTGCGCTCGGCGGGGCCCTCGGAGGCGGCGTCGAAGAGCGGGAGCAGCATCTTCTTCACGCCGGCGAACGCGCCCATGACACCGTCCCAGGACTGTATTATTGCCGAATACTGCGCCTCTATGTCCCGGACCGTGCCCTTCATCGTCTCGCGGTAGTCTTTGGGGGTTCCGCCCTTCACCACGACCGCCAGGAAGACGTGCCGGCCGCGCTCGAGCAGCACCTCGTGCTCGCCGATCTCGAGGCTGCCCAGCTCGGCCTCCTCTGCGAAGGACTCCTTCACGAACTGCGAGACCGCGGTGAACATGCCGGTCATGACCTCGGCGTCCTTGGGGGACAGGCGCCGCGTCTCGTGGGCGATGAGGCGGCCGTCCCTGTATACAAGGAAGGCCTCGTCGACAAGGAACGGCGCAACCGTGATATTTGTCCTTGCGCCGTTCGTTTCCGGAGCTGCTTCCGGAGGAGGCAGTGGCGCGCGCACCTCCACCGGCGTCGCAGCGGGTCTGGCCCCATCGCCGTCGTCACCTCTCCTGTCGATTTCACGGCCCCGCTCCTCGTAGGCGGCCTTCTCCTCTTCGGTCTTGGCGGCCACGCCGCCCCTGGTGCGGCCCATGGAATAGGCCGCGGCGATGCCGACGGTCAGTAGGATAAGCAGGAGTGAGATCCAGAGCCAGGTGAGGTCGGGCTCTTTCTTTACAATGGACTTCGGTTCAAACGTCCGGGCCAGGTTGGAGGTCACGCTTAGGTTCTCCACCCTGGCGCTCCCGTAGACCTGGTAGGTGTCCTTCTTTGGAACAAAGTCAATGACAATAATTATCTGGGCAGTGCCGTTGTTCGTAGGTTTGGTCAATATCAATCTCGGAGTCCCGGCGGGGTCATCGACCTGGAAAGTGATATTGGCGAAGACCGGCTGGTTGTCCTTAGTCAGGTTGGCGGTGATGACCATCTGTTCGCCGGCCTTGTACGACTCCTTGTCGGTCTGGAGCTTGAGGAGCAGGTCGCCGTCGGCCGCAACCGGCGGCGGCGCCAGGGCCAGCGCGAGGAGGGCGGCCAGGACCGTGGCCGCCCCGAGGAGGCGGGGGGTCTTCGTTTTCGGCAAAGGCCCCACCCCTCAGTTCACGGTGAAATCATCGTTCCAGAAGCTCAGTGCATACCCGCCCCTCTTCGGAAGGTCGGTGAGCAGCTGGAACTGGATCGTGTATTTCCCGATGGGGGCGCCGGCATTGATCGTTAACTGCACGTTGACCAGGTGGGCAGGGTTGACCGGCACGATGATGTCCTGGATGATCGGCCGCACCGGCACGTTGTTGCTGTCGAGGCGCTGGACCACCAGTTTGCAGGGTTGGGCGATCTTGAGGGAGTTGTTGATGATGACGCCGACGGTCACCGTGCCGCCGCGGTTGATGTTCTTGGAGGGGAATATCACGTTGACGATTCCGAAGAATAAAGGTAGCTCGCGGGGGCCGGCCTGGAACTGGGAGGAACTGCCAAGGCCCATGAAACCGCTGACGCGTATTGTATATGTGCCGCAGACGTCGATTTCGGGAACGGTGAAGCCGAGGGCAGCCCGGCCGGTCGGGTCCGTCTGTCTAGTGACGTTCATCAGGAGAGTCCCGTTGGGGTAGAACACCTCGGCGGAAAGATTGAACCCCGGGGCGGGTTTGGTGGCCGCGGCCGGTAGGTATTCGTAGCTGGCATCGGCGGTGAGGCCGATGGGGTCGCCCGGGAAGTAGATTCTCGTGGGAACTATGTCCGAGTTCGAATTGAACACCGGCGACCAGGGCCAGATGACCTCGAACAATGTGGTGGCGGAGAGAACCTCGCCCGAGACATTGGCGGTGGCAGAGCAGTTGTAGGTGCCTTCGGGGGCGTCCATCGGGAGGGTGAAGGAGACGGTGGCGTTACCCGTGGTGTTGGTCTTGTTGGTCATAATAAAAAATGGCTGGTTGAACGGATCATCGACTTCGAAAGATACTCTCTTGGAGATCCCGAATGGAGCTTGTGAAATGGCGGACAATATCTTTGTGCCGGGATTGCTTCCCTGAAGGTACATGCGGAGCGACCCGTTCTCCAGTTTTATTATGGTTCCTGGATAGAGTTCCCCAATTCCCCCATATGTAGAAGGCGCAAGAAGGACAGTCCCATTTTTTATCCAATTCAATCCATCGACAGAATCTGCAAACAGTACTCGGCATTCATTGTCGGCCTTTGTGTTGCCACTATAGTACATTCGCAGCGTTCCATTTTCCATTCTATGAATCGCTCCAAGAACTACATTCTTGTCATCGTATCCGGAAACTGATGGGGAAAGCCTGACACCTTCTTTGACCCATAACAGGCCATCTTGTGAAGTCGCGGAGCGAATTGTCCAGGTTCCCCCCATCTGTTCTGTTGAAGAATAATACATCCTCCAGCCATTTGAGATCAGGACAACCTCTGGATCCCGGACGAGGGAGCCGAAATTCCCGGAGTCTACATCTATCCTTATTCCGTTTTCTTGGACCCAATTTATGGAATCCAATGACCACGCGGAGCATATCTTTCTGTGGTTCCCATCACTTCCTTCGAAATACATCCGGAATGTCCCGTTGGGCAATTGCACCACGAACGGGTCGCTTATTTCATAATTGCCGACCGGCGAGGGCGGGGACACGCGACGACCCGGCTCACGAGACCAGATAATGCCATCAGACGACCACGCACTTAGAATATAGGTATAAGTTCCGTCCGAGCCTCCATAATACATCCTGTATGTACCGTTCGGCAGGGTCCAGACGAACGGAGAACCGGCGCCATTGGAATCGTCACTACCGGGCAATCCGCTTTGGAGCCGGACACCGGGCTCGGCCATCCAGTTGAGGCCCAGGGACTGAATATCGGGTTCTATTCTTTTGAATTGATAGACCCAGGTATCGTTCAATGGTTTCAGACCATCATATCCTCCGAAAAGTACCATTTGCTTGCCAGATTCAGTCCATATCGCACTATGGGCATCTCTCTTGGAACTACCTTTCCCGCTATTTATCCAAACATTATTGGATGGAACATACTTCCAAATATCATTGAGCCGCATTCCAGAACCGTCGTCCCCGCCAAAAACTATCATCTGTCCGGTCAGTGGGGCAAATACAGCAGAGTGCCCATGCCGCGGGGTGCTACCAGCACCCAATGATTTCCAATTGTCTGTTGAAGGATCGTACGACCAGAGATTATTTACATCGCCACCCAATGTGCCACCGCCAAAAACGAGCATTTGATTATCTGTGCTGTCCCAGACCGAAGAATGATGATAAAGGGCACTGGTTCCATCTGTCCTTCTAATCCAGGTATCATTTGAAGGGAAATATAACCAGGTGTCAGAAAGAGCATTTCCATCGTATCCTCCAAATAGTATCATCCCATTATTATGTAAATCCCAGACCGCCGAATGACCTCTGCGAGGAGTTGCGCCACTTGCCGTCTGGATCCAAGTGTTGGTATCTGGAGTATAAATCCAGGTATCATTGAAATATCCGTCATTGTTCCAACCACCAAAAACTATCATTCGGTCGCTCTGATCGTCCCAGACCGCACTGTGACCCCATCGTGGAGCCGGCCCGCTCGCTTTTTGACTCCACGCCCCTGTGGCGGGATTGAATGCCCATGTATCATTTATAAAGGATCCGCTATTCCCGCCGAATATTAGCATTTCATTGTATTTGTTGTCCCACACTGCTGAATGATCCATCCTCGGTGCAACAGTACTAGATAGCTGCGCCCATGTCCATTGGACCTCCACTATGCTCGCGTTCAGCGTCACTTCGTCACCTGGAGAATAGCTAGAACGGTCTGGTGAGAGTATGAGCCGTTTTTCCGGCAATGAATAGATTTGTTTCCAAAGCTGGATCGCCATGGGATTGTTGCCCAACAGGTACAAGGCATTCGCGTTGGAATCCCAAACGAGTTTCCCAACATCTATGGTATCCCCCGGGAATTTATCTTCAAGCATCCAATAGGTGTCATTGACCGGGGAGTATGCCCAAAGCTGGTTTGACTGGGAATAGAAAAGTACGCGATGATGCAACGTATCATAGGTTCCTATGATAGGTTTCGGAATGAATCCGCTTCCCATCTTCGTCCACGTATCCGTGGCCGGGGAATATATCCAAGTGTCATTGATCCACCCACTGGCCCATCCTCCGATGAGAACCAGCAATTTGTTATCGGAATCCCAGACCATACAATATTTCGAGCGGGCTGATGGCTGGGGGCCAGTCATTGCCTTTCTTGCCCATGAATCTATTGTGGAATTGTAAAGCCATAGGTCGCCCCAGAATGGGCCACCACCGACATCCCAGTTCTCGCCTCCGAAAAGGTAGAACTCAGCCGTGTCATCCCTCCATGCGGTCATATCCCAATATCTCCCTATCGGGGCATTGTTCTTCTGTGTCCATTTCTCAGACTTTCCGTCAAATGCCCATACTTCCAACAAAGGTGGTGTCGCAGCACCACTGTGGATCAATAGTTGATTATGGCGCGTATCCCACACTCCAGTACACTCTGAACGGGGAGTGAAAGGGCCGGGGGTTGATTTGCGCCAACTGTTGCTCGCGATATCATAGATAATAGTTTCATTCGATTTGACCGATCCATCTCGCTGACCACAAGCGTAAACTAGTTGATTCCCCTTGGGGTCAAGTGCAAACCCCCCATATGACACATTCAGATTGGGAGAAGCTAACCGGACCCATTGTGACGTTTCTTTCGTGCTAGAGGCATCCCTCCCTCCACCTCTGGCCATGTCGTTTTTTCCAACATCGGCATCTTCCGCACCTGCGGCTAATCCGACAGGTACGACCATCATCCCCACCATCACGACCGCAAGCCACTTCCTTATCCCTTCCACCATACTGTTCACCCTCTCCGCGCTTTCTGCTTGCTGACGGTTAAGCGGCCCGTTTTGATATAAAGCGATTGGAACGGTTTGAACTGTTATTTAAGGACATCGGAGCGTTTCGAGGAGAGGCGCCGGCCGTTCCCCCCGTTCCCCGGGTGGCCTTCAATTGACCCTCCCTCGCAGAACGGGGCCGTCCGGCCTGCCAATCGACGGAAGAAAACCGTTAAATAGCCCGCACACACATATACACACATCATGGCGACCAGGACCATCAACCTCTCCGAGGAATCCTACGCCCGGCTCCGGAGCCTCAAGAGAGGGAACGAGAGCTTCAGCGATGTCGTGAACCGGATTACGGGCAAGTTTCTCCTCCTGGAACTGGCGGGGATACTGGACAAGGGGTCCGCCGAACGTCTGAGAAAGGCCAAACGGGATATGGACCGGCGGCTTCGCCGGGGCCTTCGGACGGCCGCGTCGGGGATGGCATGATGGTCATCCTGGACACGGATTTCCTCATCGACCTCATGAGGGGTGATGGCGGGGCCGTGTCCTACATGAAGAGGATGACCGAAGGATACGAACCCGTGGCCGTGAGCGCCATAACGGTCATGCAGCTCCACCATGGCATCGCCCGGGCAAGGCTCCGGGAGAAGGAAGCGGAGAGGGTCGAGCGCGCCCTGAAAGGGGCGACCGTGCACGCGCTCACCCACGACATAGCCGCGCTCGCCGGAAGGCTGGATGGGGACCTTGCCGTCCGCGGCTCATCCATCGGCCCGGCGGATGTCATCATCGGGGCGACGGCGCTCCACCTCAACGAGACGGTCGTGACAAGGAACGGCAGGCATTTCTCGCGAATCAAGGGCCTGCGGATCGTGGCCTACTGAAGCTTCCAAAAGATTCATTTGCACGCCGGACGTTGGCGGTGTCCGATGGTCGAGGTCGGTACGTTCGCTGGGGTCGCCTCCATCCACCACCGGGACCTGGCGGGCGCGGCAGCACATTCCGCGTCGACTCCGGCGGCAAGCGGTACCTCATAGACGACCTCTACTGCGTGAATCCCCGCTGCAAATGCAAGGAGGTCGTGCTGGCCTTCTTCGAGCACGACGAGGGGGCCGGAAGGCTCACGCAGGTCTTCGACGTCGCCCTCGCGCCGGGCGCCAATCCGAGGTTCGAGCACGGCCCGGTGTGCACGCCCTATGAGGCCGGGAGGGTGTTCCGGCGGTGGCGGGAGAGCGACCCCGAGGCGCTGGAGGCCATCGAGGCCCGGCGCGTCGAGATGAAGGAGGTCGGAAGGCGCCTGGCCGCCAAGTTCAGGGAACGCTGCTCCGGCGGAGGGAAATTCGGGGGCCCGGCGATGACCGGGCCGGCAAGGACGCCCAAGCCGGGCCGCAACGACCCCTGCCCCTGCGGTTCCGGGAAGAAATACAAGAGGTGCTGCATGCCCCGGCCCGGCCGCGGCTGGGGCGGCCGGTAACGGCAGAGCCTCCCCGGAGGCCGGCAGGAGCGGCTCGAAGGCCCACTGCCCGCGGGCCCGGTTTGCCAAAAGCGCACCCCGCTCAGCGGAACCCGACCCGCGGGCCGAATATCTCGTCCCGGGCGCGCTCCCTGTCCTCGTATGTCATCATGGGGTCCCGCCTCACCCTGTTGTATCCTGCCACCCGGTCCAGGATCGACGGCCGGAGCCTTATGATTCTCTTCTTCAGGTGCCGGAACTGGGCCTTTGGCACCGCGCCCTCGCGGGCGAGCAGCTGGTAGAGACCGAGCACGGCCGAGCAGGTACCGTCAAGCGCCTCCCGGTCGAAATCGGACAGCGTCACGGTCATGAGGTCCATTATATGCGGGAATTCCCGGCGCACCGCCGCGACATCGCGCAGGAACGGGGGCCACCCCTCCCTCTCGGCGCTTTCCATGAAATCATCGAGGCAAACTGCCAGGTAGAACTTCCTGGCCGGCGCGAGGTCTTTGCTGCGAGCCGGGTCCATCCGGAACGCTAGGCGGAGGCGGGCGTTGTGCGCCACTATCAGACCGTACCGCTTCTCGGGGTCATCGCTGTCCTCCAGCTCCAGGATGGCCCCGGCGTCCGGTCCCCGGAGCAGGAAAGCCCTCCAGTCCTTCGGGCCCCCCTCCCGCTCCATCGCCTCCAGGTTCCTCTTGAGCTCCCGGCGCGGCGATTCCCGCGCCCTGTCAAGCGCAAGCGCCTTTTTCAGCAGGGCCTTCGCTTCCTGAATGTTCCCCCGGAGGGCCTCCACCCATACCATGTCGGCGAGGTGGACCGCCGTCCCAGGCTCCGCCGCGTCCGCCAGCGCCATCTCCCGCGCCGCGGCTTCGTATTCCCCCAGGTGGGCGAGGCTGTGTCCTAGACCGCGATGGGCTTCTCCCGGCCCGGAGAGCGATATAGACATCCTGGTTATCGCAAAAGTGGCCCACCGGAGGAGGACCGCACAGAAGCTATACCGGCGGCTCACCGGTGAAGGAGGCCGCCGCTCTCACCCACTTTGCCGTCGAAAGCCGCTATCCGGGCGTCTCGGAGGTGGTGATGAGGGATGAATATCCCGAGGCCCTCGACCTGTCCGGGAGGGTCTATCGATGGGCCGCGCTCCAAATCGAGAAGCATCCCAGGAACCGCAGTGGCAACAAAACGACAAAACCCCGCCTGTGAATGGAAGCGAGAGAAATGGGGCCGCGATACTTTAATGGTTCTTCTCCCAATTCGGGTGGATAGGTGCACAGCCTTGCCCACCTGGTATTGGGTATGACAGATGCAAGCAAGGCGGTACGAATACAGTCAGGTGTTCCGCAGTATATATATATTCCTCGGTTATATGCTGTCGGGGGTCATGGACTACGGGGACCATATCGTTGTCTCCCTTCGTAAGACCCACAAGACAACCAGGTGTCCGACCTGCGGCCGGAGGATAAGGGCATCCAAAGAGTCATACCCCCGTATTATCCGGGACCTTGATATCGGCCCCAAACAAGCCTATCTCTCCCATTATAAGGACAAACCCGACCGCCATTGCGGGTACCGGGGTTATGAAAGACTCGATTTCGCGGAGCAATATTCACGGGCCACGATTCGTTTCGAAGAGTATGTCTATCGGCTCTGCTTGAATTTGCCGTTGAAATCCGTTTGTGAAATAGCTGGCATCGACTGGAAAGCTGCCAAGAATATAGATATACATACACAGAAAAGAATCGAGGACCTCAGGAACATCTCTCCAAAACGAATCGGTGTGGACGAGATTGCCTACGAGAAAGGCCATCATTATCTGACCGTCGTGCGCGATATCGACCTTGGGAAAGCCATCTGGGTCGGGCTGGACCGCAAGAGCGCCACACTCGACATGTTCTTTGAAGATCTGGGGTCCGAGAAATCAGCGTTGATGGAGATCGTCGTCATGGACATGTGGGACCCGTATATCCTATCGGTGAGAATCAATTGCCCGAAGGCGGAAATGGTCTTTGATGAATTCCACGTCATCAAGAAAATCACCGGTGCCCTGGACAAGGTCCGAAAAACCGAGTTCGCCGACGCCGATGACGACGAGCGCAAGCTCATGAAACACAAGCGATTCCTCATGCTCAAACGGCGGAAAAGGCTTGACCATGAAGAACTGGAAACCCATGATTGAGCTGATGAAGAGAAACGAGCCACTTTACATGGCTTACCTGCTGAAAGAGCAGGTCAGCGATATTTTCGACAGGGAAAACATCCAAAGCGCCCTGATAGGGCTGGGATTCTGGTTCCGCAATGTGAAGACCGCGGGGCTTGAACCATTCATCGATGTCATGGAGACCATCAGGAAATATCACTACGGAATCGTCAATTGCTTCAGGCACCGATTGACGAATGCCGGCAGCGAAGGTTTCAACACGAAGATCACTATCATTAAACGGCGGGCATATGGTTTCGCCGACCTGGATTATTTCAAGCTCAAGCTATTTCAGGCATGTGGCATTCTGAAGTCTGCTATAGGTTCCCGTTGAATTGGATGCACCTTCACGGCTCCCTCAGTCGCTGGCCCAGCTCAGTTCCTTCGGCCGCCTAGTGTAAATAACGATTGGACCCCCCCGTGCATCCACATTTCAAGCGTGCAGAGGTTCCATTCGAGGCGCTTTCCCCCCAAACCACCCTAACTACGGATTTTTGCCCCCAGATCTAGAAAAGAGGCATGTAATATGATTTGTAAGCGTCCGTCACCGTGTCCGTTTCTTCCCGGCCCGCGCCTCCGCCACCCCGAACCGGTTCGGGCACACCTTGCGGCAGAGGTTGCATTTTTTCAGGGTATACCCCTTCGGGTTGCGGAAGTTCGAAAGCGGCCGGCAGAGCCTCTGGTCCACGGTCCGTCCGTCCAGCGCCTTCTGGGGGCACTCCTCGATGCAAATGCGGCATTCCCGGGGGCAGTAGCTCTCGTGGATCACCGGGTCCCCCTGAAGCTCGGCGTCCACGAGGATGGCCCCGAGCTGCATCATGTTGCCGAGCCGCCGGTTCACGAGGAGGGTGTTGCGCCCGATGACGCCCAGCCCCGCCAGGAACCCGGCGTGGCGCAGCGAGAGTATCCCCATCCCCCGCATCTTCTCCGCGTCCCAGTACTCGTAGGGGTCGTCCGTCGGGACGGGGACCGACACGAGGCCCTCTGACTCCAGCCTGCGGCACGCCTCCAGGGTTATGCGGTCCACCTCGCGCGCGACGAGGTGGGAGGCGTGAGTGTAGGCGGCGCAGGATGCCGCCTCCAGTATGGAGGACGGGACCTTCCTCCCGAAGACCATGACCGAGTTGCACCCGGGGTAGACATCCTTGGGCCTGAAACCGTCCGGGGCGTCGATGAACCGGACGGCGGGGGCGATGCCGCAGATGTCCGCGCCCGAGGACAGGACGGCACTTTTGATACGAGCGGGATCCTTCATGTCAAGATCGGGTCACAAATGTCGGTGTCGGTATTTGCTTTTTATGGTGCCGTTTCGATATGTGGCGCGACCGTCGACCAATCGTGCGACCCGTCATCAGGCCGTTTGGGACCGGCCGCCAGTTTGTGCCGGGACGTGGCCCGGGCTGCCCGTCATCGATGCCTTGCCGGATGGAATCAAGGATAGTCTCCGGCAGGCCGCGCCTGGAACTGGCCGCGGAGGCCGGCGATGGCCGGACCCCGGCGCATCACGGCTGCGGCGGCCAGCCCGGGTACTGCGGGGGACCCTGGTACTGTTGGGCCGGGTAAGGGTTCTGGGCCGACGGGGCGGGCGGGGCCTGGTACTGCTGGGCCGGGTAAGGGTTCTGGGCCGACGGGGCG
>VGTL01000011.1 GCA_016874675.1 Methanobacteriota archaeon | reverse complement strand
CCAGCGTGATGTTGGTGGCGTTGGAGATGACGACGATCCTTGCGTCGGCGCCGCCCTCGGAGGCGCCGGGCGCGGGCAGCGGCACGGGGGGCTCGGGCGTGTCAGCGGGGGCGGACGGGACGGCCGCGGCGGCGCGTTCCGTGTCGGACGGGGCAGGCCCTGGCTGGGGGGCCGCCGGAGACTCGGGGCGGGCGGCGACCTGGGGGAGGACCGCCTGGAGGCTCCTTTCGGAAGGCAACTCGGGCGTGCCTGCGGGCGATGCGACCGCGTGGAACACGCCTGCCACCATCAAAAACACAACGAACATCGCACCCTTGCCTTTCATCTTATTCCACCTCGGTATTCATTTCGAACTGAGTGAAACCTGTGTCCATGCCTGGGCGGGTCGGTCCGGGCTCTAAATTGGACAGGGGAATTACCTTTTGCCCCGATGGGTTCCATATATATAATATTTTCTTAGAATTATATAGTTGGTATGATTATATGAATCATTATATGAATCACCCCTCATCTGTCGAGAGGGCGGCTGAGGTGCCGCCGGGCACATTTCGGCACCTCGTAAAGGCCCCCCGCCAGGTCACGCGCGAGCGGCAACCTCACGGCCTCTTCGGCGCCGGCCCTCGCATGGCAGCGACGGCAGCGGTAACCGGCCCCCCTCCCGGCCGACCTCATGGCCGCCCCGCAGCAAGGGCAGCGGGGTTTGCGGACCGTGGTGACAATTGCAGGCCGCACCACGGCGAGCTTCTCCAGGTTGACCGTGAAGGGGCGGCGGTGCACGCCCCCGAGGGCCTCCACGAGGTCCCCCGGCACGAGACGGCGGACCAGACCCCGGAACTCCTTGGTCGGCTCGAATGCGGCGCAGTCCACGGACCCGGTGCGGTCGGCCAACCGGAAGAAGACATGCCCGCCCGGTCTGGAGACCGGCGCGGCCACGACCCTGCCGCGCAGCCAGGCCGAGACATAGGGCCGCAGGCCGCAGACGTGAGTCCTGCGGAGGTGGTCGTCCGTGCCCTGGTTGGATATGAACAGCAGCGAGCGGGCGGCGGGCTCTCCGGGTTCGATCGCGGCCGCGGCGGGCGGGAGCTCCCGGGGCGAGGTGGCCCGAATGCCGAAGAGGACGGGGCAGGGGCTGTGCGGGGAGATGACGATGTGGCGGTTGGGCTCATCGATGTTGTTGAAGGTGGTCGGGAAGCGGCGGTCCATCTCGCGCACGGACTCCCAGCCGACCCTGCGGGGCGTTCCCCATCGGCTCTTCTGCCGGTAGGCGATGATCTCGTAGGTGCGCCGGCGGCCGGTCCAGGCGACCGCGGCGGTGGCGCCGATTATGCCACGGCGGCCCCTGTGAGTCCTCCAGAGCCACCTGGAGCCCCGACTGCCCTCGAGCTCGCGCACCACCTCCGCCGGCCGCACGAGCTCCCGCACGGCGTTCCAGTACAGCCTCTCGGGGGGCCGCGCCAGGGAGATGAAGACCGCGGGATTGGTCGCCCTCTCGCCGCGGGCCGAATTGGCCAGCACCACCCGGTCTAGCCGTTCCAGGAGCTCCTCGAGGTCGGGGCTGCAGACGCCGGAGCGAGGGTAGGCCATCACCCGGCGGCTCCCGAACACGCCCACGCGGAACGGCCGGCCCGAGCCTTTCCCGAACCGGATGGCGACCGCCCCGTTCCCCCGGGTCTTCCACGGGATGTTGGGGTTGAGGCGGACCAGTGCCGGGTGGCCGATGATATCGAAGTCCCGGAACTCCTCCAGCACCTCGGTCGCAAGATAGGTCGTGCAGAGCCCCCGGGGGCTGTCGGTGTCGTCGAAGCCGACGAAGAAGCCGCGGTTCATGCGATCACTTCGGAGGCACGGGGCGCAAGGCGCGAGGGGCAATGCACAAGGCTTGAGGCGCAAGGGGCAAGGCGCAAGGAACAGGGTGGAGCCCTCGTCTGGCCGTTCCCCCCTTGCTCCCAGTGTCTTGCGTCTTCATCTTCTGCGCCATCCGCCCTGCGCCTTGCGCCTTCGTCCCTTGCGCCATGCGCCCTGCGCCTTCGTCCTCAGCCCAACTTGTACCCGCAGCGGTAGCAGGTCGAGGAGTTGGCGGCGTTCGGCGCCTGGCAGTTGGGGTTGGGGCAGAGCTTTTGCAGCCACTGCTGGGGCTGGGGCTGCTGGACCTGGCCGGTCTGGGGCATCGGCGGCGGCGGCGGCTGGGGCTGTGAAGGCGTCGCCTGCGGTATGGGCGGCGGTGCGGTGGCGATAGGCGGCGGCTCCTGTTGGGCCGGCTGGGGCGGCGGGGCCGGTGCCGGGGGCATGGAGATCTTCGCCTGGGTGCAGATGTTTCTGACCTTCTCCTTCAGACCGGGGGTGGGCTGCATCGCATTGTCCACCTCCTCGTCGACGTTCATCCAGAGGGGATAGCTCTTCCTGTCGGAACCGAAGAACCCGGCCTTCTCCTCGGTGTTGATGCTTACCTCGATGGAGTTCGGGCCGAAGGCGGTCGCGCCCGGCTGCGGCCCCATCGACTTGATCGTAATCTGCGCCTTCTTCACATCGCCCTTGGAGAGCTTGCGGTTCGCCGGCGGGGCGAGCTTGATGAGGTGGTTCCCGGCGGACGCGTCGTGGCCGAGGACCTGCCATGTTTGCGAGTGGACGAATTTCTTGAACTCGTCCGCGACGACGCTGTCCTTCTGGGGCCCCTGGGGGACAGGCGGGGTCGCCGGTTGCTGGGGCTGCTGGTACTGTTGCTGCTGGGGCTGCTGCGGGCTCTGCTGCTGCGCCTGGTTCTGGGACTGGGCTCCCGGCTGTTGTTGCTGAGAATACACCCGTATCACCCCGACAATGTTCCGTCGATTGAGACCAAATCAGGCCCTGCATATTTATGGATTTCGCCCCGGGTATGCGGATGCGCGTATCTCAGCGCTCGAGCCGCTTCTTCATGCGGAGGCGGACCAGCAGCGCCACCGGTCCGGCGACGAGCGCCGCGCCCAGGGCCAGCGCCTCCAGCCGGTACCCGTGGGCCTCCCCTTCCGCGGGCCGGGGCGCGGGCCCCAGGCCGAGGACGTGCCGCATCTGCTTTTCGACCAGAGCGCCGTTTCGCGGGTCCGCAACGCGCCCCGTCTCGTTGCCGGTGGTCGCGTTGAGGAACAGCAGCACTGGCAGCCGCCCCAGGTGGTGCTCGCGGCCGAACGAGGGCGAGGTCTCATTGTCGATTCGGACACAGACGAGCGCCGCGCTCAGGTCGATAATGGAGGGGCCTGAGAGGCTCCCGTCCACAGAACGGATCGCCCGGTCGAACCCGGAGTACACCAGGACCATAAGGGGCCGGCCGAGCCCGCGGGCGAGCGGTGCTGCATCCTCCGCCGAGCGGTGCCATTTTATCGCAAGTAGCTCTGGCGTCCGGACCAGCGAGGAGTTGGACCTGATGACAGTGCCGTTGGATAGGGTGGCCTCGAACCTGTAGGGCACCTCCGTACCAGGAGGCCAGGGTCCGGCGGAGAGGACGAAATCGTTCAGCGGTCCCGATCGCGTCATGTTGTGACGGGCCTCGGCCGCGGCGCCTCGCCCGCCTCCCGTCTCGAGGACGAGCTGGCAGGCTGTGACGTTGATGGTAACGTTTGTCCCGGTGCCGTTGGTGCCGGTGCCGTTGGTGGCGGTGCCGTTGGTGCCGGTGCCGTTGGTGGCGGTGCCGTTGGTGGCGTTCCCGTCGACGATATAAGTGTCGTTGACCAGTCCGATCGTCGCGTGGAATGTAGTGAAGGTCTCGTGGTCCGGAGCCTGGGGCGAGTGGCCTGCGGCCGTGAAGCCCAGGGCGCCCGACGCCGGTACGGGCGACAGCCCGACGGCCACCAGGGCCAGCAATGCCGGCCATGCCTCCAGTACGCGCAAGCGGCAGCACCCTCGAAACCCGATGGGAACCGGCTGATATCTACTTTTATACCCCCGGGAGCGGCCCTGCGCCCCCGGTTCCCGCCATCCGGGGTTTCAGTTTTCGAAACTATATAATTTTATATATGTTCCAGGGTTATCTTGATTGACGTGCCACGTTGCCGGGGTTGATTGTTTGAAGCTTCCAAGCGGTCGGTTGGAAAGGAGCCTCCGGGGAGGTCCGTGGGCGCTGCGCGGGGTGCTCGTGGACCTTCAGGAAAAGCAGTTCAGCGGGGTCGTCCGGACCGCCCTGAAGAGGGACCAGGCGCTGTCCGAGGGCGCCCTGGTCATCCGCAAGGGCGCGCTGGCCCTCGCCAACCATGTCTCCGACCGGGAGGTCAACGGCCGCGAGGCCCTCGCCCGGCTGCTCGAGGACTCGATGGCCCCGGCGTGCAGCGTCGAGATCCGCACCTACGCCTACAGGTCGTCCAGCATCAGCGTCGACCACCTCGTGAGGGCCTTCCCGGGGTCCCGGCTCGAGGGCGACCTCGACCCGCGCAACCTCATGGAAACCCTCTCGCGCAAGGAAACGCTCCCCCCTGATGAGCCGGCTGCCGAGGCCGGGGAGCGCCCCGTCCCTGCGCCCGGGCCCCTCGCCGCACCTCCCATGCCGGGGGGCAGGCCGGCCCGGAAGGCGGCCGCCGCCGGCGTCGATGAGCGGGAGAGGACCCGCGACGCCCGGCTGGAGCTCGAGCGCGAGCGGCGGCAGCGGGCGGACATCGAGGAGCAGCTGCGCCAGGCGCGGTCGGAGCTCGAGGCGATAAAGGCGGGCTCCCTGGCGATGCTCAAGACGGCCCAGGACGCCGGCCAGGCCCCGGCAATCGACGACCATGACAAGAAGCTCGAGGAGTGGAAGATACTCAAGCGCGAGGAGGAGGTGCGCAACGCCGGGGAGGAGCTCTCGAAGAGGGAGGCCGCCCTCAGGCAGGAGCGCGCCGCCCTCGACCTGCGCGCCTCGGAGCTCGGGGACCGGCGGGAAGAGCTCGGGCACGAGCGCGAGGCCTTCAACCGGGAGAAGCAGGAGCTCGAGGCCTTCTGGAAGCGCGTCGTGGAGGAATCCCAGGGGCTCAACCGGGGCCAGTCCGAGCTTTCCCGCAAGCTTCGGGAGCTCTTCGACCGCGAGAAGGCCGTCGTGACCAGGGAGGAGGAGGTCTCCGTCAAGGAGCGCGACCTGGCCGCCGACCTCGACCGGTTCGACGCTGAGAAGAAGGAGATGGCCGCCCACGAGAACGAGCTCCTGCGGGCCGCCGGGGAGCTCGAGCGGCGGGAGGCCGCCGCCAAGAAGACCGACGACGAGCTCCGGGCGCTGGGGGCCAGGCTCAGGGCCGAGGAGTCCAAACTGGACGCGCAGAGGAGCGCTCTCGAGGGCCAGGAGCTCGAGCTCGCCGGGCTCCAGGACGCGGTGAAGGTCAGCGGCAAGGACCTCTCCCAGAAGGAGGCCTCCATAGCAAAGCGCGAGGCGGCGCTCGCCGCCGACCGGCGCGACTGCGACCTCCTGAAGGAGCGCTTCGGCAAGCTCGAGCGCGAGCTCCAAGACAGGGCGGCCGGGCTGAAGCACCGGGAGGACGAGGTGCTGGTCAAGGAGGAGGAGCTCGCCGACCGGGCACGCGGGCTGCTATCGAAGGAGGACGAGCTCAAGCGCCTGGCCTCGGGGCTTGCCGAGCGCGAGGAGCGGGCGGCCCGCGCTGTCAGGGACTCCGAGGATCTCGCGGAGGCGTCGGCCTCCCAGGCGGCAGACGCCGACCGGAAGGCCAAGCACGCCGCCCGCGAGTCCGAGCGCCTGCAGAAGCTCGAGACCGCCCTGGCCTCCCGCGAGCGCGACCTCCGAAAGCGCGAGCGCGACCTGGCCCGGGCCGAAAAGAAGGTCGAGGACGGCTGGGCCGAGGTGGCCGCGGAGCGGCAGGACGGGCAGCGCTCCGGGGACCAGGCCCGCGCGGCCCAGGAGGCCATCGCCAAAAAGGAGAAGGAGCTCGCTGCCCTGGGCAAGGCCCTGGAGCACCGGCGGGCCGAACTGGACGCCGCCCGGTCCGCCCACGAGAAGTCGGTGCGCGATACCGAGCACCTGCAGCTCGAACAGGAGCGGCACTCCCGCGAGCTCGAGAAGGAGGAGCTCCGACTGGATCGCCAGGGCAAGCAGCTCGAGCGGCGGGCCAGGGAGCTTGCCGAAGTGGAGGGCCGGGCCAAGGCGGAGCTGGTGTCGCTCAAGACCCAGCAGGCCGAGCTTTCCGCCCGCGAGAAGAAGGTCCGCGAGGACGAGGAGAAGCTGCGCTCGGAGCTTTCCGAGCTGAAAACGGACAAGGGCAAGCTCACCAAGCGGGCGGAGGCTCTCTCGTCCCGCGAGAAGGAGCTCGCCTCCCGCGAGGCGGAGCTCCAGAAGGGCTTGGAGTCCCTTGGCGAGCGCGACGAGCTCGTCGCGAGGAAGCTCAAGGAACTGGACAAGATAAAGGAGAACCTGATGGGGCTTTAGGGAACCCGGGGTGCGGGGTGCTGGGGCTGGAAGGCAGGAAGGCAGAAAGGGAAATCAGGAAGGCAGCAAGGCAGCAAGGCAGCAAGGCAGCAAGGCAGCAAGGGAAGGCAGGAAGGCAGAAAGGGAGAATTGGGACGACCGTCGTCCCTTGCTGCCTTGCTGCCTTGCTGCCTTGCTGCCTTCCTGCCCCCCCTGCCGCCATTCTGCCTTTCCGCCTACTTGTCTTTCCGTGCCCCGGCACCCAGCAGCCCCCACCCTGACAGGAGCGGTCAGGCCGCGATGCCCGACGGACAGAAAAGGAAGATAAAGAAAATGAAGCGCCAGCCCGGAGCGCCCGAGGTCCAGGAGCCTCCGGCATCGCCACCGGCCCAGAAGGCACCAGAGACCGCGATCCCCGTGGCCGTGGAGGAAGAGGGGGAGGCCTCCGGCGAGGGCTCCGGGGAGGTCGCGCTACCGGGCGAGGGCGAACCCGCGACCGAGCCGTCGGTCGATGGGGGCGCAATGGGGCCCGAGCGCGGGGATGAGGGGGAGCCAAGCCAGGAACCGGCCCTCGTCGGCCCCGGGGTGAAGGGGGCTGACCTCGCCGGTGGCCTCGGGGAGCAGACGGCGCCCCCTGACGGGGCTGCCGGGGAGACCGCCGGCGGGGAGGGGAAGGCCGAGCGGGCCCGGGCCTCGGAAGAGGCAGGGCCGGGGCTGGGCGAGGCCGTCGAGCAGGGCGGAACCGCTCCGGGTCCCGGGTATCCCGGCCATGAAGCGCCGGCCGAGGAGCGCTGGACCGCCGAACCGGTCGAGCCCGAGGCTCCGGAGGGGCCGTCGGACGACGCCACCGGGGCGCGGGCGGAGGCCGGCACCGGGGAGCCGGACATCTCCAGCGCCGCCTTCCAGCTCCCGTCCCCCGAGGCCGAGGAGGCCCCTCCGCGCCAGGCCGTCATGGCGGACGACGAGCTCCTCCGGTTAAAGGCGGAGCTCTCGCGCAGGCTCGTGACACTGGAGACGGAGAAGGAGCGCCTCGAGGAGCTGGGCAACCAGCTGGTCCTCAGAGGCGAGGAGCTGGAGCAGAGGCACCTCGCCCTCGAGGAGAGAGAGGCGGCCGGCCGCCGCCTGGACGAGGACCTCTCGAAGAAGTCGGAGCTCATCCACGCGAGCTCCGAGGCCCTGGGAGCACTCGCCGACGAGGTGCGCGCCCGGCACAAGACGGTGCTGGCCACCGAGGAGGAGGTGAGGTCAGTCCGCGAGGAGATCGAGCGCCTCCGGACCGACCTGTCCGAGCGGGAGCGCAGATTCGCCTCGGAGCTCTCCGCGCTGGACGAGAACCGCAGGAAGGTCGACCAGATGCTCGCCGACCTCGGCGCCCGGGACGCGGCCCTCAAGGAGGGCGAGAACGAGCACGGGCAGCGGTCCGAGGAGCTCGTCCGGGCCCGCCGCGAGGTGGAGGAGCTCGAGACCCGGCTGAAGACACACGAGACCAGGCTTCGCAAGAAGGAGGACGAGGTCCGCGCGCTCGAGCAACACCTGCTCTCGATCGAGGACGAGATAAGGCTGTGCCCCCACTGCGGGGTGGTGGATGAGTTCCAGCAGCTCGCCCGGCGGGGCCAGGAGCTGCGCTCCCGCGGCGAGGACCTCGAGGAGCTCGACCTGGAGATCAAGCAGGCGCACAACGCCCTGCGAGAGGGGTTCTACGACACCGCGACGGACCATGCCAGGCGGGCGGCCGACCTGCTGGTCAAGAAGGAGCGCGAGAACGCCCGGCGAGATGTCGTGATCAAGGTGATGGCCGCCGAGGGGCTGATCCAGATTCTGCGCGAGGCCCGGGCCGACACCTCCGTCCTCCAGGCCGCGGTCGACGAGGCCTGGCAATCGTTCAGGACCGACGACCTGAAGCGGGCGGAGACCCTGGCGGAGAAGGCCAGGAGGGAGGCGGGCGCGCTGGAGCAGGAGCGGTTCCAGGCGCTGGACGCCCTGGTCTCCTGCAACACCCAGATAGCCACCCTGAAGAAGTCCGGAGTCAACGTCCTTCCCGCCGAGAAGAAGCGCGAGGAGGCGGAGCGCTCGATGGCCTCGGGGGACTTCCGCCGGGCACGCCAGCTGGCTGCGGAGGCGGTCGCCATGGTGAGCGACGCCGCCCAGTCGCAGGACGTCTCCACCGCCATGAGCCAGATAAAGCTCGCCGAGGAGACCATCGAGGACCTCCGGTCGCTGGGGCTGGACGCCTCGGAGTGGGAGCGCACGCTGAACCGCAGCCGCGAGTTTTTGAAGAAGCTGGACTTCAAGAGCGCCGAGGAGACCGCCCGCTGGGTGCGCCAGAAATCGAAGGAGGCCGGCCGGCTCTACCGCCACGCGCTGCTCACCATAGACCACTGCAACTCGGTCATCTCGACCTACAAGGACATGGGGCTCGTGGTGCGAAAGGCCGAGGAGCTGCAGGACGAGGCGAAGGGCAAGCTGCGCGGCGGGGACCCGGAGCTGGCCACCAACCTCGCCCGCAAGGCCGAAAGGATGGTCAAGGAGATCTCCGAGCGCCAGAAGGGCGCCCAGGCGGCTTTGAAGAAGGCCACGGCTGCCATCCGGGCGGACCGGAAGGCCGGCAAGGACGCCACGCGCATCGAGAAGCTGTTCGACCTTGCCCAGCACCAGCTAGAGCTGGGGGAGTACGCCAACGCCATGAAGCTCGCGAACAAGGCGGTGGAGGCCCTCTCCTCTTCGGGCCCGACCGCGCTCGAGCTCTGCCCGACCTGCGGCGAGGCCATCCCCGAGGGCTCTCCGGATTGCCCCAACTGCGCCGAGAGGGCGCGGCTCCGGGCCCCCGTGGAGAAGCCCGCCGAACCCGCGGGGCAGGACCTTGCCCAGAAGACCAGGCTGGGGGCCAAGGGCGGGCGCAAATACGCCTGCCCCTACTGCGGAGAGCTCTTCGAGATAACCGTTGACCGCCGGCCGATAACCATCACCTGCCCCTGGTGCAGCTACGAGGTAAGCGTTGTGGAGTGAGGGAAGGGCAGCGGGGAGCGGGCAGCGGGGAGCGGGCCGACGGCGGGGTGCACCGCAAAGGACCGGCCCGAGGCCGGTCCTTCAGGCCGGGACGAGCGAAGCTCGTCTACGGGGGTGCAGGGTGCGGAGTTCAATGCGCAGGGTGTCGCGCGCCGGGTGCAAAGGTCTGAAAGCTGGATACCCCGGCATTTGTTCCGGGGTCGGTCACCATCGCAAAGCGTCCAAGCCCCGCACTTCAGTGCGGGGCAGGGACCAACCATCTTCCAGGAACCGACCATCGACAACTCTCAATTCACGAAACTATAATAATATATATATCGAAACAACTCGTTATACGCAATCCGAGGTGCTGCGCGCGTGAATCTCCCAAGGGGGAAGCTCATCGACACCCTCAAAGGGGGACCGGATGTCCTTCGGCGGCTCCTCGCGGGACTGAGCGGGCGTGACTTCAACGGCTACATCAAGGTCGACCACCAGAGGGAGGACACCGAGGCCCACGGGATACTCATACTGATGGGCTCCCGGCCGGTGATGGCCATCTATGTCTGGCGGGAGCGGCTCTTCGGACAGCCGAGCCTGAGGCAGATACTGCGCGGCTCCCTCGACGAGGACTGCACCCTCAAGGTATTCTCCCTGCCCGACGAGGCGCGGGCCGAGATGATAACCGCCGTCTCCAAGTTCACCGGTGCCCGCATCGATATCGAGGCCTTCGACATCGGCAAGGAGACGCGCCTTGTCCTGGGCGACGGCGGCGAAAGGCCGACCCAGGTCGCGGCGGCCGGGGGGGAAGCCGCCGGCGAGGTCTTCGGACACGACCCCCCGGTCGCGGCCCGGCCCGAGGAGGCGGAGGCGCTCTATAAGAGCATCACCTCGCTGGGGATCGACATCTCGGAGCTCAAGCGCAAGGAGGAGGAGCTGCTGCAGCGCGAGGCGCGGCTTAGGGAGGACCTCCAGAAGGGCCGGCAGGAGCGGGACTCCCTCAAGGCCGTCGAGCAGAACTTCACCCGCATGGACGAGGCCCTCCAGAGGCAGATACGGGACCGGGAGGGCGAAAAGAGCCTCCGGGACACCCAGCTTGCACGCCGCATCGACGAGCTCCAAAGGCAGCTCGAACAGCGCGCCGAGGAGATCGCCTCCAGGGAGGAGGACGTCAAAAAGGAAATAGAGCGGCTGAACGGGGAGCGCGAGGACCTCAAGCGGAGGGAGGAGAAGCTCCTCGAGATGGAGAAGATGTTCCGGCGGGTGCTGACCAACACCGAGGAGAGGCTCAAGCGCAAGGAGGACGAGCTCGTCCGGAAGGAGGAGGAGCTCGAGAAGGTCATGCGCCAGCGCATGCGCGAGGTGGAGGAGATGCGGGCGATGGCGGCCAACGTCGCCCGCCCCGGCCAGGTGCCCGTGGAGTTCCAAAAGATCGAGGAGGCCCTCAAGCTCAAGGACGGGGCGCTCCGAAAGCGCGAAAGCGAGCTCGAGGAGCGCCTGAAGAGGTTCCAGTCCGAGCTCGAGGAGCACGAGAGGCGGAAGGCGGCCCTGGGGGCCGGTGCCGCTGCCTCCGGACCGGTGCCGCAAGGGATAGACGGCGAGGAGCTGCGCCGCCTGCTCCGCGGCATCGACGCGCTCTTCGACAGCCTGCCCGAGGAGGCCGTGGAGCGGTTCGCCCGCTCGGCCGACTTCGGGCTCTACGAATCGATAATGGCCAGGCTCGGCCTGGCGAAGAAGTGAGGATCGGAAGCGACGGAAGGTGGACGCATTGGGTCTCTTGGACAAGGCCAGGGCCGCAAGGGAGAGGGAGGAGCAGGCCGCGGGGTCGCCGCCGGAAGGGCCTTCCGCCCCGTCGCAAGGTCGCCCGTCCGACGCGCCCTCCCTTTCCCCGCCGCCGCTGGTCCTCCGGCCCGAGGAGCGGCTGCGCGAGCAGGAGGCCCAGCTCAAGGCCCGGGAGGGCAAGGTGCGCGACCTCGAAAGCCGCGATCTCGCGATCAGGGCCAGGGAGTCCGTCCTAGAGACCAGGGACCAGGACCTCCGGGGTCGGGAATCGGCCCTCGAGGCGCGGGACCGGGAGCTTCGCGCCCGGGAGCAGAAGGTCGGCCAGCAGGAGCTGCGCGGCAAGTCCCTCGAGGAGAGGGAGTGGAAGGTCGAGGCGGCCGAGTTCCGGGCCAGGTCGCTGGACGAGCGCGAGCGAGATCTCAAGTCGCGCGAGGACGCCCTGCGCGCCGTGGCCGGGAAGGAGCAAAGGCTCGAGACCGAAAGGGCGGCCCTGGAGGAGGGCCGTCGACAGCTGGAGGCCCGGGCGGCCTCCCTGGGCGATCTGGAGCGGACGCTCAAGGGCAGCGCGGAGGAGGCGGAGGCGCGCCGGCGGGCCCTCCAGGACGATGAGAATGGGCTCTCCGCCCTCCGGACCGAGCTGGACCGCCGGAAGGCCGACATCGAAGCGGCCGAGACCGGCCTCACCGAGCGCCTGCTGGCGCTGGAGACCCGCGAGCTCGCCTGCTCCGAGCGCGAGAACGACCTCGGTGAGAGGGCTCGGGCGCTCGCGGCCGAGGAATCCGCCCTGCACCGGAGGGAGCTCGACCTCCGCAAGGGCGAGGAGAGGCTCAGGGGGGTCGAGGAGTCCGCCGCCCGGAACGAGCAGGCGCGGGATGCGCTCGAGCAGCGCGAGCGGGAGCTTTCCGGCCTCAAGGCCGGCATCGAGGCCGACCGCCGGGAGCTTCACTCCGAGCGGGACCGGCTCGAGGACCAGCAGATCGCGCTCGAGGAGAAGGGGGTGTCCCTCGCAGAGACCGAGAAGCGCATCAATGTCCGCGAGAAGGCCCTCTCCGACGCCGAGGAGGCCCTGAGGCTCTCCCGCGAGCGGCACCGCAAGGAGGTCGAGGCGCTGGAGGAGCGCCGCGTGTCATTGGAGCGGGACATCAAGGCAGCCTCGGCCCAGAAGGCCCAGATGGAGGAATCCCTGAAGGACCTCCAATCCCGCCGGGAGGAGCTCGAGGGGGTCGAGGACGACCTGGGCCGGAGGGCCGCCGACCTCGAGAAGCGGGCCCAGGAGCTGGGCGCGGCCGAGGGGGACCTGGACGGCGAGCGGTCCCGGTTCGAGAAGGAGCGGAAGACGGCGCAGGAGGAGCTCTCCCGGCGGGAGGAGGCCCTCCGCTCGGGCGAGGACCGGCTGGCCTCCGCATCCGAGCAGCTGCGGAGAAAGGACACGGAGCTCGCCGAGCTCCAATCCCGGCTGGACGAGGCGCGCCGTTCGCTGGATGGCCGCGAGAAGCACATCGTGGAGGAGGAGGAGCAGCTCCAGGCCACCGCGAACACGCTGGGCGCCCGGGAGGCCGGGCTCCGGGCGAAGGAGGCGGAGCTTCGGGAGCTTGCCGCCTCGCTGGACCCGAAGCAGAAGGCCATCCGGCAGGAGCTCAGGGCGCTGGAGCGGGAAAAGGAGTCCGACACCCGGCGCAAGGAGGAGCTCCGCGCCCGGGAGAAGGCGGTGTCCGCGAGGGAGAAGGCGGCCGCCGACGCGGGCGAGGCGCTGGCCGCCGCGGAGAAGGATGCGAGGCTGCTTGAGCGACGTCTCTCCGACAGGGAGCGGCAGGTCGCCGAGGGCGAATCCCGATGCGCCGCCCTCGAGGGCACGCTGGCGGCCCGAGCGGCGGAGCTGGAGCGGGGGACGGCAGCGGCGGGGAAGGCCGAGGCGGCGCTGGAGGAGCGCGAGCGGTCAGTCAAGGGGCGCGAGCAGGAGGTCGCCCGCGGGGCCGAGTCGGTCCAGGCGCGCGAGGCGGTGCTCTCGGGGACCTCGGCCGAGCTCTCCGAGCAGGAGAAGGGCCTGGAGAAGCTCTCCAGGGAGCTGGGCGCCCGGGCGGCCGAGGCCGGCCGGCGGGAGGAGGCGTCGCGGCTCTACGAGCAGAAGCTCGCCGCCATGGAGAAGGAGGTCGAGCAGGCGGTGCGCGAGCTGGGCCAAAAGCGCGGGGCGCAGGAGGAGCGCGAACGCGATCTTGCCGGCCGGGAGACGGCCCTCAAGGTCTCCGTGTCCAAGGCGGCCAGGCTCGAGGAGGACCTGGCGGGGCAATCCGCCCGGCTCGAGAAGGCGTCGAAGGACCTCGCCGCGAGGGAGCGGCGGCTTGACAAGCAGGAGGGGGAGCTCGTGTCGCGCACGAAGGCCCTGGATGAGTCCGAGATAACGCGCGGGGTGGCCGCGGCAAAGCGCGAGAAGGAGCTCTCCAAGCTCAAGGAGCGGCAGGACCGCGGGAGGGCCGAGCTGGCCGCGGCCCAGAAGGAATCGGCAAGGCTCTCGGAGAGGCTCGAAAAGGAGCTCGCCGGGGCGAAATGCGACAGGCAGGAGCTCTCGCGCGGGTCGGAGGAGGTCGCCAAGCGGGAGAAGGCGCTCTCGGCGCAGGCCGCCGAGCTGGCCGAAAGGGCCGCCTCTCTGGACGAGGAGGCCCGGCGCGTCAAGATCCGCGAGCGCCACATCGAGGAGGAGGAGGAGCACCTCCGCAAGCGCGACCGCGAGCTCGACGAGAAGGAGAAGCGGGTCCGGGAGATGAAGGAGAGGCTCAAGGGCCTTCTCAGGTGATTGCGGCCGAGTAGTCCACGAGCATGTCCGCCGCGAGGCGGGCGGGGTCCGTCGTTATGAGCTTCCCGTGCGCGGCCCCCGCTATCTGCTGGGCGGCCTCCACGAAGATTTTCTCCCGGGGCTCGAGCAGGATGTGGACCAGCCGCACGTTGCGCAGGCGCGAGAGCCCCGCTGCCTCCCCGAGGGCGAAGGCGAGGCTCCTCGGGTTGTCCCCGGCCACGCCGCGGCCGTTCTCCGTGTAGGCCTCCGGGAAGCCGTCGGTGATGAGGTAGATTATCTTGAGGTCCGCGGAGCTCTTCTCCACGAGCGTCCGGGCCACCCTGAGCGCCTCGCCGGTGTTGGTGAACCCCGCCGGCCTGCTCTCCCACACCTGCACGAGGTCCATCGGCCGGACCTCGGTGTCGAAGCCGACGAGGTCCACGATGTTGCGCCGGTCCCTCCGCTTCACCGCCTTGTAGAGGGCCAGGACGGCCTTCTTGGCCGCCTGGATGCGGCGGTTCTCGGCCATCGAGGAGCTCTTGTCGAACACCAAGACGACATGGAGCGTGCTCCCGGTAAGCTCGCGGTTGACGCGCACGTCGTCCTCGGTGAGGTGGCGGCTACGCGGGTGGGACAGGCGGGCGGTCATCAGGCTCTCCACGATGTCCAGCCGGGACACCTCGTCGACCGTGCGCAGGCGGTCACGCTCGAACGTGCCCTGGTGGACAGGGGTGCGCCCCGGCGCGAAGCCGTACTTCGAAGGAAGATTGCGTAGCTCCCCGGCAAGGGCGATCTCCGCGAACCGGTCGATGAGCCGGGCGGTTATCTGCATGTTGCCCGCGGCGTCCCGGGCGATGAGCCCGGAGCGGCCCAGGTCCTCCTCCACCTTCTCGAGCACCTTCCTTTCGGGCTCGGATTGGGCCCGCCGGCCCATATCTTGCAGCAGCCGGTCCCGCTCGCTCCCGAGTTCCCGCTCCTTGGCCCGCAGGCCGCGCTCCAGGCCGGCGCGCTGCCGGCGCAGCTCCTCGATGCGCCGGTCGAGCTCGTCGCGCTCCTTCTCGGCGTCCTTCCGGCGCGCTGCCAGCAACCGGTCCAGCTGCCGACGGAACGCCTCCCTGGCCTGGCGCAGGTAGGAGCGCCGGCTGAGGCGGCGGGCCAGCCGGAACCTGAGCCTCCGCCAGGGCCCCGCCTCCCTCTCTATCCGGGCCTCGAGGCCCTTGCGGAGGTCGGGGCTCGTGAGGAACGCGCCCTCGAACCGGGCGTCCAGGCCGGAGAGCGTGCCCTCGAGGGACGGCAGCTCCACGAGAAGCCCGCCCCTCGCCCTCCCGGTCGCCGGGCCCCCCTTGTCCTGGCCGGCCCCGTGCCGAAGCCAGCGCCAGAACCGGCGCAGGGCGGCGGCGATGGCCGCGAGGAGCGCCCGCAGGGCCTTCCCGATTCGCGCCCAGCGCCCCTCGGGCGCGGCAGGCCCGGGAGGAGCGGCGCTGACCATCCTCACAAGCGGCTCCGCGAGCAGCCCCCTGGCGAGGATGTCGCCCAGCTCGTCGCGCAGGGCGCGCTTGCGCTCCGTGGCCTGCCTTTCCTCGTCGGACAGCCGGGCGGAGCCCCGCTCGGCCCGGGCCCTCTCCTCGGCAAGCCTGCGGGAGCCCTCCTCCTCCAGTCGCTCGCGGACCCTCCGGGACTGGTCCTCGAGCAGGGCGCGCAGGCGCTCCACGGCACGGGCGATGGAGGAGCCCGCCTCGGCCTGCTTCTCGCGGACGAACCGCTCCAATGCCGCGGGGCCCTCCTCGAACAGCCTCTGCACGAGCTCCGCCCGCTCGACGTCCGAGAGCGCCACGGGTGGCTCCGCCGCGGCGTCGCAGTCGGGGAGGTCGGTGGCCATGCGTCACCCCGGGCGGGGCTAGCGGGGCTCCCCGCACTCGAACGTGTCCAGCTCCTGCATGATGGCGAAGGCCCCCAGCGCCACCTCAAGGTCGCCGGCGCCGCCCTTGTGGGTTTCGCGGGCCGCCGCGTACTCGGCGAAACGGGCGAGCTTGGGGAGGGGGACTTGCGCCCATTCGGTCGGCTGCGCCTTGAGCGCGCTCCGGCACTCGTCCAGGACCCGCTTTCCCTCGCTCTTGTCCCGCCGGAGAACCTCGACGAAGAACGTGCACCAGTACTCGAGCGCCGCGCGGTGAAGGGCCTCCCCGGTCTGCTTGCGCAGAAACTCCAAGACGGTTTTTGCGTCCTGGACGTACGAGTCGCCGCCCCGCGCCCGGATGTGCCCGAGCATCGCGTCCATCGCGCCCTTCTTGAACACCTCGACGCCCACCGTCCTTTTCCCGTCGCGGTCCAGGGCTGCGTGGGCCTCGGACCGCAGAGCAATGTCGATCATCGTGCGGTTGGAGCCCACCTCGGAGAGCTCGTAGATCTCGCCGGTGCTCCGCCGCCACTCCTCGACCAGGAGGACGCCCGTTTCGAGCAGGAGGTCCGGGTAGCGGCTGGAGAGCCGGCGGTCCCTCAGGGCCAGGTCGACTATCATGCGGTTCTTGCGGTGCTCCCGGTTGAACCCGACGAACACGTTCTGGAGCCGGTCGCTGAGGGGCTCGTTGATGTTGTCCAGGTCCGATAGGTTGGAGGTGCAGACGGCGACGAACGCGGCCGGGAAGGTCTCGCGGGATTTTGCGGGCGAGACGGTGCTCTCCTGGAGGGCCTGCAGGAGCACGTTCTGTGTCCCCAGAGGGAGCTTGCCTATCTCGTCGACTATCAGCAGGCCCCGGTTCGCCTGCAGGAGCTTGCCGGGCTCGAGCACCAGCGGGCTCGTGGGGTCGCCCAGCTGCTCCAGCCGGTGGAGGTTGATGGTCCCCGTCAGGTTGTCGGGGAAGACCTCGGAGGAGCCCTGAATCCGGGAGAATCCGTGGCCCTCGCGCAGGTGGCCCTCCCGCACCGGGACCTTCGAGGGGTCCACGTCCCTCGTGCGGAACTCTCTAAGGTCGGCGATGGAGACCCCGGCGTACCGGCTCTTGCAGAACGGGCAGGGGGGCACCGTCCTCGAGAACGACTCGTCCACCAGGCTGAAGGGGTCGTCGTTCACTGGGCAGTCGGCCACGAAGAGCACCTTCTTGGGGTAGAGGGCCCAGAGGTCCTTGGCCAGGCTGGTCTTGCCCGACCCCGGAGGGCCGAAGAGCAGCACGTGGCCTCCGGAGACCAGAGCCGAGGCCAGCGTCTCGAGCACCTCCGCCGGCAGTATCGTCCGGGGGAAAAGCGACTGGAACACGGCGGCGTCGTCGGCGCCCTCGGAGCGGAGTCCGCCGACCAGCCGGAGCATCTCCGCCCGCAGCCTCTCCCCGGGTGTCTGCGGCCTCTGGCCGGAGCCCATCAGGTCCTGCGCGGTCATGTTTGCCATGGGAATCACATCGTTCGGATTGGGAACGGCCTTTGGACATTTAAAACTTGACGGGGCGCCGGCCGGGAATCAGGGTGCGGGGTGCGGGAGAAGCGGGAGGGTAGAGGGTTCAGCGGCCCTGAAAGCCTAATAAACCGCCCGCTCGCTTTAGCGAGCGTGATTCCGGGTCCGGGCGGCCGACGAACCCTTTGGGATGATACCCGTGGAATTCAGCGTGGCCGCCCTAACGACTCGGCCGATTGTGCTTTAACAGCACGTAAGGGAGGATGTCGAGTCCCGGGCCCGGAATTGCTTATGTTCTGGGAGGTGAACACCGGTGATTGAACTGGAACGCTGCAGGCAAGTAGAGGGTACGGTCTGGATAGGAATGGATGTGCACAAGAAGAGTTGCACGATGACGGCCATTGACGACGCCGGGAGGGAGATTTCATGCTGGAATATGCCGACGACGCCTGCCCAGCTGAATGCTTTCATCCGGGGTGTCCCGACGAAGGCAAAAATCGCTCTGGAAGCGAGCACCACCGGAAAAGCGGTGGCCCATTGGTTGCGCAATGCCAACCTGGATGCCCACATGGCATCCCCAAGGGAGCTGGCAGCAATCAGGGCGTCGGGCGTCGTGACCGATGAACGGGCAAGCTATCATATCGCACATCTTTTCCGCAACAACTATTTCCCGGAATCCTATATTCCGACCGTGGAAACCGACCGCATCCGGGACCTGACCCGTTTCCGGATTGGGCTGGGACGGGATGTCGCCCGTATCAAAAACCAGATTCATGCAATAGTGAGCAGGAACCTCTTCGATTCGGAGATCCCGCAGACCGACATGTTCGGCAAGGCCGGGCTGCAGAAGCTGGTCTCGCTTCCGTTCCCGGAGCAGGACCGGTCGATTCTCAAGTCCCACCTCGAACATCTGAAGCTATTGATCCGCCAGGAAGAGCAGTACTCCGAGGAACTGGCCCGAATCGGAAAAGGAAGGCCCGATGTTGAGCTTGCGATGAGCATACCCGGCATAGATTTCTACGGGGCGATAGGAATCCTTGGCGAGATTGGTGATGTGCACCGGTTTGCGACCAGGAGAAAGCTGTATTCTTATAGCGGCCTGGTCCCGGGAGCGGATAACAGCGGCGAACAGGTGTCCAAGCACAGACGGTGCAAACGCGGGAATTCCGTCCTTAAGTACTTCCTATGCAACGCCGTCCAGGGTGCTATAAGGGCGTCGAAACCCAACTCAATAGCAAAGTTCTACCACAAGAAGGCAAAACAGATCGGCCATGCAAAGGCTCAGGTGGCCGCCGCCCGCAAGCTGGCCGGAATCCTTTGGACAATCCTGGTGAGCGGAATGCCTTATAAAGAGGAGGACCCTGCCCTGACGCAACGGAAAAAGGCAAGGATGGAACTCAAGGCAAGAGCAACACAACATTGTGTGACGACTGAGGAACTCAACGAGCTCGCTGCAAATATCTCTGCTAAAGAACAAGTGCTCAAACGTTTATTGCCGGAGGACGAAGAGGAATGAAACAAGTAGGGATTCACGTCGCTGCCCATCGCTGGTCATGTGCTCGCTTGAGGGGGTGGCCCAGCTCACCCCCTCAAGCTCGCACAAACGGTTTAATTAGATTGACCGCAATCCAAGGCTGGACAGGGGTCCCTACGGGATTGACACTGGACTCGGCTGGCTTTCAAGGGAGGGTTCTGGGGCTGGGGGGGTCATTTGCCGCCCGGCCGGTCCTTTCGGCGCCGGCGGAGGAGGAACGCCGAGGAGGCGATGGCGGCGATGAGGACGGCGGCCCCGGCGACAATCGCGGAGGGGAACTCGCCCTCCTGCGGCCGGACATACTCCATCCGGGCCGACGCGACCGCCTCGTTGCCGGCCCTGTCCCGCGCTTTCACGAAAACGGTCTTGCGTCCCTCCCCGCCCGGAATGGTCCAGGCCCTCGTCGTGTTGAACGGCTCCCACTCGGAGTACTCGCGGCCGTCGTTGCTGAAGCACATGGCGTCCAGGCCGGAAGACGGGTCGGCGGCGTGCACCGCGAGTGTCACGTTCGTGCCGCTCGTGGTCTTCTTGCCGCCTTTGAGCCCAACGGAAAGGTTCGCCGGGGGGGTGGCGTCGATGAGCACCGTGACGCTGCCGTCCCGGAAGTTGCCGGCGCGGTCGAAGGCGCGAACGGCGATTCCGTGGGTGCCGTCGGAGAGGCCCGAGGCGGTGAACGGGCTGGCCTGCCTGGTGAAGACGCCCCCGTCCACAGAGACGGAGCAGTGGTCGATGCCGGATGTGGCGTCCGTGGCGTTGAAACTGACCGCCGGGGGCAGGCTCGTCCATCCGGAGGGCGTCGCTTCCGGAATGAAGGGCTCCGGCGGGCCCCGGTCGATGAAGGCCTGGGTCCTCCTCTCCAGGCGGTTCCCTGCCCTGTCATGGGCGACCACCGCGATGGAATGGATGCCCTCCGCCATCTCGGGCAGCTCGAAGGGGCTGGTCCGGTTCCCCAGGCTCCTTCCGTCGAGGAGGAGCTCGGTGCGGGCGATGCCGCTGAGGGCGTCGGTGACGATGAAGGAGAGGGTGCACGGCTGGCCGGTCCAGCCGGGCGGGTCGATCGACGGTGTGAAGGGCTCCGGGGGCGAATTGTCGATTCTGACAATGGAATATTTGCAGAACGGCCCCCAGTCTCCGTCGGTATCTCGGGCGCGCACGCGCCAGTACCAGGTCCCGTCGCCAGGCAGGCGGGGTGGCTCGTAGGAACTGGAGTCGGACTCGACCACGCCGCTGTAGAAAAGCGGCGGGTCGAAGAAGATCGACGAGCTCAGCTGCCACTCGAACGCCGCCTGTCCGGCCGAATCGTCGTCCTTGAAGGCCCATCGGTAGGTTGAGGGGCTCCGGTCGAGCCAGCCCTCGCCCGATGGCTCGAGGGGTATGGGAGGATCCGGGAGCAAGTTGAAGCCGATGCGGACCGCCATTACGCGGGGTGATTGGGTCTTGTTTTGGGTCCGGAGCAATGCCTTGTACTGTATCCAGCAATCACCTTCGCCAGCGGTCGTCAGGGCAACCCCGGGGAGGTAGGTCGAGTTGGGCGTGCCGTCAGGGCCGACCGGTTCTTTTCTCACCAGGGACCAGAGCGTCGGTGCGGACCTCACCTGGAACTCGAGGGCGGTTCCGGGCGGGAGGTCGGCATCGCATTCGATCGACCTGAACGCCGGGTCCCCGGGGATCTCGTGGCAGGGCGAGCACATCGAGCCGTTCGGGACGAAGGCGGAATAGTCGAAGACCCAGGTCTCCGGGTCGGGGGGGCTCATGGCGCAAAGGACCACCCTTGGGCCGTCCAGGACCGTCGCCATCGCGCTGTAGTAGGTGTTCCGCGGATGATCCGAAAGCATGCAATGTTGCCACCGATCATCTGCGATATCGTAGACCCAGGTCTCGTCGTGGCGGTCCACGCCGGAGCCGTAATTGCCGAAAAGGACCACCTTGTCATGGAATGGTATCGTGGCCATCGCGGGCATCGCCATCCGGGCCGGGCACTCCGGCGGCGCTTTCTTGGTCCAGGCATCGTCCCCGACATCGTAGACCCACGTGTCGTTCAGGCGAGAGTAATCCCCGCCAAACATGACCACCCGGTCCTCGCCCCAGACACCTGCCATCGCGGGGCAGGGGCGTCGGTAAGGCGGGGATTTGGGGGACATCGGGCTCCAGTTCGGGTTCGCGGTATCGAACGTCCAGACATCATCCGAGGCGTCGTAGACCCAGGTCTCGTTCAAGTAAACGGACCCGTCGTACCCGCCGAACAGCACCACCTTGTCGTCCGTCCCGATCGCCGCCAGGGAATAGCCATCATGGGCGTTCACATCCACCGGTCCACCCCTTCTGAATCAGTACGGCGTGTTGTTCAGGACGATGGAGGCGTTGGCTCCCTCTCCCCTTACGGTGCAGTTGTCGAACTCCGCCCCCGTCCCGTTGAAATCGTCGAACGTGTCCGTCGTCCATACGGACTCCGCCCGGGCCTCCCGGAACGACGCGTCGGGAACGGTCAGGAGGCCGGATGCGAGCAGCATGCAGGCTATGATCGATACGCTCCGGGACAGGGATGGCTGACCGGTAATGCGCCGGCTCCGGGCCGACATCGGTTATTGATTGACAGGGCCGATTATTATGGTTTTGGTGCGGCGCCGAAAACGGCAAGGACGGACGGGAAAGGCAACGGGCAGTGGGGGAAGGGTTTGTTGGAAGGCGCGAGGCGCAAGGCGCACGGCGCAAGGGACGAAGGCACAAGGCAAAGGGGAAGGTCAGATGATAATGGGGGGATTCGAGATTGCTTCCTTTCTCCTTGCGCCATGCCCCATGCGCCTCAAGCCTCGCGCCCTGCGCCTCGCGCCTTCCTGCCGCGGCCCGCTGCCCCACTGCTCCCCGCTGCCCGCTGCCCGCTGCCCCTTCAACTACTTTGCAGCATTCAGGTCCTTCCAGGTCAGCACCGGCACCCTTGCCGCCTGGACGTCGTCCACCCGCCTGACGGCCGCGTTGTGCGGCGCGTTCTTGATGTCCTCCGGCTTGTCCTTGAGGATCTGCAGCATCGCCTCCACGAAGGCGTCCAGGGTGGCCTTGTTCTCCGACTCCGTCGGCTCTATCATTATGGCCTCGTCCACGAGGTGAGGGAAGTAGATGGTCGGGGCGTGGAAGCCGTAGTCGAGCAGCCGCTTGGCGAGGTCGAGCGTCTTGCAGCCCTTCTTCTTGAGGACGTCGCCGCTGAGCACGAACTCGTGCTTGCGCAGCCTCCGGTGGGGCAGCGTGTAGTGCCCCTCGAGCCTCGCCCTGAGGTAGTTCGAGTTGAGCACGGCCATATCGCTGGCGTTCTTCAGGCCGGTGGCGCCCAGCAGGCGGATGTACACGTAGGCCCGGACGAGCACGCCGAAGTTGCCGTAGAAGCCCTTTATCTTGCCTATCGACCTGGGCCGGTCGTAGTCGAGATAGTACTCGTCGCCGTCGCACTCGACGGTCGGGACCGGCAAAAAGGGCTCGAGAAATTTCTTGACGCCGACGGGCCCCGAGCCGGGCCCGCCTCCCCCGTGGGGCGTGGCGAATGTCTTGTGCAGGTTGAAGTGCACGATGTCGAAGTTCATGTCCCCCGGCCGGGCCCTGCCCATGATGGCGTTGAGGTTGGCCCCGTCGTAGTACAGCAGGGCGCCGGCGTCGTGGACTGTCTTGGCAATATCGAGTATCCTGTCCTCGAAGATGCCCAGCGTGTTGGGGTTGGTCAGCATGAACGCCGCCGTTTTCCCGGAAACGGCCGCCCTCAGCGCGTCGAGGTCGACGGTCCCGTCCTTGCTGGAAGGTATCTCGACCACCTCGAAGCCGGCCATGACGGCCGAGGCCGGGTTGGTGCCGTGGGCCGTGTCGGGCACGATGACCTGGGTCCGCTTCCCGAGCTCCCCGTTGGCCTCGTGGAACGCCCGCACTATCAGCATCCCGGTGAACTCCCCGTGGGCGCCGGCCGCCGGCTGGAGGGACACGGCGTCCATGCCGGCGATCTCGCAAAGGTACCTCTGGAGCTCGAACATCAGCCCCAGGGCGCCCTGGACGGTGGATTCGTCCTGGTACGGGTGCAGCTCGGCGACCTCGGGCCAGCCCACCACCTCGTCGCAGATCTTGGGGTTGAACTTCATGGTGCACGAGCCCAGCGGGTAGAACCCGGAGTCCACTCCGTAGTTCATCTGCGAAAGGTGCGTGTAGTGGCGGACGACCTCCACCTCCGTGAGCTTGGGGATCCTGAGCTCGGTGCGGACCAGGCTTTCGGGCAGGAGGCCGTCGGGCACCTCCTCCTCCAGCCCGGAGCCCTTCTCGATGTCGACGAGCAGCGGCTCGTCGTAGCGGGCCTGGCGGTAGCGGCTGCTCACCGGCCCACCTCCGAGAACGCCTCGGCGAGGCGCTCGAAGTCGCTCCCGTCGTGGCCCTCGTGCACCGTGACCAGGAGGGCCTCCCCCAGCTCGGGGAAGTGCTGCTTGAGCCGGACGCCGGCCAGGATGCCGCGCTTTTGGGCGGCGGCGCAGGCGGCCTTCACCGAGCCCCGGGTGCGGAGCACGAACTCGTTGAAGTGGCGCGACCGGAAGACCGGGGCCTCCACGCCCTCCACGCGCCGCAGCCTCTCGGAGAGCTGGAGCGCCTTCTTCCCCAGCCGGATGCCCAGTCCGCGCAGCCCGTCGCGGCCCAGCAACGAAAGGTAGGCCGCCGCCGCCACCGAGCAGAGCGCTTCGTTGGAGCAGATGTTGGAGGTCGCCTTCCCGCGCCGGATGTGCTGCTCGCGCGTCTGCAGGGTCATGCAGAAGGCGCGCGCCCCGTCGGCGTCCCGGGTCATCCCGATGAGCCGGCCCGGCATGTCGCGCAGGTGCTTCTTCCTGGTGGTGAGGATGCCGAACGACGGGCCGCCGAACGTCGGCCCGACGCCCAGGGGCTGGCCCTCCCCGACCACGATGTCGGCCCCGTATTCGCCCGGTGCCCTGGCCATCCCCAGCGAGATGGGGTTCGCGTCGACTATGAACAGGGCCCCGCCCAGCATGCCCTTGAGCTCGGTGGCGGCCTCCTCCCACACGCCGAAGAAATTGGGATTGGAGACCACGAGCGCGGCTGTGTCGTCCGTTATCATGGGTTTGAGGGCGGCCAGGTCCAGCCGTCCCGTCGCGGGCTCGAAGGGCACCTCCTTTATCGCGAGGCCCGGCCCGAGGGTGTATGTGCGGAGCACCTCCTTCTTCTCCCAGTGCATCGCCGCGGGCACGAGGACCTCCTTGCGCCTGGTGGCGCGCGCCGCCATGAGGGCCGCCTCCCCCAGGGCGGTCGGGCCGTCGTACATGGAGGTGTTGGTCACTTCCATACCGGTGAGCTCGCACATCAGGCTCTGGAACTCCCAGAGCGCCTGGAGCAGCCCCTGGGAGACCTCCGCCTGGTAGGGTGTGTAGGAGGTGACGAACTCCGCGCGCCCCGCCACGGCCTTGACCACCGCCGGGACGTAGTTGGGGTACATACCTGCGCCCAGGAACGAGAGCATGTCCCGGGAGGTCCGGTTGGCGCCGAGGAGCTTCCTCATGTGGGAGGCGAGCTCGCACTCCACGAGCCCCTCGGGCAGGTCCAGAGAATCGATTCTGACCTCGCGGGGTATGTCAGCGAAGAGCTCGTCGATGGATTTCACTCCGGCGCCCTCGAGAAGCTCCCGCTTCTCCTTGAGGCCCGGAAGCAGCTTTTCGAAGTTGAACTGGCACGCCGCGGGACCGGTCGGTTCCTCCCCCATCATTCCACCCTTTGTCGCTCCCGGGGCGCCCAACGTACGGGCGAGATATAATGGTTGCCATGCAAATGGTTCGAGATAGCGTTTCTCACGGGAACCTGGGCGCCGTGGTGCGCCCCCCGGGCCGACAAGGACACGACGATCAGACGAACTCGTCGTCTATCGCCATCGCGCACAGGTCCCCGCACATCGTGCAGGTCCGCTCCGATTTTCTGGGCTTGTGCCTGCTCCTGACCTCACGCGCGTGTTCGGGGTCTATAGCCTGCCGGAACTGCCCCTCCCAGTCGAGGGCCTTGCGCGCCCTGGCCATCGCGATGTCCCGCTCCCAGCCGATGCCGCGGGCAAGGTCGGCCGCATGCGCCGCTATGCGCGATGCCACCGTCCCCTGCCTGACATCTTCCACGGTGGGCAGCGAAAGGTGCTCCGAGGGCGTGACATAGCAGAGGAAATCCGCGCCGAACCAGGCCGCCAGCGCGCCCCCGATGGCGCTGGTGATGTGGTCGTAGCCGGGCGCGATGTCCGTGACCAGCGGCCCCAGGACATAGAACGGGGCCCCCTTGCAGACCGTCTTCTGGGCCCGTATGTTCGCCTCTATCTGGTCGAGCGGCACATGGCCCGGCCCCTCGACCATCGCCTGCACGCGGGATTTCCGGGCGCGGTCGACGAGCTCGCCCAGTATTATGAGCTCCTGGAGCTGGGCGCGGTCCGTGGCGTCGGCGATGCAGCCCGGCCGGAGGCCGTCGCCGAGGCTCAGGGCGAACTCGTGCTTGCGCGCGAGCTCCAGCAGGTAATCGTAATCCGAGTAGAGCGGGTTCTCCTTCTCGTTGTGCAGTATCCAGGCCGAAAGGAACGCCCCGCCGCGGCTGACTATGTCGGCGATGCGGCCCGATTTTTTCAATCGCGCGACGCTCTCGCGCGTTATGCCGCAGTGGACGGTCATGAAGTCCACGCCCTCGCGCGCCTGGCGCTCGATGGTCGCGAAGATGGCGTCCTCGCTCATGTCGATGACCCGGGCGCTCCGGGTCTTGAGGGTCTCGAGGGCCGTCTCGTAGATTGGGACGGTCCCCAGGGGGACACTGACGGCCTTGAGCAGCGCCCTCCGTATGGCCCGCGTGTCGCCGCCGGTTGAAAGGTCCATTATCGCGTCCGTCCCTAGCTTCACCGCCGCGCGCGCCTTGAGCAGCTCCTCCCTGAGGCTGCACCGGTCGCGGCTCGAGCCGATGTTGACGTTGACCTTGACGCCGAGGCCCTCGCCGATTCCGATGGGCCCGGGCGCGTGCACCGGGTTGCAGGGGATGACGACCCTCCCGGAGACGAGCCTGCGGCGCACCTGCTCCGGGTCGAGGCTCTCGCGCCTTGCGACCCGCCGGACCTCGGAGGGAATCCGCCTCCGCGCCTCGTCGATGAGGGCCATCGCCCGCGCCATGGGCGTCGGTGACTTAAACATTTGCCAGGACTGCAGGGTGCCGGGTGCCGGGTGCCGGGAGCAGGGTGCGGGGTGCAGGGTGCAAGGGACGACGCGTCGTGACCCGGCACCCGGCACCCGGCACCCCGCACCCCGATTCCCCGCGCGCAAGCTTTATGCGTCATCGGGCACGTCGCCTCGCGATGACAGGCATGCTCCGAATCGACGGGTCTTTCCTCGACCGCATGATGGAGTCCGCGCTCGCGAAGGGCGTGACGTTCGCCGACGTCAGGGCCGAAAGCTGCCTGTCGGAGGGCGCCTACGCGGAGAACGGGGACATCAAGAGCCTGTTTCGGGGCGCCGGAAGCTGCATCGGCGTGCGGGCCCTCGCGGGCGGCACCTGGGGCTTCGCCTCCTCCGACATCTCCACGGGCAGGGAGCTTCGGTCCACGGCCGCGCAATGCCTCGAGCGCGCGGTCTCGTCGGCCCGGGCCGCCTCCCGCTGCCCTCCCGTCGAGCTTGCGCCGGTGCGCCCCGTCCGGGCCGACATACCCTACACCCGGAGGACCGGGGCGACGACGGAGGACCTGCAGGAGCTCTGCACCCGCCTGACAGGGCTCATGAAGGGGGTCCCGGGAGTGGTGATGGCGACCTCGAGCGTCGCCCTGACGGAGGCGGTCAGGCACTTCTCGAGCACGGAGGGCAGCAACATCCGCGAGGAGGTATTCCACGTCGGGGGATGGCTCTTCTCCTCGGCCTCGGCCGGCGGGGGGGCCGGGGCCTCGGCCTCGCAGTCCGTTTACAGGCCCTGGGGCGCCCGGGGCGGCTGGGAGTTCGTCCGGGAGCTTGGGCCGGAGGAGACAGCGGTCGACGTGGCGCGCACGGCCTCGGAGCTGGCTTCGAAGGCCGTGGCGCCCGAAACGCGCGTCACGACGGTAGTCACGCGCCCCTGCTACAACTCGCTACTGGTCCACGAGATAGTGGGGCACCCCTGCGAGGCCGACCGGGTGCTCGGCGGCGAGTCGGCCTGGGCCGGCCGGTCGTGGTGGACGGAGAAGGTGGGCAAGAGGGTCGGCTCCCGCCTGGTGAACGCCGTCTCCGACGCCCGGCCGATACTGAAGCACCGGGGGTGCTACGGAACCTACCCGTACGACGACGAGGGCGTGCCATCGGGCCGGGTGGTCCACATCGAGGACGGGGTGCTGCGGGAGTTCCTCAACGGCCGCCAGTCGGCGGCGCTCCTGGGGGTGCGGCCCAACGGGGGCATGCGCTCGATCAGCGCCGGCCTCCTCCCCCTCGTCCGGATGTCCAACACCTACTTCGAGCCCGACCCGGAGGGCCCCCGGAGCCTCGAGGAGATGATAGAGGACGTGCGGGACGGCGTGCTCCTGGGCCACCAGAGCATCCCGTCCATAGACTCGCGGCGGTACCGGTGGCAGATCAACGCCTACGACGGCTGGGAGATCAGGAAGGGCGAGCTTTCCCGCCGCCTGAAGAACCTGGCGCTCATAGGGAACACGCGCGAGTACTTCGGCTCGATATTCCGAGTGGGCGGCCCGGCCACGTTCAGGCTCTACCCGATACCCAACTGCGGAAAGGGCGACCCGATGCAGATACAGCGCGTGACCAACGGCGGGCCGCTCATGGCCGGGAAGGCCAAAGTCGTGGGGGTGGGGTGAATGGGGAGAGACGAAGGCGCGGGGCGCAAGGCGCGAGGCGCAAGGTCTGAGGCGCAAGGCTCAAGGCGCAAGGCGAAAGGAGGGAATACCACTGAATCTCCCTTGCGCCATGCGCCTTCCCCCTTGCGCCCTCGCCCCTTGCGCCATGCGCCTTTCGCCTCGCGCCTTGAGGAGCCCGAAGAGATCGCGCGCAGGCTCCTCAAGCTCGCCCTCGCACTGGGCGATGTGGAGCAGGCCGAGGCCTACGTCTCCCGCAACCGGATGACCATGACGCGCCTCGAGACGCTGAGGCGCGGGCAGAGGGTGGCCGGGCCGGCCGCCCAGCAGGTGTCGACCTTCATGAACATGGAGGCGTGCGTCAGGGTGGTCGTGAAGGGCGCGGTGGGGACGGCCGCCACGGTCCATCTCGATTCGGCCTCGCTGGGGCGGGTCGCCTCCGACGCCCGCTCCATCGCGCGCGCCATGCCCCCCGACCCGAACTTTTGGTCGCTCGCCGGGCCGTCGGGGCGGAGGCCGGCCCGCCTGGCACCCGACCGGGCCATTCTCGAGGGAGGGGCGTTCGAGGCGCTGGTGGACGGTTCCGCGGAGGCGGCCGGGCTCTGCCCGTCGGGGGTGGACCTCGCCGGCTCGGTCATCGCCATCTCCGAGGTCTTCGGCGTGTGCAACTCCCTCGGCATCGACACCGGCCGTTGCGAGGACACGCGCGCCGTGGCCCAGCTCACCGCCGAGAGGGTCGAGGGCGGCGAGGTGCTGTCCTCGGGGATGGGCTGGAGCGCCTCGAGGTCGCTTTCCGGGCTGGATGCCGCCGCGGCCGCCCGGCAGGCGCTCGAGCTCGGATTGCTGAGGCCCCGCCTGCGCACCGTGCCCGAGGGCGACTACGACGTCCTGCTGGGCCCCTACTCGGTGGCGGACATGTTGGACCACATGCTGGTGCCCCAGCTGGGCATGGCCCAGATATACACGGGGACGAGCTGGCTGCCGGCCGAAAGGGCGGCCACCGGCAACGGCGTCACGCTCCGGCGGCCCCTGCTGGGCACCACCGTCGCCGCCCCGTCCGTCTCGCTGCGCGAGGAGCCCCACCTCGAAGGTGCCATGGGCAGCCGGACGTTCGACGACGAGGGCGTCCCGACCGCTCCCCGACCGCTCATAGACGAGGGCATATGGAGGGGCGTGTTCTCGAACAGCTACTATGCCCACCTCTACGGCCTCGAGCCCCCGGGCAACGGCTTCCGGTTCGGGCCCCGGCCGGGCCGCATGGCCTCCGCGCCGCTGTCCAACTCGCCGACCAACCTCGTGCTACGGCCCGGGGACCTGTCGTTCGAGGAGCTGGTGGAGCGGTGCCGGTGCGACGCCCTCTACATCCCGAGGACCTGGTACACCTACCCGACGCGCTACGGCGCCTCCGGTTTCTCAAGCTCCAACCGTTCCACCGCCTTTCTGATCCGGAAGGGCGAGCTGGTGCCGGTGGCGCCCAACGCTTTCAAGCTGCGCGGCGACATGGCCCGGGTGCTCCGGGAAGCAAGGGGCATCGGTAGGGAGGCCTCCACCGCAACAACCTGGTCGGCGAGCTTCTGCTCCATCGTGCCGCACGTGCTGTCGGCCGGCCTGCGGGTCGAGAAACCGTCCGAATAGCGCCCGGCCGGCCGGAATCGGGGAATAGCTCAAATACCGATCAGGACTTACTCGGGGGCCGGGTGTGAGGATGGCAGACGATGTGGTGAAAGGACCGTACCTGATGGTCATGAACCCGGGGGTCTATTTCTGGTGCTCCTGCGGCGGCTCGAAGACGCCGCCCTTCTGCGACGGGTCGCATGCGCCGAAGAAGAAGAAATGACGGGGCAGCGGGCAGCGGGCAGCGGCAGGAAGGCGCGAGGCGCAAGGCGCACGGCGCAAGGGACGAAGGCACAAGGCACAAGGGGGAAGGTTAGATGATACTGGGGGGATTCGAGATTGCTTCCTTTCTCCTTGCGCCTTGCCCCATGCGCCTCAAGCCTCGCGCCTTGCGCCTTGCGCCTTCCTGCCGCTGCCCGCTGCCCCTCGTCAGTCAAGCCTACAGTCCGGCCGGGGGCTTGCGCGATGCCAGCTTCTCACGGGAGATGTTGCCGCATTTGAGGCATGTGCGGACGGTCCTTCCGGCGCGGAAGCGCACGCGGAGGGTCTTGCCGGGAACGAGGAACCTGCCGCATTCGCGGCAGGCGCGGCGCTTGAGGTCCGGCGGCAGGCGGATGTTGTAGCGCATGCCGATGGAGCGGGCCAGCGAGACGTAGCGGTCACCGAGGGCCGACCGGCCCTGCCGGGCGGCACGCTCCGCCTCCCCGAACAGGAGGGCCACGCGCTCGGAGGCGATCCTCGCCATGTCCTTCGAGCGGCGGCCCCTCCTCTGTCTTCGCTCGCCCATCGGACGAGGATGGGCCCCGGACATATATTTTCTTTATCCTAAAGGGAATCTCAATGCTTGCCAGGGCGCGAGGCGCAAGGCGCACGGCGCAAGGCGCAAGGCTTGAGGAGGAAGTCGCAAGGGTCAAGGCGCAAGGATGATGATGACATCTTCCCTCTCGTCCCGAGTTCCTTTTCCCCTGCCCCCTCGTCCCTTGCGCCTCGCGCCTTGCGCCCTGCGCCTTTTCTTCTCCCGTCATCCTTCGAGAGGCGCCCGGAGATTCGATAGTACCGCCCGTGCCGGGCCGCGACCGCGATTTCCCAATGCCGGTGGCACCCGGCGTCGCGCCCCACTCCAGGCGGGGTCTTTTCGGCCTCCGGGCCGGGCCCCGGCCTCGCTCTCGGTTTCCCGAGGGGGCCTATTTAAAGGGTAGGTTTATATACCCCCCTGTTGAATCCCTTAAATGGGATTGAGCATGGTAGTGAAAATCCGCATCGAGAACGTCGTCGCCACGACCTCCGTCGGGGCCGAGCTGGACCTCAAGGCCATCGCCCTCGCCCTGGACGGCGCCGAGTACGAGCCCGAGCAGTTCCCCGGCATAGTCTACCGCATCAAGGAGCCCAAGACCGCCACCCTGCTCTTCCGAAGCGGCAAGCTCGTGTGCACCGGGGCCAAGAGCATCGACGACGTCCACACCGCGATAAAGACGGTCATCCAGCGCGTCTCCGAGGCCGGGATAAGGGTCACCAAGGAGCCCAAGATCGAGGTGCAGAACATCGTCGCCTCCTCCGACCTGCAGACGGACCTCAACCTCAACGCCATCGCCATCAGCCTGGGACTGGACCGCGTCGAGTACGAGCCCGAGCAGTTCCCCGGCCTCGTCTACCGGATAGACGACCCCAAGGTGGTCGCCCTCCTCTTCGGCTCGGGCAAGATAGTCTGCACCGGCGCCAAGAAGACCGACGACATCAAGGTGGCCGTCCAGAAGATCTACGACGAGCTCAACACCGCCGGGCTGCTCAAGCGCGCCTGACGCTCGGCATTTTGGGAAAGGGAGCAAGGCAGCAAGGCAGAAAGGCAGCAAGGGGACGACGGGTCGTTCCATTACCCCTGCTGCCATGCTGCCTTCCCTTGCTGCCTTGCTGCCATGCTGCCTTGCTGCCATGCTGCCATGCTGCCATGCTGCCATGCTGCCATGCTGCCATGCTGCCATGCTGCCATGCTGCCATGCTGCCTTGCTGCCTTGCTGCCCCGTTTCCTCGTCCGTGAATATATTCCCGATACCGTTTTAAACGATATTCCGGATTCGGCTAGCCATGGCCATAAAGGCGGTCGCCACGGACATAGACGCCACGCTCACCGACTCGCACCGGGTGCTCTCCCTGGCGGCGGCCCAGGCGATGCGGCTTTCCGAGTCCAACGGTTTCCCGGTGATACTGGTGTCGGGGAACGTGCTGCCTGTCTGCCACTCGCTCAATGTGTATCTGGGGCTCTCCGGGCCGGTGGTGGCCGAGAACGGGGGCGTGGTCTTCTGGAAGCGCGGCACCCGTCTGGAGCTTCTCAAGGACCGCAAGGAGGCCGACCGCGGGCTCGAGTACATCAACAGGAAGTACCCGGTCAACAAGGTGGTCACCGACCGCTGGCGCGAGACCGAGGTGGCCATCGAGGAGCACGGCGTGGACATAGGGAAGGTGCGCAGCCTCATCAAGCAGGGGGGCTTCAACCTGTACGCCAACTCCACGGGCTACGGCATTCATATAATGGAGCCCGGCGTGAGCAAGCTCAAGGGACTGGAGGTGGCCGCCTCCTGGCTGGGCGTCACCCTCAAGGAGGTCCTGGCGATTGGCGACTCCGAGGCGGATATTGAGTTCCTCGACCACTGCGGCAAGAGCGGCGCCCCGGGCAACGCCACCCCCGGGGTGAGGGCCCGGGCGGATTTCTGCGCCTCGCTCCAGTTCGGCGAGGGGTTCGTGGAGGTGCTGCGGCACTTCCGGGTCATATAGTACAACGTAATTTATATTAACGCATACTTGCGTGGGGTTGTCCCACGGTGGGAAAATGGTGCCGACCAGGGATACCGCGAGACAGAGCGCAAGGGGCAGGGGGCAGGGGGGAAGGGGCAAGGGCGGCAAGGGAGGGGCGGCGGGCCCGGCCGAGGCGGCCGGGCGAAAGGCCGGAAAGGAGGGTGCCGGGCGGGCGCGGCACCTCGCCGCGATATCGGATTCGGCCGCCAGGCTCTCGACGGCCCTGGACGCCCTCGAGAAGGCGCGGACGGCGCTCGAGGACTCGTTCCAGCGGGCGGCCGCCCGCAACCTCTCCCGGGCACAGGCGGCGCTGGGCACGCTGCGCAGGCTGGCCGAGGCCGGGCCGATACTGGACGCGCGCCGGCTGGAGCGCGAGCTCTCCGTCCTGGTCGACGAGGCCGGTGACCTTGCGGACCGGAACGCCCGGGGCCGCAAGCGGGACCTGCTCGCGGTCGACAGGTACCTGGGAGACGCGGCGGCGCGCCTCGAGCTCGCCGCGACGCCGGCGACGGGGGCCCACCTCGAGCTCCTCTCGGAGAGGCTCGCCGGCCTGGAGTCCGCCAGGCACAAGCACCAGGCCGCAATCCAGGGGCGCTTCCGATCCCGGCTGGGCAACGCCCGGAAGGTCCTGGGCTCGCTTCCGGCCGCCTGCGCGGGGCTGGACGGGCGCGCTCTCGAGCGCGTCTTTCGGGAGCTCGAGCCCGCGGTGAAGCTTTGCCGGGCGGTCCGGGTCGAAAAGCTCCAGGGGAGATCCGGCGACCTCTACGACATCGACGGCCTCGCAAAGAGGCTGGAGCGCCGCCTGTCCCGCGTCCGGGCGGCCATCGACCCGCCCAAGGCCGGGGCCGGCCGCTGAGGTGGCGCCGGATGGAAGCGCGACGACCGGCATTCAGTGAGCTCCTGGCCACTGACCTCTACGACCGGCTGCGGTCGTTCGGGAAGGGCCACGACCTAGATGAGGGCCACGCCCTCCAGGTCACGCGGCTTGCGCTCGACCTCTTCGACCAGACCGGGGCCGTCCACAGGCTCGTGGCCGAGGACCGCCGCCTGCTCTTCTCGGCGGCCTACCTGCACGACGTGGGCATCTCCCGGGGCCTCAAGGGCCACCACAAGAGCAGCCTGGAGCTCATATCGGGGGCCGACCTCTCCCCGCTCGACCGGAGGGAGCAAAGCATCGTCGCCTCGGTCGCCCGCTATCATCGCAAGGCCCACCCCAAGGCCAGGCACCGGCACTACAGCGCGCTCTCCCCCGGCGACCGGAGACGGGTCGCCCGGATGGCGGCGGTGCTCAGGATAGCCGACGCGCTAGATCTGGCCCACGAGGACGCCGTCAAGGACCTGGAGGTCGAGGTCTCATCCCGCCTGCTACGCCTCAGGGCCTTCTCGGCACGGCCGCTTCCGGCGGAGACGGAGGCCGTCCGGAAGAAGGGCCGCCTCTTCGAGGAGCTCTTCGGCCTGGGGGTCCGGGTGGAGGCCGTCCGGCCGGGAGAGGGCGGATGAGCAAACCCCCGATGCTGCGGGAGCTCCGAAAGCTCGCCGGGGAGCTTTCGCCCCGCGGCTCCGTGGCGGAGGCGGCGAGGGTGCTGCTCTGCCTGCAGGCGCGCGAGATAGAGGCGGGACTGGGGCCGGCCGCCCGGCGGATGAAGCCGGGCCCCGTCCACGACGTCCGGGTGGCGGGGCGCAGGCTCCGGGCCGGAATCACGGTATTCCAGAGGCTCTACCCGGGGCTCTGGCACTCCACCGTGACTTTGGCGCGCGACATCACGCGCGGATTTTGTCAGGTCCGCGACCTGGACATCCGGCGGGCGCGGCTGGCCCGCCTCGCCCGGAGGCTCGGCCCGGGCGACGCCCCGTGCCGGCGGGTGTTCTCCGGGCTGCTCGAGGAGGTCGCGCGGGAGAGGCGGCGCCTGGCGGCCGCGGTCGGGCCCGGCGCCGGAGCGGTGGGACCGGTCATCGAGGGTCTCTGGGAGCCCCGGCGGTCCCGCGCCACCGACGCCGAGCGCTTCTCCCGGGTGTGGCTCCACTCCCTGTCGCACATCGTGCTCGATTCCATCCCGATGGCGAGCGTCGAGGCCCACGGCGGGGCCCAGCACAGGTTGAGGATTCGCGCGAAGGCGCTGAGGTACTCATTGGAGATGCTGGAGTGGCGGCTGGGGGAGGAGACCGGCTGGCGGACAGCGGTCCTGCGCCGGGTGCAGGACGTCCTGGGGGAGATCCACGACATCGATGTCTTGCTGGATTGCATCGGGGGCCGGTCCGGGGGCGCGGCCGCGCCCGCCGGGTCCTGCCTGGAACGGGCCCGTCGGGCCCTGCAGGAGGAGCGTCGGGGTTCCTTCAAGGAGTTCCTCCGCCTGAGGCCGAGGCTCGAGCGGGCCTGCGGGCCGATACATCACCGCTGACCGGGCGGGGCCGCCTGAGATGGCATATGCGGAAGGCGCGAGGCGCAAGGCGCAGGGCGCAAGGCTTGAGGGTCAAGGCGCTGGGGTCAAGGGGGAGGGAGCAAGGCAGCAAGGCAGCAAGGCAGCAAGGCAGCAAGGCAGCAAGGGAGAAAGGGAGAAAGAGAGGAAGGCACCATATACCCTTTCTGCCTTGCTGCCTTGCTGCCTTGCTGCCTTGCTGCCTTGCTGCCTTTCTGCCTTTCTGCCTTTCTGCCTTTCCCCCTTGCGCCTTGGCCCTCGCGCCATAAGCCTTGCGCCCTGCGCCCTGCGCCCTGCGCCTTCGTCGCAATGTTTAATTGCCCCCCACCCGTTTCGGTTCTCAGGGAGTGTCGGGACCATGGAGATGGGCGGTGCCGGGAGGGAGAAGCTCCGCGAGGAGAGCGAGCTGGATCGCGCCCGGAAGGTCAAGCGCAACGCCGAGATAGACCACGATGTCGCCATTCTGCGCCAGAAGGCCGCCAAGCGGCGCAAGGAGGCGGCCGCCACCCTCGAGAAGCTCAAGAAGCTCGAGCTCGACGCGGTGACGCTCGAGAACAAGGCCTCCGACCTCGAGAGGACCAAGGTCGTCTGAGCGCCCTAAGGACCCCGCCCGGGGCTCCTGCTCAGGCCTTCCGGTTCTTGAAAATGCCCCGTAGGATGTCCTCGCGCGTAACGATGCCGACGACCATGCCCTTTTCCACTATCGGTACGCGGTTGATCTTCTTCTGGACCATCATGGGGGCGATGTCCTCGACCGGGTCGTCGGGGCCGGCCGTCACGACCTTCCGGGTCATTATCTGGGACACCGGGACGTGCTTGACCTCGTCGAACGCCTTGAGGAGGTCCTCGTAGGTCACGCCCTCCCTGAAATCCATGCCGAACTGGTGGATGGAGGGGTACACCAGGTTGTACTTGACGTACCTGGTCTTGGTCGCCTTGAGCACATCGGACTCGGTCACGATGCCGATGAGCCGGTCCTCGGCGTCCACGACGGGCGCGCCGTGGATTCCGGTGTCGGCGAAGAGCCTGGCCAGTTCATCCAGGCTCGTGTCGGGGGTGACGGTCCGCACCTCGCGGTTCATGATGTCTTTGACCTTCATGTCGATACCCGCGGGTGCGGGATGCCCCGGAACGCAGATAAACATTTAGGCGAAATCTTTAAACCGGCGCACTCAGATGATTGAGGCGGTGATGCCATGCCGGCCGCGGGAAAGAGGGTGCTGATGGTCATAGCGCCGAAGGACTTCCGGGACGAGGAGCTCCTGGATACCAGGCGCGTGCTGGAGCAGGCGGGCGCGAGGGTGACCGTGGCGAGCCGCACCACCGCCGAGTCGCGGGGCATGTTCGGCGAGCGCGCCCGGCCCGATGTCGCCCTCGACCGGGTCTCCGCCCGGGACTTCGACGCCGTCGTCTTCGTGGGGGGCTCGGGCTCGAAGGTGTACTTCGACGACCCGCGGGCCCACGCCCTCGCCCGGGACGCCGCCGGCGCCGGCAAGCTCGTGGGCGCGATATGCATCGCCCCGTCCATCCTGGCGAGGGCGGGGCTTTTGCGCGGGAAGAGGGCGACGGTGTGGGACGACCAGGGGCCCTCCGGGCCGTTCTCGGCCCACCTGCGCGCCGGCGGGGCGACACTGGCCGGCGAGGAGGTCGTCCGCGACGGAAGAATCGTGACGGCCAACGGGCCCCAGGCGTCCGGGAAGTTCGGGAGGATGCTCGTTGAGAGCCTCGACTAGCCTGCTTGCGCTCGCCCTGCTCGTCCTGGGCGCTTTCCCAGTTTCGGGGCAGAGCATCATCCCCGTGATCGTCCTCTCCTCGGAGCCGGTGGAGCAGTTCGTCAACCTGACCGGCGGGCCCGCCGACGCGGTCATCAACTGCACCCTCTTCGTCGAGGGCCTCCCGCTCGTGCGCTACCGGGTGAACCTCACCGCCACCTGCGAGGGCTGGGAGGCCCGCTGCGAACCCAGCCAGTTCGTGGTGACCGGCACGGCCAACGAGGGCTTCCGGGCGATAGTGACGGTGCCGGCCGACGCCACCTCCAGCACGGCCCGCCAGGTCGAGATATGGGCGAACGTGAGCACCACCGGGGTCCCGCTGGCGACCTGCGCCACCTACGCCCTGGTCGGCGTGTGGCCCGTCTACGGCCTGAGCCTCAGCACGGGCGTCACCGAGCTCCCCGTCAATGCCGGGGGCGAGGCCGTCTGGCCCTTCACGATCCAGAACACCGGCAACGGCTGGGACACCTTCGGCACCACGGTGGTGAACCCGGCCTCCTTCCAGGGGTGGTCCGTCTCCTGCAACCGGACCAGCGTCCTCGTCGACGTGAACCGCTCATACGACCTCAAGTACACCATCAAGCCGCCGGCGGAGGCCCGGAACCAGACGCTCGTTCTCCAGATAAAGGCATTCTCCAGGGGGGCGAGCTTCAAGAACCTGACCGTGGAGAAGGGCCTGGAGCTCTCGCTTACGGTCAAGGCGGCCACATCGGGCGGGGACGCCAAGAGGGACGAACCGAAGAAGTCACCCGGCGCCGGAGCCGCCGGGCTGGGCGCCGCGCTGGCGGTGGCCGCCCTGCTCTGTGCCCTCAGGCGGAAGTGAGAGAGTGCCGCTCACCACGCTCTTCTGCCAGCCGGCCGACTTCGAGCCGGTGCTCCGGGTGGACCCGAAGGTCTACCCGGCGTTCCGGCCCGAGGACGAGGGCCGGGGCATCCATCTTTCGGACACCGGCCGGGCGGCCTGGGTGACCGCGCTCAAGCTGTACCCGCGGGTGCTTCTGCGGCTCGAGTCCTACGAGCAGTCGGGCCACGAGTGGTCGGTGGTCCTGGAGTCCCAGGCGGGTGCAATCCGGATGAGGTGCGTGTCCACCCGCCGCAAGGGCGTGCAGCTCCTGCGCAGCCCGAAGAACCACGTGCTCTCGCTGGAGCTGCCCTTCGGCCAGATCGCCGCGGCCCAGTTCGCCCAGGCGTTCCGGCAGACGCTGGGCCGGAATCCGTCCGCCCTCTCCGAGCCCGAAGATTTCTCGGCCGCGTTCGGCTTCCCGGCGGTGGAGGCGGCCGCGACCTGGAGGGAGCTTCTCGAGGTGGACATCCCCGGGCGGCTGCGGGCGCTCCACTCCGACATGAGTGAGGAGGTCGCCGCCGCGGAGAGGGGCGGCCTTGCGGTCGCCGAGCCGGCCCGCACCCTGCTCTCGCAGGCCGAGGGCGCAATCGCCGAGGGCAGCTACGAGCTCACCCTGAGCGTGCTCGAGACCGCCCGCGGGATGCTTGCGGACGCCCGGGCGGTCGCCGAGCAGGAGAGGCGCCGGCGCGACCAGGCCGCGGACATGCTCTCGTTCGTGCAGACCGTGGTGCTCAAGGCGGCCGGAAGCGGGCTGGACACCTCACGGGCGCGCAAGCTGCTCGCCGACGCCTCGGCGGCGCTCTCCGAGCGAAACGACCACGAGGCAGCGGCCCGGCTGGCCATGCAGGCGCGCAGCCTCGTCGAGCTCGAGTCCCACCGTCGCGACCAGGCCCGCTCGGCGCTGGAGGCCTCGCGCGCCCTCATCGCAGACGCCCGCGACAGCGGGCTGGACGTGACCCAGCCCGCCCAGCTCGCCGAGAAGGCCCAGCACTCCCTCGAGGGCCAGAACTACGTCATGGTCCAGCACTACGCCACATCCATCAGGAAGACGCTCGGCCGGCTCAAGAAGGAGCACCAGCTCAAGCTGGACAAGCGGGAGGCGGCCGGCTACGCGATAGACGCCTCGGAGAAGGTGATGAACGAGGCGCGGCGCTTCGACTGCGACATGACCGTCTGCTCCCAGCTCGTGCGCAAGGCCCGCCAGGCCCTCGAGGCCGGGGACACGGATGCGGCGCTGGAGCTCGCCGAGACCGGCCGCGCCACGGCCGAGGAGGTCATGCGCGACTGCGCGGACGCCATCGACGCCGTCCAGCAGGCGACCACCACGCTGCGGGACGCCGCGGCGTTCATCGACACGAGGAAGATCGAGCCGTACCTGGACCGGGCCTGGGACGCGCTGCGCAGCAACGACTACCACGCCGCCACATCGGCCGCGGCGCTCTGCCGGGACATGATAGAGGTCGCAGAGGTCGAGTCCGAGCCCAGGATAGAGGTGCGTATAATAACGCGCAGCCTCAAGCCCGGGGTGTGGAACCGGGCGCGGCTGGGCATCCTCAACAACGGCCCCGCCCACGCCCGCAACATCGTCGTCCGGTTCAGCGGGCTGGTGGAGGCCCACCGCCTGCGCAAGGTGCTCTTCCTGCGCGCCGGGGACGGCTTCACGCTGGAGGTCGGCCTCAAGCCCGCCGGCGCCGGGGAGCTCGCCTACGACATAGAGGCCTTGTGCCAGCGGGCGTTCGACGGCGTCGGTTACAGCTCCAAGACCCACCACTGGCTCAACGTCGCGGTGGACTCTCCGGCCGAGGCGCCCCCCGACGAGAGCGTCGCCGAGGGGCCCCGGGCGGCCCCGCAGGAGGAGGAGCCTGGCCCGCCGTCGGTGGAGGAGGTCTACGTGGTCTTCCACGACGGCCGGCTCATCCTCCACGAGGCCCTGGGCGGTCACCGGGAGGTGGACGAGATGAGCCTGAGCTCCCTGCTCACCGCGGTGCAGAACTTCATAAAGGATTCCTTCCGAAACGAAAAAGGGGACCTGGGGAAGCTCGAGTTCGGCAAGCTCAAGATGGTGCTCGAGCACGGCCGGCTCATCTACATCGCGGTGGTGCTCTCGGGCCGCGAGCCCCCGGACCTTCGGCCCCGGATGCGCCGGCTCATCGAGGACATCGAGGCCTCCCGGTTCGACCCCTCCGGCCTGTGGGACGGAAACATGAGCGACTTCGAGGACCTGGCGCCCGAGATACGCGGGCTTCTGGGTCCCGGCGGGGGCGGGGCCGCCCCGAGGGGCCCTGAGGGGGCCCGCCCGGCCGGACCTCGGCCGGCGAAGGGTTGAAATCGGGCAAACCTCTCGGGGAGCGGTGGGAACATGGCCTGGCGAAGACCGGTGGAGGACTTCCGCATATTCAGGGGCATCGGCGCAGCTGAGCTCTCGCGGCAGATGGAGGCCTCCGGCGGCTTCGGGGCCAAGCACCTCGCGCAGGGCGTGGACATACTGGCCGGGATGCTCTCCGACGGCTCCTCGGTCAACTTCCTGTCGTTCCCGGCCTGCATAAACGCCACCGGCACCCGGGGCATCATCCGGGACATGGTGAGGCGCAAGCTCTTCGACGCCGTCATCACCACCTGCGGCACGCTGGACCACGACCTGGCGCGGATATGGAAGAGGTACTACCACGGGGAGTTCGAGCTCGACGACGCCCTCCTGCGCAGGAAGGGCATCAACCGGCTGGGCAACGTGCTCGTCCCCAACGAGAGCTACGGCATCGTCCTCGAAAGGAGGCTCCAGCCCATATTCCGAGACATCTACAGGAGCGGCCTTCGGCGACCCTCCACGCGGGAGCTCCTCTGGGCGGTGGGGGAACGGCTCTCCGACGAGGGCTCGATACTGCACTGGGCCGCCCGCAACAGGGTTCCGGTGTTCGTGCCGGGGATAACGGACGGGGCCTTCGGCTGCCAGCTTTGGATGTTCTACCAGGAGCACCGGGACTTCTCGCCGGACCTGCTGGCGGACGAGCAGGAGCTCTCCGGGCTGGTCATGGGGGCCAGGAGGTCCGGGGCCCTCATCATCGGCGGCGGCATCTCCAAGCACCACACGATCTGGTGGAACCAGTTCAAGGACGGCCTCGACTACGCCGTGTACCTCACCACGGCAACGGAGCGGGACGGGAGCCTCTCGGGTGCCCGGGTCCGGGAGGCGGTCTCCTGGGGCAAGGTCAAGCCCCGGGCGCGGCAGGTCAACATAGACGCCGACGCCACCATCGCCCTGCCCCTGATGTACGCCGCGGTGCTCTCCAAGTTATCAAATCCGAGAGGATAGCTTTATTTGCCCCGATTTCTCTGGTCCGGCCGAGAGCGTGAGGTGCCCCAACTGCGGCCGGGAGTACGGCGGGAGCCTGCTCCGGCTGGACTGGTGCCCGGGCGATCGGGCCTACTTTTGCAAATCGTGCACCAGGGAGAGGGCCGGCTGCCCGGCCTGCCGGTCGAGGCCCGCCGGGCTCCACCTGGGGGCGGCCATCCTGGTGCTCTTCACCGTCATGCTGGTGTCGGCGGCCGCCGTGCTGCCCCAGCACATCAGCCGGTCCATCGACATCGGGACCGATCCGGTGAACTTCGACAACGCCACCGCCGGCAGGGAGGTCAAGCTCCAGTCGACGCTCAGGTCCCCCGGGAAGATCGCCTTCATCCTCCTTCTCCGCGACGACCGCTGGCAGCTCCAGATGAAGGCCAACGCCTCCATCGTGGACGGCTCCGGGAAGAGCATCCGGCTGGACCTCTCGGACTGCCACGACTTCCATCCCATCTTCCACAACAGGTCCAACACCACGAAGAGCGAGTACTGGAACGGCGACAACGTGACGGTCTTCGGCCGGGTGAGGGACGACGGCACCGGCAACCGGACGCTGGAGGTGCGCCGCATATACCCCGGCGGGAAGGACCCCTACCTGCTCGAGCCCGGCTGGTACCAGACCCTCTGGCTGGTCCCGGCGGTCTCGTTGATCCTCTTCCTCCAGGTCTCCCTGTTCTATCTATACCGCAGGCGCCTCCACGCCGCGTACGTCCGGGCGCATCCGGTGGCGGACCCATCCGTGCTGGAGCCGCCCGGCAAGGAGACCCCCGTCATCTGGAAGTCCAGCCCCCTGCTCCTCGTTTTCGGAAAGCGGTCCCGGAATCTCTTCATCCTCTCGGCCCTGCTCCTTGCCATCATGCTGGCCGGGAGCCTGCTTGCCCCCTGGGCCTGGAACGAATACCCCCTGCCCATGGCCGCATCGACGCTCGGGCTGCTCTTCTCGGTGATGGCCGCCTACTACTTTTGGGAGGCGGCGCACATCACTCCAGTGGAGACCGGTTTTTCGAAAGCTGGCATCCACTTCAGGTACTCGCCGCGCAGGGCCTCCGAGCAGATTGTGTCGCTCGGCTGGCCCGACATCCTGATGGCGACCTCGTCCCCCGAGTTCTCCACGGCCCGCATGAGGTTCGTGACCCGAAAGCGGGTGGAGGAGGTCATCCTCCCCAAGGGGCTGCTGGGGGAGATGGAGGAGCAGCATCTCAGGAACGTCTATCCGGGGCTGTGAAAGGCGCAAGGCGCAAGGCGCAACCGCAGGCGAGCGAAGCTCGCCTAGGCGAAGACGACCGAAGGTCGTCTGGGGGCGCAAGGCCTAGGGCGCGAGGGCCAAGGCGCAAGGGGGAAAGGCAGAAAGGCAGAAAGGCAGAAAGGCAGCAAGGCAGCAAGGCAGAAAGGCAGCAAGGCAGCAAGGCAGAAAGGCAGAAAGGCAGAAAGGCAGAAAGGCAGAAAGGCAGAAAGGCAGAAAGGCAGAAAGGCAGAAAGGCAGCAAGGCAGAAAGGCAGAAAGGCAGAAAGGCAGCAAGGCAGCAAGGCAGCAAGGCAGCAAGGCAGAAAGGCAGAAAGGCAGCAAGGCAGCAAGGCAGCAAGGCAGAAAGGCAGCAAGGCAGAAAGGGTATATGGTGCCTTCCTCTCTTTCTCCCTTGCTGCCTTGCTGCCTTGCTCCCTCCCCCTTGTCCCTTGCGCCTTGCCCCTCAAGCCTTGCGCCTCGCGCCCTGCGCCCTGCGCCTTCCTACCGCAGCCTCACAACCTCCAGGTTCGGCGGCGCCCGGGTCTCGAGGCCGAAGCGCTTGTGGAGGGAGACCGCCAGATCGAGGCACTTGGCCTCCTCGCCGTGCATCACGAGGACGCGCTCGGGCCTGGGCTGGATGTTCTGCAGGTAGGCCATGAGCTGGTTTCGGTCGCTGTGGCCCGAGAACCCGTCCACGGTGTCGATGGCTATCTTTATCGGCAGGGTCATGGATTTACCGCCGCGCTCGGTGAACTGGATCTCCTGCCAGCCCCGCTGGATGCGCCGGCCCAGCGTGCCCTCCGCCTGGTAGCCGACGAACACGAGCGAGTTCTGGGGCTCGGTGCACCAGGACTTGAAGTACTCCATCACGGGCCCGCCGTTGAGCATGCCCGAGGTGGCGAGCACGATGCAGGGCTCCGGGTCGTTGCAGATGCGCTCGCGCATGTCGGCGCTGTCCACGCGCTTGAATATCGGCGACAGGAAGGGGTTCTCGCCCTTCTGGAATATCTGGTTTCGCAGGTTGCTGTTGAGGTACTCCGGGTAGGCCGTGTGTATGGCCGTCGCCTCCCATATCATCCCGTCGAGGTGAACGGGGACCTCCTTGAGCTCGTGTTGGCGCATGTACTGCTCCAGGACAATCATGACCTCCTGGGAGCGCCCGACGGCGAACACGGGGACGAGCACCTTGCCGCCCCGCTCCAGGGTGCGGGCCACTATGGATTTCAGGGATTCGGCCGCGTCCTTGCGCGAGGGCTGGTGGTCGTGGAAGCCCCCGTAGGTCGACTCGATGACCAGTGTCTCGAGGCGCGGGAACTTGTCCATCGCCGGGTTGAAGAGCCAGGTCTTCTCGTACTTCATGTCGCCGGATATGGCGATGTTGTGGATGCCGTCGCCTATGTGGAAGTGGGCGATGCTCGAGCCCAGGATGTGGCCGGCGTTCTGGAGCGTGAGGCGGACGTCCGGCGAGATGTCCGTGGTGTCCCCGTAGTTCAGGGTTATGGTGTGCTTGACCATCTCGCGCACGAAGGCGGAGTCGAAGGGGCTCCGGCGCCCCTCCCCGTGGGCCACCTTCATGTAGTCTATCTGCAAGAGAGACATCATGTCCCGCGTGGGGGGTGTGCAGTAGACGGCGCCGTCGTAGCCGTACTTGAAGAGAAGCGGCACGAGGCCGCAGTGGTCCAGGTGGGCGTGGGTGATGATGACCGCGTCGATGCTCTCGATGGGCAGGAACTCGGGGGCGTTGAGGAAGGGCGAGTCCTCCTCGCTCTGGGAGAACTTCACCCCGCAGTCGACGAGCACCTTGCTGTCCTTGGTGGTGAGCAGGTGGGCGCTCCGGCCGACCTCGCGGTAGCCCCCCAGCGCCGATATCCGGACCCAGTTCTCGCCCTTGGAGGTCTCCCGGTTTATCCGGCGGGCTATCTTCTTGAGCCACTCCTTGCGGTCCTCGGAGACCATGCGCAGGTAGCCCCGGATCTCGCCCACCGTCTTCGATGGTATCGGGGGCGTCCGGACCACCTTGGGCGCCCACCCGATGCGCTTCTTGATGTCGTTGAGGAGGGCCCCGTGCTTGCCGATGGCCAGGCCGGGCGAGAGGGCCTCTATAGTGACCTCGCCGGTGTCGCCGTCGAACCAGATGTCCGAGACCTCCGCCTCGGGGGGGATGATGTGCTTGATCTCGGTCTCGGCTCGGTCGGTGTCGGCGAGTATTGACGGGTCGGGCCGCACCGCCACCCGGCGGCGCAGCGCCTGCGCGAGCTGCCGCACGATGTCGTTGTTGTTCGCGAACTCCTCGAGCGACTTGGTGTAGATCACCACCATCGGGCCCTCGAACTCGATGTTGGTTATCTGCACCCTCGGTGGCACGGTGCTGCGGACCACCTCCCGCGCGTGGTGAATGAAGTCGTCTATCCCCATGTGCATGCACTACCTGTCCCAGGAAGGAGAAGGGACGCTTTGTACGGTCTCGGCGGACCCGGGCTCAGTCCAGGTCCATCTTGTTTTTCCTTTTCTTTATCTCCTCTTCGGTGAGCATCTTGATTCCCTTCGAGGATATCTGGGCGACGTCCATCCCGTCGCCCGAGGCGCTGTCGCGCCTCATTGCGGCAGTCAGGGCCCGGATGGCAAGGTCCGTGCCCTCGTTGAGGGTCAGGTCGTCCTCGAACTGGTCCTCCAGGACGCCGTAGACGTACGGCGAGCCCGAGCCGCCCGTGACGAACTTGTCGGGTATCGAGCCCCCGGCCGCGTCCAGCGAGTAGACGTGCCCGCCCTCCTTGTCCACGCCGCCCATGAGCAGCTGGACCCAGTAGGGGAAGTAGCGCCGGCCCGCCAGGATGTTGGACATCAGCGTGGAGGCGGCGTTGACGGTCATCTCGGAGTTGTGCTTGAGGCGGTAGAGCTGGACCTCGGCGGTGATGTAGCGGGCAAGCACCTGCGCGTCGCCCACCAGGCCGGCCACGCAGAGGGCCAGGTGCTCGTCTATCTTGAAGAGCTTCTGGGTCGTCTTGTGGGCGATGAGGGTCCCGGCGGTCGCCCTGTGCTCGGTCGCCATTACGACCCCGTCCTTGCACACGATGCCAAGGGTGGTCGTGCCCTTCTTCAGCTCCTCTGGATTTCCATTCATCGCAGGGACCTTCCTTTGAAGTCTCGGAGAACCTTGCGTTTTCCCCATTCGATTTATCATATTTAATGATTTTGGACGTTTCATACAATGTCGGCTCGGACCTACCAATTATAATATATACCAACCTCAGGGATACTGCGGCGGAGGTCCGATGCCGGCCAGCCTGCTCCCGGTCCTGGTGGCGCTCTCGTGCGTCGCTTGCGCGGCCGCGCCCGTTGCGATGGGAGAGGGTGCAGGGCACAGGGTCCGGGGTGCGGGGGACGACGGCGGCTCTGCGGGGGTTTCCGCCGCCCAGAATCCCGCGTCCCACGCCCTGAACCCTGCACACCGAACCCTCACCCCTGGCCCGTCCGCCCTGCACCCCGCACCCCGCGCCCTGCACCCTTCGGCGTCCCACTGGACACCGGCATCCGTCCTTTCCTGGGCGTCGCCGTCGCTCGTGCCGCCCAACCCGGCGGTGTACCGCGGGCGCGCCGACATACCGCCCTCCACGGAGCCCGCCGCCCGGCTCTCCGGGCCGGTGTCGGGGCCCTTCACGGTGCTCGTGCTGCTCATCGAGTTCCAAGACGTCGTCCACGCCGGGGCCAACGCGCCGGGCCACTTCGAAAACGAGCTCTTCGACACGACCGTCAACTCCTCCAGCGTCAACCGGTACTTCGACGAGGTCTCGTACGGGCGACTGAGCGTCCAGGGCGAGGTCACGACCCTCTGGCTCAAAAGCAACAGGACGATGGAGTTCTACGGGGCCGACGGCCCCGGCGGCCCTGACAGCAAGAACGGCCCCATCTACGCGCTCGTCACCGAGGCGGTCCGGGCGGCCGACGAGTTCGTCGATTTTTCGCGTTTCGACGGCGACCTGGACGGCTACGTGGACCACCTGTGCGTCGTGCACGCCGGCGAGGGCCAGGAGTCGTCCACCGACCGCAACAACATCTGGAGCCACCGCTGGTACGACTTCGACGAGCCGGCGGCCGACGGCGTCACCGCCGGGTTCTACACGATGCTCTCCGAGCACTCCCCCGTCGGGGTGTTCGCCCACGAGCTCGCCCACGACATGGGCCTTCCCGACCTCTACGACTACGGCTACGACTCCTTCGGGGCCGGAAGCTGGGACCTCATGGCGACCGGCGCCTGGGCCGACGGGGGCAACACGCCCGTGCACCTTTCGGCCTGGTGCAAGTCCCGGCTGGGCTGGCTTGCGCCCGAGCTCCTGACCGACGCCCGGGCGAACATCTCCATACCGCGCATCGAGGACGGCCCGGTGGCCTACCGGCTGGACATCCGGCCGCCCCGGGAGTACTTCCTCATCGAGAACCGCCAGAAGACCGGCTGGGACCGCCACCTGCCCGGCTCGGGGCTTCTCATCTGGCACATCGACGAGGGCGTGCCCGACAACGACGACCAATCCCACAGGCTGGTCGACCTCGAGGAGGCCGACGAGGCGGTCAACGGAGACTCGCCGGTCCAGGCGACGGACCCCTGGTCGGACAGCCCCCAGGGCTTCAACCCCGGCTCCCGGCCCGACAGCTCCTCCTACGACGGCGCGCCGACGGGCTACTGGGTGCACGGGATAGGCCCCTCCGGGGACTTGATGAACTTCAGCGTCCGGACGGCCACGACGGACGTGGCCGTGACGGCCGTCACGTTCCCTGACTTCACCCCGGTTGACGTCAACGTCGCTCTGGGCGCCACGGTCAGGTTCCTGACCGGGAAGCAGCCGGTTGACGTGAACTTGAGCTGCACGGTCATGAGGGGCGATGTGGTCTTCTCCGGATCTACCGAGGTGCTCGCCCTCAGACCCGGGGCGTTTTGGGAGCTCGAGTGGTCCTGGACCCCGGCGATGGCGGGGAACTACATCGTTTCCGTCTCGGCGGCCGTGGACGGCGACGGCGTGCCCGAGAACAACGAGCGCTCGGGCGTGCTGCGCGTCATATCCCACGTCTTCATCGACGACGTGGAGAACGGGACCGGCGGCTGGGAGGCCGGCGCGACCGTCCCGTTCGTGCCCGGGCTGTGGCACATCGTGAACTCCACCGACCGCTACGGCGACGCCCGGAGCCCCACCCACAGCTGGTGGTGCGGCTACGACGGCACGGGCCGCTACCGCCGGGGCGCGGACTTCATCGGGTACTACCTGGAATCCCCCCTCATAGACCTTTCCCGCCTGGGGGGCGCCGTGCTCGCCTTCCAGCAGAGCTACGACCTCTCCACCGGCCTGCCCGCCGGGGCGCTGGCCGACACCGGCACGGTCGAGGGCAGCGCCAACCTGGGGGCGACCTGGAGGACGCTTGGGACCATCTCGGGGAACGGGGGCGGCTGGGGCGTCCAGTACTACGACCTTTCCGGCTTCACGGGGAGCCTCTTCAAGTTCCGCCTCGTGCTCAGGTCCAACGTGCTGATGATGGGCCGCGGCTGGTACGTCGACGACCTGGCGGTCTACGCCACCGGGAGCGTCCACGAAGTCGTCACGGGCATCTCGCCCTCGTCGGCCCGCGCCCGCCCGCTGGAGCCGGTGGCGTTCGACCTCACCGTCAGCAACGCCGGCAACCGGGAGGACACCTTCCAGCTCACCTGGGCGGTCCCGGGATCGGTGAGCGTGGCGCTGAACACGACCACGGTCAGGCTGGGGCTCTTCGAGAGTGCCCGTGTCAGGGTGCTTGCGGGCATCTCGGGCCGGGCCGAGGCCGGGACGGTGCTGGAGCTGCGCTTCACGGCGACCTCTTCGGGCAACAGGGCGGCGTCCAGCACCGCCGCGGCCCGGCTCCTGGTCCTCCAGGAGCACCTACTCTCGCTGGAGGCCGGGCGGCCCGTGGTGCACGCCGGCCCGGGTGAGAACGCCATCTTCCTCGTCAACGTCACGAACCTGGGCAACGGCAACGACACCGTCGCGTTCTCGGCCGGCGGGGAGGGCGGCGGCCTGGCCACCCTGGCGGTTCCGGGCCGCGCCCTGCGCCCCTGGGAGCTCTTCGTGCTCGAGGCCGCCGTGGCGGTCCCGGGGAACGCCAGCGCCGGGACCGAGCTCCGCTTCGACATCACCGCCCGCTCGTCGGGCGGCTTCGAGACCTCCATCCCGCTCCGGGTGACGGTGGACCGGACGCGTGGCGTCACGCTCTCGGCGGACGCCCCGGCGGCCCGGGCGCGCCCCGGCGGCCACGCCCTCTTCGGGCTGACCCTCCGGAACCTGGGCAACGGCCGCGAGGACTTCACGATAACCGTGGACGCCCCGGCGGGCTGGCTCGCCGCCCACGAGGTGGTCGTGACGGTACCGCCGTTCGGCGAGAGGGCAGTCCCGCTGGACATCGCGGTCCCGGCCGACGCCCCCGGCGGGCGGACCACCCTGGCGGTCTCGGCCGCCGCCCCCGGAGGGACGCCCGGGACGCTGACGCTGGCCGTGGACGTCACGGCCCCCGACCTCTACCTGGAGGGGCTCAGGATCGAGCCCCAGCTCGTCGACGAGGGCGGGACCGTGACGCTGAGGGTGACCGTGGGCAACTCGGGCACGGCCAACGCCACGGCCGTCACGGTGACCGTCTTCGACAACGGGAAGAGGCTTAGGGACACCGTCGTGGACCGGCTGGAGCCCGGGAGCTCCCAGGTGCTGACGTTCAGGCTCAAACTGGCGCGCGGCAGCCACCAGATCGCGGTCGTGGCCTCCACTCCCGACAGGGAGCTCTCCTCCGGGAACAACCAGCTATCCGGGGATGCCCGGGTGCGCGCCGGCTCAGGCTTCATCGGCGGCTTCGACCCTGCCGCGATGGCGGCGGCGCTGGCGGTGGCGGTGCTGCTTTTCGCCGCGGCCGCGGCCCGGCGCGGGCCCCGAGGGCCCGGCTGATCGGGAGGGCCGCCTCCCGGACGGGGCGCCTCCGGGTCGGGGGGATGCCGCAACAGATAAGTATACGGAGGGGACTCAGTCGCCCGCCGGTGCTCCCTGACCGGCGCGCGACGGCAAGGGCTCTGCGCATGAAGGCCGCGGAAGTGCTGAGGGCGTACCTTTGGACCAGCCGGGGCGAGTACCTCGCAGCGGAGGTGCCGGCGCTCTTCACGCTCTTCTTCCTGGGCGCCACGTCCCTGGACAGGTTCCTGGCCCCCGAGGTGCTCGAGGGCATGGCGGTCTTCGTGCTGCTCTTCTTCTTCGGGTTCATGGCGAACGCCTACACCGACCAGGAGATAGACTCCCGCTACACGATATTCAAGAACCGGCTGCCCGGCGCCGTGCGCACCATCGGCCAGCGCAACTTCCGCATCCTCATGGCCCTCCAGGTGGCGGCGGCCTTCGCCCTCACCGCGCACATATCGTACCTGATGTCCAGCTGGATACCGCTCGCGCTGGCGGCGGTGGGGACCTTCTTCGGGGCCGGCTACTCGCTGCCGCCACTGCACTTCAAGGTCCGCGGCTGGCTCCACCCGGTGTCGCTCTCGGTCTCGATATTCTTCATCCCGCCGGCCTTCATCGTGTACACCATCGCCGGCTCGCTCTCTCCCGAGATGCTCCTGTTTTTGGCCGGCGTGAGCGTGCTGCACTACGGGATAGAGATCGCCAACCAGGCCATCGACTACAACGAGGACCTGGCGGCCGGCGTGAGGTCGCCCCCGGTGAGGTGGGGGCTGAAGAACTCCCTGGTGCTGGGCCTGGCGTGCGTCGTGGCGGGGGGCCTGCTGGAGCTCTCCGGGATGTTCCTCCTGGTGCTCGCCCGGGCGGGCGCGGTTGGGACGCTCCTGGGCCTTCCGGCATGGCAGTTCTTCGCGCTGGCGGTCCCCATCGTGCTCTCGGGCTACGCCCTTCCCGTCCGGGGGCTTTGGAGGATGTACCGGGCCAGCCTCACCCGGCCGGTGGCCGAGGCGACCATGTACATGAAGCGGATATGCACCTACAGCCTGTGGCAGGCCTCCGGGATACTGGGGCTCATGGTGGTCGCCGGCCTGCTCTTCTTCGGCAGCGGGTCCGCATAGGCAGGTTTAATAGTTCCATCGGCTTTCCATCCTCGGCCATCGAGCGCGGTGGAAACGACGATGGATGCAGCCAAGTACCTCGGGGCATATCTGCGGTCGAGCCGCAGCGAATACCTCCTGGCAGAGATACCGGGCCTGCTTGCGGTATTCTTCATCGGCGCCCCCTCCCTGGACCGCCTCCTGGAGCCGCTGCTCTGGGAGGGCGTGGCGGTATTCATCCTGCTCTACTTCATGGGGTTCATCATCAACGCCTACACCGACCTGGAGATAGACAGGAAGTACACGATTTTCAAAAACCGGCTGCCCGACGCGGTGGAGCTCATCGGCCGCCGGAACGTCCGGGCGCTCATCGCGGGCCAGATCCTCGGCGCGTTCCTCCTCACCGTCCACATCTCGCTTGCCATGGGGAGCTGGGTGCCCCTGGCGCTGGTGGCGGTGGGGACCTTCTTCGGCGTGGGCTACTCGCTGCCCCCCCTGCATTTCAAGGTGCGGGGCTGGCTGCACGCGCTGTCACTCATCGTCTCGGCGTTCCTCGTCCCGGCCTGCTTCCTGCTCTACATAATCGCCGGGACTATAGAGCCCGCCCCGTTCGTCATAGTGCTGGGCTTCAGCCTCCTGCACTACGGCATCGCCTTCGCCAACCAGGCCATAGATTATATCGAGGACCGGGCGGGCGGCGTCCGGTCCCCCCCGGTGCGCTGGGGCATGGAGAGGTCGCTCGTCGTGGCGATGGCGTTCATCTTCACCGGCATGGCCCTTGCCCTGGTCGGCCTGTACCACCACATTGTAGGGGGCGCCTCGTCGGTGCTCGGCCTCTCCGGGCTCCCCCTGCTGCTCCTGCTGCTGCCCCTGATTCTGGCCGGCTACTACCTCCCGGTCTCCGGGCTGTACAGGATGTACCGGGCGACCCTCACCCGGCCCATCGAGGAGGCGGTCCGGTTCATGAAGGACATCTGCCACTACAACCGCTGGCAGGCCTCCGGCATCCTGGGGGTCATGGCGGCGCTGGCGGTGCTCTTCTTCGGCGCGACGGGCGCGTGAGGGGAAGAGGGCAGGAAGGCAGCAAGGCAGCAAGGCAGGAAGGGAGGGCAGGAAGGCAGCAAGGCAGCAAGGCAGCAAGGGAGCAAGGCAGAAAGGGAAGGCAGCAAGGGAGCAGGGCAGCAGGCAGCAAGGGGACGACGGGTCGTTCCGTTTCCCTTGCTGCCTTTCTGCCTTGCTGCCTTGCTGCCTTCCCTTGCTCCCTTGCTGCCTTCCTGCCTTCCCGCCTTCCCTTGTTGCCTTTCTGCCTTTCTCCCTTCCTGCCTTCCTGCCTTTCAACAACCTCCACAAAATGTTATATAGGGCAATCGTCTTTGTGCCCCCCGCACGGTGGGAAAGATGCAAAAGGGGGACATCGTTCGCTGGGAGTACCAGGGCTGGATAGTCGGCGCCAAGCCGGAGGAGGACGAGCTATTCGAGACCACCCTGGAGACCCTCGCCAAGGAGAAGGGGATTCACAAGGAGGGCGCTCTCTACGGGCCGGCGCCGCTCATCGTCGGCGCCGGAAAGCTGGTCAAGGGATTGGAGGCGTCCATCCTGGCCGCCGAGCCCGGGAAGGAGACCGAGGTGACAGTCTCGCCGGCCGAGGCCTACGGCGAGCGCGACCCCAAGAAGGTCGAGGTCCACTCGATGGCCGAGATAATGCGCCTTCCCGAGTTCAGGAAGGGCGACGAGGAGGTGGCCCCCGGCGCCCGCGTCGTCATCAACAACAAGGCCGGCACGATAATCTCGGCCAACCCGGGCCGGGTGCGCGTGGACTTCAACCACCAGCTCGCCGGCAAGACCCTCCGCTACAGGTACACCGTCGGTGCGAGGGCTGAGACCGGCGCCGACAAGGTCGCCTTCGTGCTCGAGATGTACTACGGCAAGCCCGGCGACTTCCGGGTCCAGGTCAAAGACGACGAGGCCGACATAGTACTCATGGAGCAGTGCAAGTACGACCCGCGCTGGATGCTCACCAAGCTCCAGATCGTCCGGGACCTGCGCGAGTACGCCGGCATCGGCCGGGTGCGCCTCACCGAGGAGTACGTCAAGCCCGAGGAGAAGAAGGAGGCGAGGGCGGAGGGGAAGAAGGACGAGGCCGGGCCGGAGAAGAAGGAGGAGACCGGGGAGGGGAAGCCGCAGGAGAAGGAGGCCGCCACCCCGGCACCCGGGCAGGAGGGCGCCGCCTCCCACGCCCACGGGCACACGCACGAGGACGGCCAGAGCCACGCCCACGAGCACGCCCACGAGCACGCCCGCGAGCACGCCCACGAGGAGGGCAAGGGCCACTCTCACGACCACGGCCATGACCACGGCCGCGGGCACGAACACGAACACGACCATGGCTGAGGCCAGGGCCGCGGGGCGGACGGCGGCCGGGGGGCGGAGCGCGCACCCGGCGTCCGTCTTGGAGACAGCGCTCACTCCCAGGGAGAGGGCCACCCTGCTGGGGCTCGTCCGCAACCCCGGCCTGAACGACCGCGCCCTCGCGAAATCCCTCGGCGCCCGGCCCTCCACCGTCACCGCCACCCGCAACCGCCTGCGCTCGCGCGGATTGTTCGCCCGGAGGGTGGTGCCGTCGCTGCGCGGCCTTTGCGCCGGCGTCCTCTCGGTCTGCTACGGGAGCGCCTCCCGGGAGCGCCCGCGCGGGCCGGCCGGGGCGACCCGCGCGGCATTCCCTCGCAGCGAGGGCTACGGCACCTTCTTCTCTCTCTCCGGCCCGGGGGGCTGGCTCGAGGTCGGGGCGTACCGGGACTACGGCGACGCCCCCCATGGCCCGGCGGGGGCAGGGCCAGGCCGCGGAACCGACCAGGGCGAGGGCCCCGGCGCCTTCGCGACCTGCCGCCACTTTCCCCTCGAGGTCGTCGAGGTCCACAACTTCTTCGATTATTCCGCGCTGCTGGGGGGTCCTTCCGGCGCCCGCGGAGATCCGGGCGCGATTCCGGCCCCGGCTTGGAGCGGGCCGGCCAGGCTCTCCCCGACG
>VGTL01000010.1 GCA_016874675.1 Methanobacteriota archaeon | reverse complement strand
CGAGCTTCGCTCGCCTAGGCCGAGAAGACCGCCGCAGCGGTCTTCTACGGTGCTGCCTCCCTTGCTGCCTTTCTGCCTTCCTGCCATGCTGCCTTCCCTTGCTGCCTTGCTCCCTTGCTGCCTTGCTGCCTTCCCTTGCTGCCTTTCTGCCTTCCTGCCATGCTGCCTTCCCTTGCTGCCTCCGCAGGCGAGCTTCGCTCGCCTAGGCCGAGAAGACCGCCGCAGCGGTCTTCTACGGTGCTGCCTCCCTTGCTGCCTTTCTGCCTTCCTGCCATGCTGCCTTCCCTTGCTGCCTTGCTCCCTTGCTGCCTTGCTCCCTTGCTGCCTTGCTGCCTTAATAACCCTTTTATATAGCCTTCCGCCTATTTCCTCCCGTCATGCCCGGCCACGACATGAGCGTGGACCTGAAGTTCTTCCGCGAGCGGAACTACGAGCGGATGCAATGCCCCACCTGCAACAGTTGGTACTGGGGCATCAAGGGCATCCATGACCGGTGCGGCGACACCCCCTGCGTCGAATACTCGTTCATCGGCGCGCCCAAGATGCCGCGCAAGTACGGCGTCGGGGAGATGCGCGAGCGGTACCTCCTGTTCTTCGAGAGGAACGGGCATACGCGCGTCGGAAGGCTCCCGGTGATCGCGAGATGGCGGGACGACGTGTTCCTAGTGAATGCCTCCATCTACGACTTCCAACCGCATGTTACGTCCGGCGAGGTGCCGCCGCCCGCGAACCCCTTGACCATATCTCAACCATGCATAAGGCTGACCGATTTGGACAGTGTTGGGAGGAGCGGCCGGCATCTTTCCAACTTTGAGATGATGGCCCACCACGCCTTCAACCGGCCGAACGAGAAAGACGGCATGATATACTGGAAGGAGGAGTGCGCCCGGTACTGTCATGATCTGCTCGTGAAGGACCTGGGGGTGCCCGAAAAGGAGATCGTATACAAGGAGAACCCCTGGATGGGCGGCGGGAACGCCGGCATGGCCCTCGAGGTCATGGTCGCCGGCCTGGAGCTCGCCACGCTCGTGTTCATGGACCTCTGGGCGGACCCGAAGGGGCCGGTGGAGCTCGGAGGCGACCGTTACGGCCCGATGCCCCTGAGCGTGGTCGACACGGGCTACGGCCTGGAGCGGTTCGTGTGGGTCTCGCAGGGCACGCCCACCATATACGACGCCATCTATCCCGGAACGCTCAGGCGCTTTTTCGAGCTGGCAGGGGTCGAGCCGCCCGACAGGGGGGCGCACCCCGAGGTGTTCGCCGAGAGCGCCCGCCTGGCGGGCATGATGAGCGTCTCGACGACCTCGAAGCTGCTCGAGCAGCGCAAGGGCCTGGCGGCCCGGCTCTCGGAGAAGGGCATCAAGCTGGGCCTCGACGAGCTGATGGCGCTCATGGTGCCGGTCGAGAACGTGTTCACGATAGCGGACCACGCCCGGTGCGTGCTGCTCATGCTCGCCGACGGCATCGTGCCCTCCAACGTCAAGGCCGGGTACCTCGCGCGCCTGATAATCCGGAAGGCGCTCAGGCTCATGGACGAGCTCGGGATGGAGACGCCCCTTGCCGACCTCGTGCTCCTTCACAAGTCGACCACGGCCGACATACTGAGGCTGGGGGAGTCCGAGGAGGTGCTGCGCACCATGCTGGACCTGGAGGCGAAGCGCTACCGCGAGACCGTGGAGAAAGGGGGCCGGATGGTCCGCCGGCTGTTGCAGGAACAGGGGGCCGGGGGCCGGGGAATAAGCGTGGAGAAGCTGATCGAGCTTTACGATTCGCACGGGATACACCCGGCGATGGTCCAGGCGGTGGCGGCCCGGGAGGGCATCGCCGTCGAGGTCCCCGACGCCTTCACGGCCCTGGTGGCGTCGAGGCATGCCGGCGAGAAGCGGGAGGCCGGGAAGGCGGTCGAGCTTCCGCCCGGGCTCAACGCCAGCGAGACGGTGTACTATTCGGAGCCGGGCTGCAGGGAGTTCGAATGTCGCGTGGTCCTGGTCCGAACGGATGAGAAAGGCCGGGAACAGGTCATCCTGGACAGGACCGCATTCTACCCGGAGGGCGGCGGCCAGCACTCCGACCGCGGCTGGCTGGAGGCCGGCGGGAAGCGGGTGAAGGTCATCGGCGTCCAGAAATCGGACCGGACGATCCTGCACACGCTGGAAGGGCCCCTGGGCGCGGCGAGGGGGCAGGTCGTGAAGGGGGTCGTGGACTGGCGCCGGAGGATGGCCCTGAGCCGCCACCACACCGCCACCCACATCATAATCGGCTCGGCCCGCAAGGTTCTCGGGCCCCATGTCTGGCAGGCCGGGGCCGAGAAGAGCGAGACCGGGGCGCACGTGGACATCTCGCACTACGACAAGGTCACGCTGGAGCAGGTGCACGAGATAGAGAAGGTCGCCAACGAGATAGTCGCGGCCAACCTGCCGGTCGAGTACGCAAGCCTCCCGCGCGAGGAGGCCGAGAGGCGCTACGGCATGTCGCTCTACCAGGGCGGCGCGCCCGCCGGGCCGGTGATACGGGTGGTCCGCGTCGGCGACTTCGACTCCGAGGCCTGCGGCGGCACCCACACGAGGACCTCCGGCGAGGCCGGGCTCATCAAGATCACGCGCGCCGAGCGCATCCAGGACGGCGTGGTCAGGCTGGAGTACTCCGCCTCGGTCGCCGCGCTGGCTACCATACAAAGGCTCGAGCGCCAGCTCCTGGAGAGCGCCTCCGAGCTCAGCGTCCAGCCCGACCAGCTGCCCAGGACCGTCCGGCGGTTCTTCGAGGAGTGGAAGGGTCTCAAGAAGGAGGTGGCGGCCCTGCGCGAGCGCGCCGCCCGGGAGCTTTCCGGCCGCCTGCGCGCCGGAGCGGAGCGGGTGGCCGGCTACGCCCTGGTGGCCGCCGCCGAGGAAATAGACGCCGAGCTCGCCCGGCAGGTGTCGGCCACCCTCTCGTCGGAGCCGGCGACGGTCTGCCTCGTGGGGAGCGCCGTTTCCGGGGGGCTCATGCTCTCGTTCGGCAAGGACGTGAAGGCGGACATCGGAGAGGCCGCACGGGCGATAGCGGGCGCGGTCGGCGGGTCGGGCGGCGGCAAGGGCCGGTTCGCCCAGATCGGCGGGGTGCCGCCCGAGAAGGTCGCGGAGGCGGTCGGGAAGGCGGCCGGGGTGCTGCGGAGGCTGCTCGGAGGCTGAGTCGGGGGTTACATGCCGGTCCCTCTGGGTCTGAGGCTCAAGGCGCGGCTTCTGGTCATGCTGTGCCGCGTGGCGCAGTCCTTCGCCTCCGGCCCGGAGAGGGCCGAGGCGCTCTCGGCGCTGAGGCGCAACTACGGGCGGCTGGCGGGGGGCCGGCCGTGACGGAGAGGGGGCGCGATCGATGAGGGTCTCCCAGGCCTGCTTCCGCTTCGGCGCGCCCGGCGGCGCCGAGGACCACGTGTTGCAGATATCGAGGGAGCTCGTCCGGCGCGGCCACGAAGTGGTCGTGCACGCCTCGGACATGTTCACGGAGACGCCGTGGAAGCGGGGCGACCGGCCCGACAGCGAAACGATCGACGGGATAAGCGTCAAGCGGCACAAGGCGTACATGAGACCGGTCTCTGACCGCTGGAGCATGCTCGTCATCCCGGGCATGGTCTCGGGCCTGCTGGAGGAGCGCTGCGACCTGTACCACGCCCACTCGCACCGCTACTTCCAGCTGGAGGCGGCCGCCACGGCGGCGCGCGCCCGTGACCGGCCGCTCGTGATAACGCCCCACTACCATCCGGCCGAGGAGAAGGAGACGGCCCGCACCCGCCTGTTGCTCAAGCTCTACGACCTCTACTCGGCCGCGGCCGTCTACGGCCCGGCGCGCCGGGTGCTCACGGTCACGGAGCTGGAGAAGGGCTACATATCCCACTTCGCCCCCGCCGCAAAGTGCAGGACGGTGGGGAACGGCATCGACCCCGCCGAGTGGGAGCCGGGGCCCTCTGCGGAGGGCTTTCGCGAACATGCAGGTATTGAGGGGAGGTACATACTGTACTCCGGGAGGCTCGCCTCCAACAAGGGCCTGGAGCACCTCTTCGCCGCCATGCCGTCGATAGCGGGGGGCTTCGACGGGACGCTGGTCGTGCTCGGCAAGGACTGGGGCATGAAGGCGGCGCTCGCGGAGGCGGCCCGCCGGGGCGGCTTCGGGGAGCGGGTCCGCTTCATCGACTTCCTGCCCGACCGCTCCCTCTACCGGTCGGCGCTCGCCGGCTGCGAGCTGCTCGTCCTCCCCAGCCAGTGGGAGGCCTTCGGGATAGTCCTCCTGGAGGCGGCGATGTGCCGGCGGCCGGTGGTGGCGGCGGCCGTGGGAGGCGTCCCGGAGGTGGTGGAGCACGGAAGGACCGGGCTGCTCGTCCCTTACGGGGACCCGGGGGCGATCTCGCGCGCGGTGGCCGAGCTCCTGCAGGACGGGAGCAGGATGAGGCGGATGGGCGAGGAGGGCCGCCGGCTGGCACTGGAGCGGCACACCTGGCCCAAGGTCGCAGACAGGATCCTGGAAGCCTACGGGGAGGCTCTGAGATGACGGGGAAGAAGGAGGAGATAGAGGGGGTCCCGCCCGGGCGGGTCTTGGAGATCCTCAGGGGCAAGGCGTCCGCATTCACCATCAGCGCCGGCGAGGACGACAACGTCCAGGTGCTCGAGTGCCGCATCCTCGAAAGCGGCCCGGGTTCGATGATCTACGAGTACAGGCAGTTCTTCCCCGGAAAGCTGCTCAAGGTATACCATATCGGGATCCGTCTGGCGCCCAGGGGGAAGGGGACAGTCGCCTCCCTGGACGGGAAGCTCACCCGGACGGAGGCGCCGCCCGGGACCCCGATAGAGGGCGGAGGGGACGGCCGGCACGAGGCGACCACGCTCTGGACGTACCTCAAGAACCTCGTAGTCCAGGAGGTCAACCTGGGCCGCGTGGACCAGATCGAGAGGGTGTACAACGCCGGTTCGCGGGAGCTCTTCCAGATGCTCAAGGACCCGTCCCTGCTCACGCCCGCGATGTACCTCACGAACGAGAAGGAGCCGGCTCACCGCACGGGCCGTGCCCGGGCCGACGGAGGTGGCCGAGCAGATGAAGATGTCGGCGATGTACCTTCCGGCCGAGCAGCTCCAGGGATACCTGTCCTTCCGCCAGGACCTCGGCACGCTCATGGGCTGGATAGAGGCGGCGGTGCCCGTCCACATCCCGCACATCCGCGACATGATAGTGGTCCAGGGGGACTTTGTCGCCGGCGGGAAGGTGGAGATCAAGGACAGCGTCGTCAACCGGGCCGACATACGGACCGGCGGGATGAAAGACGACGGGAAGTACATCGTCCACGCCGGCGGGCAGACCGGCGACAAGGTGACAGTGAAGGACTCGGTCGTCCACCGGACGGGCATCGGGAGCGGCGGCCAGGACCTCGAGGTCTACCGCAAATCGATGGAGGCCGCGTTCCTCGACGGCCGCATCGACGACAGCGAGGCGACGCTGCTCGAGGCCCTCCAGTCGAGCCTGGGCATCACGCCCGGGGAGCACCTCTCCGTGCTGGAGGAGCTGGGCGTCCTGGAGAAGGATGCGGTCAAGCAGTATTCCCACGTGCTCGGGGCGACGCTCTCGGACGGGAGGATAGACCCCTCCGAGGCGGCTGTCCTCGAGACCCTGCGCCGGCAGTACGGGATACCGCTGGTCATCCACCGGGCCCTTTGCACGAAGCTCGGGCACAAGGAATAGCCCGGCATTCACAGCTCGATGAGCTCGCGGGGCGCGTCGGTGAGGAGCCTCGGGCGCCCGGCGGTGACCACGACATCGTCCTCGATGCGAACGCCGCCGAGCCCCGGGATATAGACCCCGGGCTCGACCGTGAACACCATGTTCCTTTCGAGCCTAAGGGGGTAGTCGGCGAACCTCATCCCGTCGTGCGTCGCCAGCCCGAGGCTGTGGCCGGTCCAGTGGGTCATCCGGCCCTCGAAGCCCGACCGTGCTACGGAGGCGACCACGGCCGAGTGGACCTCGCTAGCGTCCCGGCCGGCCCTTATCAGGTCGAGGGCGGCCTGCTGCGCCCCTGCAACGGCCGCATGCATCCGCTTCTGCTCCGCATCGGCCTTCCCGACGATGAAGGTGCGGGTGATGTCCGAATTGTACTTGCGGACGACGCACCCGAAGTCGAGGAGGACGAACTGGCCCTTCCTCAGGACGGCGTCGCCGCCCAGGTAGTGCGGCTCGGCGCTGTTGGGGCCGAACTGGACTATCGTGAAGTTGGGCCTCTCGGCGCCCTTCCTCTGGAGCAGGCAGGCCATCTCGGCCGCCAGCTCGTACTCCTTCATTCCTGTCTTGACCTTTGCCGGGATCTCGCGGGCGACCTCCGAGGCGATGGCGCAGGCGCGCCCCAGCGCCGCGATCTCCGATGCGTCCTTGACGGCCCGGGCCTCCCTGACCTGTTGCGATATGTCGACGAGGGTCGCTCCCGGAGCGCAGCGCTTGATGCGTTGATGGCCGGCATGGGTGAGCTCCTCGGCGTTGATGCCTATCTTCCGTCTGCCGGCGAGCAGGGCTGTGAAATGGGCATCGGCCTCGGCGACCTTGCGGAAGATGTGGAGCGGGGCCCTGCTCCTCTTGCCGCTCTCCTCCTCGAGCTTGCTCGAGACGATGTCCAGCCCCCCGTCGGGCGTGATCACCGCCCCGCCCCCCTCGAAGAGCCCGTTCGAGAGGCCCGTGACGTAGAAGAAGGCCATGTCCAGGTGCGGCTCCACGGCGTTGAGGAAGACGGCGCAGTCGAGGTCCGGCGAACGAGAGAAGAGCCTTCGAATCCTCTGCTTCATGCGACCCGCCCCGGGATTGGGGCTGCGGCGATTTGAACGCCGGTCGCATGCATTGTGGATTCACCGCCAGAGGGCGGCTGGTTCCCCAAGCATGTAGGATACCAAGCTACCCCACAGCCCCGTCCTGTGAAGGGCAGGATAGTGTAGGGTTTTATAAGGATTGCTACTCGCCCAGGAATTCCGGCCTCCGCTTCTCGATGAAAGCCTGCATGCCCTCCTTCTTGTCCCTGGTGGCCATGCACTTCATCACGGTGTCCAGCTCGTATCTCAGCCCGGCGTCCAGATCGGTCTCGAGGGCCTTGTTTATCGACGACTTGGCCAGCGAGACCGCGATGGGGGCGTTCTGGGAGATGCGGCGGGCCATCTCGCGCGCTTCGGGCATGAGACGGTCGGGGCACACCACCCGGTCCACCAGGCCCAGCCTCAGAGCCGTCGCCGGGTCGATGATGTCGCCGCAGAAGACCAGCTCGCAGGCCGGGCCCTTGCCGACGAGGCGGGTCAGCCTCTGGGTGCCGCCCAGGCCCGGGAATATGCCCAGCTTGACCTCGGGCAATCCGAAGCGGGCTCGCTCGGAAGCTATCCGGATGTCGCAGGCCAGCGCGAGCTCCAGGCCGCCGCCCAGCGCGAAGCCGTTGAGGGCCGCTATCACGGGTTTGTCGAGCCTCTCCAGCCGGCGCAGCACCTTCTGGCCATGCGCCGTGAACTGCCTCATCTGGGCCGGGTCCTTCCCGGCCATCTCCTTTATGTCGGCGCCGGCGATGAAGGCCCGCCCCTCGCCCGTCACGATGACCGCTCGCGTCGAGCTGTCCTTCTCGAGCTCGGAGAGCAGGTCGTCCAGGTCGTCGAACACCGCGCCGCTCAGGGCGTTCATCTGGTCCGGGCGGTTCATAATCAGCGTGGCGACCGGGCCGTCGCGGACGAGCTTGACGGTCCTTGCCGCCCAGGGCTTTCCGGCCCTGAGGTCCTTCATGGCCGGGAGAGGGAAGTCGTGCTTGGACTCCTTTGCGAACTTCTGCAGGAGCGCCGCCGATTTCCTGGCGCCGAAGGCGTTCATCATCGCGAACGGCCCGGCCCTCCAGCGCAGGCCCGTGGTGGCCCCGGTGTCGGTGTCCTCGATGGACGAGACCTTCTCCTCCACCAGCTTGACGGCTATTCCCCAGGTGACGGCGAAGAGCCGGTCCCGGATGGGCTCGAACTTGGACCGGTCCACCTCGCCCTTGATCTCCCAGGGCCTGTTGAGCCCGGCCTGTGTCTTGAGGAGCCCGGCCGGCTCGTAGAACCTGCCCAGCCCCTTCGCGAGCGAGGACTCGGCGTGGAAGGCGATCGGCACGCCGGTGGCGTTCATGAGCTCGAACGGCCCCATGCCGATCTTGAAGGCGTCCTTGGCCGCCTCGTCCACGGTGATCGGATTGGCCAGCCCCTCCTCCACCATCCGGCAGGCCTCGTTGAGCCAGGGGACGAAGAAGCGGTTCACCGCGAAGCCGGGGGCGTCCGCGACCTCTATGGGGATCTTGCCGGTGTTGCGGCCCAGCTCCAGCATCGCCCGGACCACCTCCGGAGCGGTCCTCTCGCCGGCGACGACCTCCAGGAGCTGGTTCACCGCGGCCGGGTAGAAGTAGTGCATTCCGACGAACCGCTCCGGGCGGCCGGTGACCTTGGCCATCTCGGTTATGCTCAGAGAGGAGGTGTTGGAGGCCAATATGGTGCCGGGGGCGCACAGGGCGTCCAGCTCGGCGAAGAGCTTGTTTTTGACCGCCAGGTCCTCGAAGACGGCCTCTATTACCAGCCCCGCGCCCTCGACAGCGTCCTTCATCGCCGTGAAGCCCTTTATCCGGGCCATGAGGGCGTCCAGGTCCTCCTTGCGCATCTTGCCCTTGGCGACGCGCTTTTCGAGCGGGCCGCGGATGCGGGCGAACCCGGCGTCGACGAACCTCTGCTCGATGTCCAGAAGCGAGACCTCGTACCCGGCCTGGGCGAAGGACTGGGCGATGCCCGAGCCCATGTTCCCGGCGCCTATCACGACCACCTTCTTTATGCCGGCCAGGATCTCGTCGGGGGTGCTCCTCGGCTTGAACCGGAAGAATATGCGCCCGTCCTCCAGATAGACGGTCTTGAGCTCGACGTCCATGCCGAAGAAGGCGTCCTCGAAGCGGACGCCGTCGATCCTGGAGGCGACCTTGATGTCCAGGCCCAAAAACTCCACCATGCCCATCACGAACGGGATGTCGCGCTCGAACCCCATCGGGGCGCCCACGGTCATCGCGGTGAACTCGGCGAGCCGGCCGAACTTGGGCAGGTCGATCCACTCGAGCTCGTCGCTCGTGCACCCGTCGCACACCACGCGCGGGTGCCAGTGGACCTTCTGGCATCTCCTGCACCTGGTCGTGGTCAGGCGGCCCCGCTTGAGGTTCTCGAAGAAGGCGTTTATCCGGGTCTGCCTGTCGCCCTCGAGCGGGTAGAAGTCCAGCGCCACCGGCAGCTCTATCTTCATCTGGCATCCCTCCCGTAGACGAGTATCGAATGGACATTGGCCAGGCCCGAGAGGTTGTGGGCCAGGGCGATGTTCGCCCTAGGCACCTGGCGCTTCTTCGGCACGAGCGAGTTGAACTGCCAGAACACCTCGGTGGCCTGGCCGATGCCGGTCGCGCCCAGGGGGTGGCCGCAGCCCAGTAGGCCGCCCCGGGTGTTGACGGGCACCTTGCCGCCCAGGTCGGACTGGCCGTCCTCGACGAACTTCCCGCCCTCGCCCTTCCTGCAGAAGCCCAGGTCCTCGTACTCCATTATCTCGGAGATGGTGAAGCAGTCGTGGGTCTCGGCGAAGTCGATGTCCTTCGCCGTTATGCCGGCGGACCGGTAGGCCTCCTTCGCCGCGGCCCGGCAGGGCTCCCAGGTCGCCATGTCCTTGTGGCGGTAGATGAGGTTGCCCATGGCGCACTGGCCCGTGCCGATGATGTGGGCCGGGGTGTCGCAGTATTTCTTGGCCTCCTCGGCGGGGACCAGGAGGGCGGCGGCGGCTCCGTCGGTGATGCCGGAGCAGTCCAGCAGGCGCAGCGGGGGCGAGATCATGAGCGAGTTGGAGATGTCGTCGAGGGAGTACTCCTTGCTGAAGTGGGCGTAGGGGTTGGTCGCCGAGAAGCGGTGGTTCTTCTGCGAGACCATCGAGAGCTGCTCGCGCGTGGTGCCGTGCTTGCGCATGTGCGCCTGCGCCACGAGCGCGAAGAACGGGGGCGCGCTGTAGCCCTGCACGCCCTCCCAGTCGCGGTCGAGCACGCAGGCCATGGAGGCCTGGGCCTCGGCCATGTTGGGGAGGTTCATCTTCTCGGCGCCGACGACCAGGACGAGGTCGCTGAGGCCGGCGGCGATGGAGGCGTAGCCCACCCGGAGGGCGCACTGCCCTGAGGCGCAGGCCAGCTCGGTGCGCATGATCACCCTGGTGGGGGTGACCCCGAGCGCCTCCGCGACCATCGGGGCGACGTGGGTCTGGAAGGTGAACCGCTCGGGCTGGGCGGCGCCCACTATCAGGCTGTCGATGTCCTTCTTGTCCAGGTTGCGCGTGGTGTCGAAGAGCATCTTGCCCGCCTCCTGGACCATCTCCCGCCAGGTGGCGTTGCGGATGCCCCATCTCGAAAGGCCGGCGCCGACTAACGCGACTTTGCGCATGGTTGGACCCCGGGGAACGAAAACGTTATAGCATATATAAAGGAAACGGGGCAGCAAGGCAGAAAGGCAGAAGGGCAGCAAGGGAAGGCAGCAAGGCAGAAAGGCAGAAGGGCAGCAAGGGAAGGCAGCAAGGCAGCAAGGCAACAAGGCAGCAAGGGGACAACGGTTCGTTCCGTTCCCCTTGCTGCCTTGTTGCCTTGCTGCCTTGCTGCCTTTTCCCTCTCGCATCTACAACAGCATCAATATCGCCACTCCCGTGAAAGCGATTATCGCACCCAGAACCCCCCGCCAGCTCGTCTTCTGGCGGTAGAGGACATAGACCACGGGTATGACGAACACCGGCATGAGGGACATGAGCGTCGCCGCCACGCCGGCGTCGGCGAGGCTCACCGCCACCATGGAGACCCACACGCCCAGGAAGGGCCCCACCACCGTCCCGGCGAAGGTGGCGCCCATGCCCTTGCGGTCGCCCAGGGCCTTCCCCATGCGGCCCAGCCGGCCCATGAGCACCACCGCGACGAAGAAAAAGGCCGAGGCCGCAAGCATCCTCATCAGCGCCGCCGAGAGCGGGTCGAGCGGGTCGTCGGGAACGACGTACACCATCCCGTACCTGGAGAGCACGAGCCCCACGCCCTGGCCGACCGAGCCGATGACCCCGGCGAAGACGCCCAGCGCCTTCTGTTTGGGGGTCAGGGGGGCCTCGGAGCTGTTCTCCTCGCGCTCCAGGATGACCACGGCCACGCCCAGCAGGGTGACCGTGATGCCCGAGAGCGCCCAGGGCGACAGGACCTCCCCGAGCATGAAGACGCCCAGCAATGTCGAGAATATCGGGTTGGTCGCCATGAGCAGGGTCCCGCGCCGCGGGCCGATGATCATGAGCGTGCCCAGGTAGCCGAGGTCGCCGATGGCCAGCCCGACTATGCCGCTGAGCCCGAGCCACATCCACTGGGAGTCGGAGGCCCGGGGCACGAGCGTGCCCAGGATGACGATGTGGGAGACGGAAAGCAGGCCGATGGCGAAGAGCATGCGCCACATGTTGACGCTGAAGGGGCCTATCTTGCGGGAGGCGACCGTGAAGGCGAGGGAGGTGAACGTCCAGAGCACCGACGCCATGAGCGCCGCCGCCTCGCCGAGCAGGGGGCCGTCCATTTGGAGCCCGATGAGCGATTGCATATATCTAACTTCAGGGTGCGGGGTGCAGGGTGCGGGGTGCGGGGAACGACGGGGTGCAGGGCGAGGGGCGCTGGAACCAGGGGGATTGTGTGTAATCATGCGAAATGGTTTATTAGGTGGAACCCATCGCACAAGGTCGTAGGAGGGATTCTGGAGTGGCCCACGGAAGGAAGGGAAAGGTGCCCGCCGCGCTCGCCGGGCTCTTGCTCCTGGTCAACCTGCTTGCCGCGCTCGCCCCGGTGGTCTCGGCCCATCCGCCCTCTGGAGTTTCGGTCGAGTACCTGCCGGGGCTCTCGCAGCTCAACGTCAGCATCACGCACGTGGTGTTCGGCACCGAACACTACGTGTTCAAGGTCGAGATCCGAAAAAACAATGTGTTGGAGATCACCCAGGACTATGACTCCCAGCCCACCTTCACCACATTCAACTACACCTACACGATAGCGGCGCAGAACGGCGACACGCTATCGGCCACGGCCTACTGCAGCCTGGGCGGGGACTCCACCGGTTTCACGACCGTCAGCACCGGTCCCCCGCCGGACACGACCTCCCCGACGATACGCATCGTGCGGCCGTCCAACCTCCAGGTGTTCAACACGAGCGACATTCCGGTCAACGGCACCGCCTCGGACGACGTGGCGCTCGCAAAGGTCGAGGTCAGGGTCAATTCCGGCGCCTGGACGGCCGCCTCCGGGACCACCGCCTGGTCCTCCAGCGTCACGCTCGTCAAGGGCACCAACCGCATCGACGCGATGGCCACCGACACGTCGGGCAACACGGCCGCGGCCTCCGTCAACGTGACCTACGAGGAGCCGGCCCCGCCTCCGCCGCCGGTGGACACCACGCCGCCCTCGATCTCCATCACCGCCCCGCCGGAGGGCTCGATATTCACCTCGGCCGGCATTACGGTGAACGGCACCGCCTCGGACAACGTCGGCGTCTCGCGCGTCGAGGCGCGGGTGGGGACCGGCGCGTGGGCTCTCGCCTCCGGGAACACGAGCTGGTCGGTCGACCTCCAGCTCGCCGAGGGCACCAACACCATCGAGGCGAGGGCGACGGATGCCGCCGGCAATACCGCCAACGCCACCGTGCCGGTCATCTACGCGAGGCCGGGCGGGGCGGCCACGCTCGACGGGACCGTCTCGGTGGGCGAGTACGATTTCAAGAGAACATTCGGGGGCGGGAGCTTCGAGCTTCACTGGAAGGTCACCGGCGAGGTCATCCGGCTGGCCATGGTCGGCCGGACCACCGGCTGGGTCGCCATCGGGCTGGAGCCGACCCAGATGATGAAGGACGCCGACATGATAGGGGGATGGGTCGATTCCAGGGGCAAGCCGGGAATCCTGGACTGCTTCTCGACCGGGTCCTACGGGCCCCACCCGCCGGACACGAGCCTCTCCCCGCCCGGCCGAAACGATATCCTCGAGTACGGCGGCTCGGAGGCCGGGGGCAGGACCACAATCGAGTTCACCCGGCTTCTGAGGACCAAAGACAGCTACGACCGGGACATTCCCTCCAACGGGACGCTGGACTTCATCTGGGCGCTGGGTTCCGGAGACGACTTCAACTTCCAGCACCTGGGCCGGGGCCACGGCTCGATAGACATCACGACCGGGGCCGGTTCGGAGCCGCCGACCATGGCCTGGCAGCCCCACGCCGCGCTCCTGTCCGCCGGGCTCGTCGTCCTCGTCGCCGGAATGTTCGTCGCCCGCCTGAGGACGCAAAGATGGTGGATGAAGGGCCACCGGGCCGTCATGCTGGCCGGGGCCGCGCTTGCGGCGACGGGCCTCCTCTACGGCTACTTCATGGTTCAGGAGGCGACCGGCATGCACCTGCGGGTGCCCCATTCCTTCCTGGGGGTCCTATCCCTGGTCATGACGCTGGGGATGACAGCCTCAGGCCTGGTCGTTCTCAGGGTGGCCCGGAAGCACCCCTCCATGCGCCCGGTCCACCGGTGGGCCGGGCGCGCCACGATCCTCCTGCTGGTCCTGACCGTCCTGTCGGGGCTGGTCCAGGCGGGGGTCCTGAAACTCTGAGGAAATCAGGGTGCGGGGTGCTGGGTGCAGGGTGCAGCGTGCGCCGCGTTGGACACCGGTTCCCGGCACCCGGCACCCGGCCCCGGTATCCTGAGCATCCCGACCGTAACGGCTTTTAACCAGTCCGTCCATTGTTAGACGGGGGAGTGCCGTGAGAGGAAAGGAAGGGAAGGCGCCGCTCGGGGCCATCGCCGCCATCGTGGTCGTCGTGATCGTCCTGCCGGCCGCGATGTTCCTGTGGCCGCGGCCCCCCGGGCCGCGCCTCGTCCAGCCGCCCTCGGCGCCCCTGAACCTCGAGGCCGCCCCGGGAGACCGGGTGATCTCGCTCTCCTGGCAGCCCCCGGCCGACAACGGCTCCTCGCCGCTCCGGCACTTCCGCGTCTACCGCGGCACGGTCTCCGGTGACCTCGGGATGATCCGGGAGCTCGACGTCACGCTCTCGTACACGGACGGCGGTCTGACCAACGGGCTGCGGTACTACTACAGGGTCTCGGCGGTCAGCCAGGACGGGGAGGGCGCTCGCTCGGGCATGGTGTCCGCGGTTCCCGGCGGGGGGGGCAACCTGCCTTCTGCCCCGCGCAACCTGACCGCGCGACCCGGGGACGGCCAGGTCACGCTGGGCTGGGACCCTCCGGCCGACACGGGCGGCACGGCCATCGCGGCCCACCGGATCTACCGCGGCAACGCCTCCGGGGCCCTCTCGCTCTTCACCGAGACCGGGAGCTCGACGACCTACACCAACACCGGCCTCCAGAACGGCGTCACCTACTATTTCCAGGTCAGCGCGGTCAACTCGGCCGGAGAGGGCCCCCGGTCCGCCGAGGCGAGCGCCGTCCCCTCGGGCGGCCCGACGGTGCCCTCGGCGCCCCGGAATCTGACGTACGTTCCCGGCGCCTCCAACGTCACACTGGACTGGGAGCCTCCCGAATCCGACGGCGGGGCGATGATCACCGGCTACTCCGTCTACCGGGGCACGGCCCCCGGCTCGCTGCTTCTGCTCTCGCCCCTCGAGAACCTGACGACCTATGTCGACGAGGGGCTCCTGCCGGATGTCAGGTTCTACTACCAGGTCAGCGCGCGCAACGCCCTGGGCAACGGGCCGCGGACGCCGGAGCTCTTGGCCATGCCCCTCTCCAAGCCCTCGGCGCCCCGGGACCTTGCGGCCGCGGCCGGCCTGGGGCAGGTCACCCTGTCCTGGCAGCCGCCCTCCTCGGACGGGGGGAGCGCGCTCGTGAACTACCTCCTATACCGCGGGACCGAGCCGGGGAACCTCGCCTTCCTGGTCCTGCTCCCTCCGGCGCCCGGGCATGTTGACTCGCCCCTGATAAACGGGACCACCTACTACTACCAGGTCAGCGCCTCCAACGCGCAGGGCGAGGGGCCGCGCTCGGCGGAGGTCAACGCCACCCCCCAATCGAGCTTCGACACGCCCTCGGCTCCCCGGGACCTGATCGCGACGGAGGGCGACGGCCGGGTGGACCTGACCTGGTCGGCGCCGGCGAGCGAGGGGGGCTCCCCCGTGAGCAGGTACTCTGTCTATCGCGATGGATCGCCACTTACCCAAATCGGGGTCGCCACGGCCTACAGCGACTCCGGCCTGACGAACGGCCAGGCCCGCTCATACGAGGTGTCGGCGACCAATTCGTACGGCGAGGGCCCGCGCAGCGCCGCCGTCTCGGCCACGCCGGCGACGGTGCCCGGGGCCCCGACCGGGCTGGCGGCCACCGGTTCCAATCGGAATGTATCGCTCAGCTGGCAGGCGCCCGCCTCGGACGGGGGCGCGCCGATCACCGGCTATGCGATATTCCGCGACGGCGCCTCGCTGGTCGGAATCGGCACGGAGACCACCTACCGCGACGGCACCGTCACCAACGGCCGGGCCTACACCTACAAGGTCGCCGCGGTCAACCGGATGGGGCGGGGCCCGTTCTCCAACGAGGCGTCGGCGACGCCGGACCTGAAACCAGTGGCGTTCTCGGCCGGGGGGACCGGCTTCGATACGGCGACGGACATCGGCACCGACGCGATGGCCAATATATATGTCACGGGCCATTTCAGGGGCACGGTCGACTTCGATCCGGGCACTGGCGTCAGGGAGCTGACCTCGGCGGGGGAAAACGACATATTCGTCGCCAAGTACGACTCCGATGGCAATTATGTGTGGGCATTCAGGGTGGGCGGGACGGGCGCCGATATCGCGTATGCAATCTTCGTCGAGGGCAATGGCGATTTCCGGCTCGCTGGCGCTTTCAGCCTGGTGGCCGACTTCGACCCCGGAGCGGGCACCATCTCCCTGGCCAGTTATGGCGACCTTGATGCTTTTGCGGCCAGTTATGGTGGCGACGGTGCCTGTTACTGGGCCGTGTCCTGGGGCGGGGCGGGCAGGGACGAGGCCTACGACATCTCGGTCGACTCCGCCGGTAACTCCTATGCCACCGGGTATTTCAACGAGGTGGTGGACTTTGACCCCGGCACCGGTACCGCATCGTCGACCAGCGCGGGGGGCGATGTGTTCGTGTCCTCGCTTGCCCCCGCCGGGACCTACCGCTGGCATCTCGCCATCGGCTCGACATCGGGCGATTCCGGCCGGGCCATCCAGGCCTATGCCAACGGCACGTTCTGGGTGGCAGGGGCTTTCAACGGCTCGGTGGACTTCGACCCGGGCGCGGAGGTCAACCTCACCAACGCGAGCGGCCAGGAGGACGTGTTCCTGGCGCGGTACAGCTCATCCGGCGGGTTCCTCTGGGCCGGCGCGATCGGGGGGCAGTACACCGACCGGGTCGCCCTCGGGGGACTTTCATTGGACAGCGCCGGGAACGTTTACATTACGGGCACGTTCTCGGAGCTCTGCGACTTCCAGCCGACGAACCAGTCGGCCTATGTCCAGGGCAACGGAGGGACCGATGCCTTCATCGCCGAGTACGATCAGTCGGGCGAGTACAGGTGGGCCTACGGCGTGGGCGGACCGAACAACGACGGCGGGACCCGCGTTTCCGTGGACGATTCAGGCAACATATTCTGGACCGGCTTCTTCACCGGAACGCAGGTGGACTTCGACCTCACGATAGACACGAGCTACCTGGACGCCGCCGGCACCGGATATGCAAGCGACATATTCCTGGCCAAGTACCTGCCCGGGGGGCTCCTTGACTGGGCCCTGAACTTTGGCGCGGCGGTGTCCGGCATAGACAAGAGCAGCGCCGGATTGGCTCTCTGCATCGATGTCAACGGCAATGTCGTTTTCGCCGGCAAGTTCCACGGAAGCGCCGACTTCGACCCGACCTCCGGGACCAAGACCCTTTCCAGCAACGGCGACGCCGACCTGTTCGTCGTCAGGCTGGATCTGGCCGGAAAGCCGGCATAAACGGCCCTGTGCAATGGATGCGGCCGCTTCAACTATCGGTGACGGGGTGCCGGGTGACCGGTTCGCGTTCGATGATAGGAGAAACGGCGCCGCAATGCGTGGAAAGGGCGCCGTTCACGGCGCCGGCGCCTTTCCGAGGCGCTCGAGCTCCTTGAGATAGCGCCTCCGGCGGGCGATGTATGGCCCGCTTTCCGTTCCGAAAGGCACGTACTCGACCACGCGCCAGCCGGAGGAGGCCAAGCGGAGCTTCGTTTCGTCCGCAATGCCCATCAGGAACCCGAACTCAAGGCTCCGCCGGCTTCCGTTCTGCTCCAGCCAGCGTATGAGCTCCGGGTCGTGGGTCCCGGCGCAGAAATCGGCCCCGGCCTCGAGCAGCCGCCCGCAGAGGTTCCTCATCCTGGTCTGGATATCCAAAAAGTCATCCGTGTCGCCGGCATAGGCGCCCTTGACCATGCGGAGGCGCAGGCGTCCGTCGAGCGCCCGCTCGAGGTCGGCGGCCGTCCGGTAGAGATAGGCCTGGAGGGTCAATGTCACCGGAAGGCCCCTGGAGGCGGCCTCCAGGGCCGTCTGCAGCGTGAAATCGACGAGGCCCCGGCCCTCCATGTCCAGCTCCACCGGCACGCACCGCTTCAGCCCGGCCCTGGCAAGCTCGAGCAGGTTCGACCGGCATTGCTTCCGGTCCGAGGGAGCGCCCAGCAGGGAGGGCTTGACGGCCAGCGAGGCGCCCGCTTTGGCCTCGCCGAGAATCCGGAGAAGCTCCATATGGGCGCCCTGCTGCGCCCGCGCCTGCTCGGCGTTCTTTGCCTGCCCGCCCAGGATGTCGAGCACGCAGCGGAGGTGCTCCTTATTTCGCGCGGTGCACCGGTCCAGGGCGGCCGCCCGGTCCGGCAGGGCCCAGCGTCCCTCGCCCGTCATGCCCCCGGTATCGGCGTACAGGCAAAAAAGCCCGACGGGTGTCGATTTGCCATTTTGGCCGAATTTGCATCCAAGTATACCAGATTTGTGTATACTGGTTAATATCACTTGCCCGATTTTCGACCACAGAACTCATGGGAGGCCTGATATCGTGATATCGTCGAAGAACAGGAATTTGGCGTTGCTCGTGCTGGCTGCAGTCTCGCTGTCGTTCGTCGGGTTCGCCGGCCCCGTGGCCGGAGCCCCGACCCTGGACATAACCGGCCTGAGGATCTCGCCCAACCCGGGCTACGCCTGCGAGAACACCACGATAAGCTTCAACGTCACAAACAACCTGGGCACGATGGCCGACCTGGTCGACGTCCATGTGGACGCCAAGGGCTCGGCCGGCGGAATGAGCTGGCAGTCGAACATCACGATGCTCGCCGACAGGGCCACGAGCTTCCAGTCGTTCACCTGGACCTACCCGCCGGAGGGCACCTATGACGTTGCAATAACGGTGATAGGCGCCGGCCAGATAGCCCAGAAGAGCGGCATCTACACGGTCCTGCCCTGCGCGGCCCATATACACATCCGGTCCGTCACGGTCGTCCAGTCCGCCGTCGCCCCGGACAGCGCCACCCTCACGGTCGATGTACACAACGACGGCCACGCGCAGGCCAACAACACGGTAGTGGCGGTGCAGGCGACCGGGCCGTATCCGGACGCGACCCGCCATTTCCTCGGCTCGACCGTGATCCCCGCGATAGCCGCGGGCGGCGCCAGCCATCCCGACTTCATGTGGTCGCCGATGCCCGCGTCCGGGGTCTACACGGTCACTGTGATGACCATCGACGAGACCGGCGTCATGATGTCCCATGACGTCAGCCTGGTCGTCGACCTGCGGCCGCACCCCAATGTTGTCCAAATCCTTGGAATCTCGCTTGACCCGTTCCCGCCGATGCAGGGGCAGGAGAGCACCGTCACGGCCGAGCTCCTGTTCACCGGGAACTGGACGGGCGTTTTGGTGACCGTCCTGGCATATGCGGACGGGCCGTCCTCCTACAAGCTCCATAACATAACTCTCAAGGAGGTCTTTGTGTCGGGCGTGATGGCGGTCAACTTCACCTGGCCGGCCAACATCGAGCCGGGGCAGTACAACCTGACCGTCATGGCCTCGATGTTCAACCCGAAGGAGTACACAGTCTCCAAGATCGCGGTGACGCAGATGGCCAGGCAGAAGCAATGGTCCCCCGCCAATTTCAGGCTCGAGATCAGAGGCATCACCATCGGCCCCTATCCGCCCCTCCCGGGCCAGAACTCGACCGTCACGGTCGAGGTGGCCAACACGGGCGGCGCCGACGCCCCGCCGGCGAAGGTGACGGTCACGGCCGAGGGCCCGGCGTTCTACAACCTGGGCACGAGGACGACTCCCAGCACGAGCTTCGGCACGATGGTGCGGATGGACTTCATCTGGACCCAGCCGACGACGCCGGGGGAATACATCGTCAGGGCGTTCCTCGAGGACTCCGGGGGCAACCAGAGCGACCTCAAGAAGACATACGTGATACCCCACGTCCTCGAGAAGAGCGGGACCGTCGTCAGCGGCAACAACACGTACTACTACTATAACTTCGGCGGCGCCAACGGCACCTGCGACCACAACGTCACCGTCACGGTGCGCCAGACCGGGAACGGGTCGGCGGCGGCGGCCGCCGGGCTGGATAACCCGGCCGTGGCGGGCGCCACGGGCGTGGCCGTCGGCGGAGTGGTGTCCGTCGTCTCGGTGCTGGCCTACGCCTGGGCCTCGAAGAGGGGCTACGACTACTACAAGTCCAGGGGCGCGCTGAGCGGCGCCCAGACCAACCCGATGTACGAGGACAAGGGCCACGGCGGCCAGAGCCCGATGCACGAGGACCGGGGGGCGCGCACGTGGCACGGAGGCGTGCATCCCGGCAGTCCTCCCCCTGAGGGGCAGGCGCTGGTCGGCGGCGCCCTCCCCGGCGGGGCGGTCATCTCCTCGGCGGTGGGCTCCGCCGTCCGCGAGAGCCCGACCTTGGCCTCCACAGGCGTCGTTGCACCGCGGGATGCGGCATCGGGCCTGCCCACAGGCAAGCGCCAGCACGGGGCCTTAGACGACGACGACGATGGCGACGGTGCCCCGGATGTGCAGGGCATGGCCATCAACGAGAAGGGACTGCCCGGCGAGAAGAAGCCCAAGAAGACCGGCTCCCATGCGAGGACCGCCGGCGGCGGGCCGGTGGACGACGACAGCGACGACGACGGCCTCTCGGAGGGCGACGCGCGCAAGGGCTGGGACGGGACCGTCAAGGGCTCCACGAAGGCCGACGAGGGAGAGGCCTTGGGCACAAAGAAGGGCTACGACTATTACCAGGCACAGAGCCAGCTGCAATCCACCGGCGCCAGCAACAGGCTCCGCGAGAGCCCGACCAAGGCATCCACCGGCGCGGCTGTCGCCGACCAGCCCCCGGAGTTGCGCGAGTCCCCCACCCGGGCATCGACCGCTACGGCAAGGGACCCCGGCTCCGGCCTTGCCACCGGAAGGCGCTCCTACGAGCCGGCCCCGGCCGACCTCGACGGGGACGGCGCGCCCGACCTCGCCCGGAAGGGCAAGGCCTTCGAGGACATGAAGGACTCCGACATCACCGTGAACGAGGAGGGCGTCCGGATGGCCAAGGAGGAGGGCGGCCGGCACACGCCGTTCCAAAACAGGGTCGCGGACCACAACTCCAGCCGGTCGAACAAGTCGTCGAGCGCCCTGGACGACAGCGGCTCCGGCGGCGGCGAGACCGGGCCGGACGCGGCGGCCAAGGAAAAGGACAAGGCCAAGGGCTCGGGCGAGGGAAAGAAGGAGTGGGTCGGGCACGTGAGCCTGCTCAAATGAGGGACGCCGGCGCAGGTCGTCCTGCGCCTTTTTCTCTCAATTTCCGAGAGACATCTTTTTTATATTTCTATAATATCATCCGACGTATGCCGCGCGGATATATACATACCCATGCCAGAGCCGGGTTGAGGAACATCGTCATAGCGACCTGCCTCCTGCTGGTGCTTCCGGCGCTCGCGGTCCCTGCGGAGGAGGGCGGCGCCATGGCGCGCGACCGGGCCTCCTGGACGCTCTCGCGGACCGGCCTGCCCGCCACGGCCAACTACTACGGCATAACGTTCGCCGACGTCGACAACGACGGCGATTTGGACCTTCTCTCCACCGCCACCAGCGGCGGCCTCCGGGTCTACCTCAACGACGGCTCGGGCTGCTGGACGGCCGTGAGTCCCCAGCCCACCGGCGCCGCGGGCAGCGATCTTCGCGCCGGGGACTTCGACAACGACGGGTACCTCGACGTCGTCGCCGGCTCCCCGGACAACACCAACGGCATCCACCTGTTCAGGGGCAACGGCACCGGACGCTTCACCGAGATTACCTCCGGGTCGGGCGTGCCGACGACGGGGACCTGGCGCGGCTTCGACATCGCCGACGTGAACGGGGACGGGAACCTCGACTTCGCCACGACCAACGGCTACTCGGGCAGCCTCGGCATCCGGGTCTACACGGGCGACGGGACCGGCAAGTTCGTCAGCAACTCCAGCGGACTGCCCTCGAACGACGAGCGCGACAGCGGCGTCGTCTTCGCAGACTTCAACAACGACGGGAACCTGGACCTTGCCGCCGGCGGAAGGGGCGGCGTCCGCTGCTACCTCGGGAACGGCGGGTCCGGCGGGGCCATGTCCTGGACCAACGCATCCACGGGGCTTCCCACCGAGCGCTACTCGGGCGTCAACGCCACCGATTTCGACAACGACGGCTCGGTGGACATCATCATCAGCTCGTACGGGGACAACCGGGGCGTGCGCGCCTACCGAAACATCAACAGCGCCTCCTCCTGGGCGTCCTGCTCCACGGGCCTCCCGACCAACGGCCACTACCTGGACGTGTGCTCGGCGGACTTCGACTCGGACGGGTACCAGGACCTGGTCTTCGGCAGGGTCTCCGGCAGCGCCATCCGTTGCTTCTACGGGGACGGGACGGGTTCCTGGTCGGAGAACTCGACCGGGCTCTGCGCCACCGATTCATACGTTGGGGTGGAGGCCGCCGACTTCAACGGCGACGGGAGCCCCGATATTGCCATCGCGAGCTATTCAAGCAAGGGCATCCTCGCCTACAGGAACCTGCACTTTGCGCCTCCCCAGCCCGTTCTCTCGCTCCTCGAGCCGCTGGGCAATGTCAGCTGGAGCGGCGGGAGCGCGCACACCATCGCTTGGAACGTCTCGAACGGCACGGCGCCCTATTCCATCAACCTCACCTATTCGACCGACGGGGGCGGCAACTATACCGGCGCTATCGCGAGCGACATAGTCCAGCCGGCCGCAGGCCCCGGAGCCTACAATTACTGGGTTGTCCCTGGAATCGATTCGAATCGGGTGCGAGTCCGCATTTCACTCAAGGACGCCATGAACCAGACCGCCGCCCGCTCGAGCCCCGGTGACCTGGAGATAGACTCCACGCGGCCCTACGTCAATTCCAGTAGCCCCTTCGACGGGGCCCAGAACGTCTCGACCGGCACGACCGTCCTGGTCCGCTTCAGCGAGATGATGAACCTCTCGGCGGCGCAAAATTCGGTGTCGATCGCCGGGCCGGGCGCTCCCTCGCTGGGGGCGCCGGCCTGGCTGGGCGAGGAGGTCGTGTTCCCGGCCTCCGGCCTCGGGCTGGAGGCGATGTACACCGTGACGGTGGCCGGTTCGGCCCGGGACGACTCCGAGCCGGGGAACACGATGGCCGCGCCGTACACATTCACTTTCAATACGTCCAATGCCCCCGTCCCGGCGGTCACCCTGCTTGCGCCCTCGGGCGGGGAGGTCTGGGTGGCCGGGACGGAGCACGAGATCGCCTGGATCGCCGGCGGCGGAACCGGCGATCTGAACGTCTCGCTGGCCTACTCCACCGCAGGATCGGGCGGGCCCTGGACGCCCCTCGCCGGCAACGACACGAACGACGGGAGCTTCAACTGGACCGTCCCGGACAACCCCTCGACCAACTGCTTCGTAACGGTCACGGTAACGGACAGCTTCGCCATTCCGAAGACCGCCTCGGACCTAAACGACGCCCCGTTCACCATCAAGGAGGCGGCCATACCGCTGGGAGTGGATCTCACTTCTCCGGCGGGCGGCGAGACCTGGCTTGCCGGGAGCGTCCAGAACATCACCTGGCAGAGCTCCGGCGGGAACGGGAACCGGACCGTCAGGGTGGAATCCTCGACGCTTTCACTGGAAGGTCCGTGGGACCCGATGATCGAGGGGGCGCCCGACAACGGCTCGCTCGAGTGGACCGTCCCGGACACGCCCTCCCCGACCTGCTTTGTGCGCGTGACCGTGACGGATTCGTACGAGCCGCCCCAGAGCGCCAACGACTCGTCCCGGGCCTTCATCATAAAGGAGGCGCCCGTCCCGCTGGGGATAACGCTCAACTCGCCCAACGGGGGCGAGAACTGGCTCGCAGGCACTGTCCACACCATAGCCTGGGCCTCTTCGGGCGGGAACGGCGAAAAGCGCGTGGCCCTGAGGTTCTCGGCGAACGGCACCGCCGGGCCGTGGACCGATCTCTCGTCGAACGAGACCGACGACGGAGCGTACAGCTGGACCGTGCCCAACACCACCACTGACGCCGCCCTCATCGAGGTTTCGGTCGTCGACGGCTACGACCCGCCCCAGGAGGCCTCCGACAGGAGCGACGCCGCCTTCCGGATATCGGGGCCCGCCCCGCCGGCGGACACATACAGGCCGGTCGTCGCCATCATCCGGCCGGCCGGCGGCTCGGTTCTCAACGGCACCGTGTCCATAAGCGCCGGGGCCACCGACAACGTCGGCGTGGTCCGTATGGAGCTCTTCATGGACGGCCTGAGCGTCGCGAACTCGAGCTCCGGTTCCATCGCGTTCGACTGGGCCACCACCCGGTCGATGGAGGGGAACCACACGATATCGGCCCGGGCCTGGGACGCCGCGGGGAACGAGGGGAGCGCCGAGATCACGGTCACGGTGAAGTTCCCGGAGGTCGTGAATCCCCCCAAGCCCCCGGTCAAGACGGAAAAGACGTTGCTGGAGAGCTACTGGTGGGTCATAGCATCGATGGTGGCGTTGCTGGCGGCGGCCGTCGTGCTCGCCGTTCTCGTGCGCCGGAAGCCCCCGGGGCCCATCGGCCAGATGGCGCCCGAGCAGCCGGCGCCCCAAGAGGCCCCGGCCGGGCAGGTGCCGGGCGCGATGCCGCCGCGTTGAGGTGGCCAGATTTCGCTACGGCTACCTCGGTCGCCTCCGTATCACCATCGCGCCGATGACCGTCCCGATGACGACCACCACCAGCGCCATCGCCAGGAGCGGGTCCGTGCCCGGCTGGACCGCGACCGGGACGCTGGTCTTGGCGGTCATATCGCGATAGACGACCTCGTTGCCGGACAGGTCCGTGGCCGTGACGCGGTAGTGGTAGGTCTTGCCCGCAGAGAGGTTGGAGAGGACGACGCTGTGTATCCGTCCCGGCAAGGTGGACACCACGGCCCTGCCGTAGGACTGGTCGGCGCCGTAATCGACCACGAGGGTGGTCCTCTCGCTGGTGTAGACCGTTATCACCACCGAACTGGTCCCGTTCTTGGACTGGAAGGTGTCGGTCACGTTCGGGGCCTGGGTGTCCACGGCGTCGAAGGCCTTCCGGCCGCTGAAGAGGGGCGTCCGCTTCCCGTCGAGATCGACATAGAGCGTGTAGGCGATGGAGTGTATGCCCGTCTGCTCGGTGCGCTCGAAGGACACCGGGAACGTGCCCCGGTTCTCCCCGGTGTGAAGGGCCCAGGGCGTCCCGGAGTGCCCGACCTCGTTCCCCTGCGGGTCGATGACCGTCGTGCTCAGGGTGCCCTGGAGGTCCAGGTTGGATCGGGCATCCAGGGTTATCTCGGCCTCCCCGCCCACATCCAGCGACGCCTGTTTGAAATCGGCGCGGGTGACGCGCGCCGAGTAGCCGTCCACGTCGATGGGGCAGGTGCCGCGGAAGCTCCCGTGGACGTAGGTGATGAAGTAGGTCCCGGACCGAAGCTTCGGGACCGGGATGGCCAGGCTCTTCGTCGTCGCCGGGTCGACCGTGGTGCTGAACCAGTCGGTCGACACGTTCACCGGGCCCGTCGAGGCCGATTCCAGCGAGACGACGGCCGTCTCGCCCATCCGGTACAGCGGCCTGTCGGTGTAGAGCGCGACGTCGCCCGCCGGCTTGACCAGCACCTGCATCGAGTTGATGTAGAGCGAACGGCCCGAGGCGAAGTAGACCGAGTAGAACATCCGCTCCAGGGTGGCGTTTCTGACCGGCACCTGGAAGGTCAACGTGGCGTTCCCGCCGGCGGAGAGGTTGAAGGGCGTGGAGGTGTCCGAGTCCCCGAACCGGACGCGCGAGAAGAACTGCCCGTCGAAGTTCTTGAGGTTCCTCACGGCCATCGTCAGCGTGGCCGTGTCCCCGGCGAGGTACATCCGCTTGTCCAGCGAGGCGGAGACATCGAGCTTCATCCCCACGAGGGTGATGTTGCGTTCGTATGTCGCGCCCAGCACCGTGTAACGGACCTTGTACCGCTTCTCCTCCAAGTCGTCGGGCACCGGGAACTCGAAGAGCACGACGTCCTCGGAGTTGGGCAGTATCCAGGCCGTGCCCAGCCCGTCGTGGATGCCCGGAACGCTCAAATCGACCTCCGCCTCTCCGACGAGGTCGCCGATGTTCCTCAGGCGCACCTCGAGCGCGGCGAGGTCGCCGATGAAGAAGCGGCCGTGCTCAGGCAGCGACACGAGCTCGAGCTCGGCCGGCCAGGGGGTGAAGTTGCCGTCGCGGTCCAAAAGGAGCTTGCGCGTGGCGGTCCGGTCCTTGAGGACCGTCACGCCGCCGTCGAAGGTCCTGAAGCCGTTGGCGGTGACGGTTATCGCGTAGGAGCGCGTCGGCAGGTCCGACGAGAACGAGCCGTCTGCGCCGGCCGTCAGGTTGAACGAGAGCGGCTCCGGCCACCCGCAGTAGAGCGAAACCTGCGCCCCCGGGATGGTCCGGTTGCCGGATTTGTCCACGACCGTGCCGGAGAACCGGCCGGTACCGTTGAGCAGGGTGAGCCAGAAATCCATCTTCGTCGTGCGGATGACGGGGACGCTCACCTGCATCGTCCGGGTCTCGTAGCCGTCGGCCGAGATGGACAGGGCGTTCGGGCCGGCCGGAAGCGTCAGCGAGAAGGTGCCGTTCCCGTCGGCCGCGGCAGTCTTGCCGCCCATCATGAACGTGGCGTTGACCAAAAGCCCGGTCGCCAGGTCGAACACGCGCCCGGCGATGGTGCCGGTCGAGGGGGCCGGCTTGGGCAGGACGAAGATGTCCACTGCTGCGCGCGTGCCGCGGTAGATGGCCACGCCGTTGATATTCCCGAGCGTGTCCCAGCCGTGGTGGGCGTCGCTCTCGCGCACGAGCAGGCGGTCCATGCCGTGATAGAACTGGAACGAGTAGGTCCCGTTGGCGTCGGTGGTGACGCGGTCCCGGCCGGCGTACCAGAGCGTGACCCCGGCCACCGGGGCCCCGGTGACGGCGTCGCGCACCGTTCCGGAGAGCGTCCCCTTGCGCGGCTCCATGTAGAAGTCCATCACCGAGGTCTTGCCGCGGTAGATGGCGACGCCGGCCGGCTGGTTGTGGGTGTCTATGGAGTCGTGGTCGTCGGTCACGCGCAGGAGCAGGCGGTCCGACCCGTGGTAGTACCTGAACGAGTAGGTCCCGTTCGCATCGGTGATCGCCCGGTCCCAGCCGGCGTACCAGACCGAGATGCCGCTGACCGGCCGCCCGGAGACCACGTCGTGCACTGTGCCCGAGAGCCCTCCCTTGCGGGGCATCATGTGGAAGTCCATGACCGAGGTCTTGCCGCGGTAGAGGGCGACGCCGGCCGGCTGGTTGTGGGTGTCTATCTCGTCGTGGTCGTCCGTGCCGCGCAGGAGGAGGCGGGCGACCCCGTGGTAGTACCTGAAAGAGTAGGTGCCGTTTTGGTCCGTGGTGACGCGGTCCCAGCCGGCGTACCAGACCGATATCCCCGGGACGGGGAGCCCGGAGACCACGTCGTAGACGGTGCCGGTCAGGTTGCCCTTGCGCGGCTCCAACCAGAAGTCCATGACCGAGGTCCTTCCCCGGTAGATGGCGACGCCGGCCGGCTGGTTGTGGGTGTCTATCTCGTCGTGGTCGTCCGTGCCGCGCAAAAGGAGCCGGTCCACTCCCCAGTAATGGGTGAACGAGAACGTGCCGTCGGCATCCGTGCTCGTCCGGTCCCGGCCGGCGTACCATACCAAGATGCCTGGTATGGGCTCTCCGGAGACGAGGTCGCGGACCGTCCCGGAGAGGACGCCCTTGCGCGGGTCCATATACACGTCCATGGTCGACGTCCTGCCCCTGTAGATCGTTACTCCGGCTATTTGGCCAAGCGTGTCTAGCTGGTCGTGATCCTCCGTCCCGCGCACGAGCAGGCGGTTGTTGCCGGCATAGTAGGTGAACGAGTAGCTGCCGTTCCGGTCCGTGGTCGCCCGGTCCCACCCGGCGTACCAGACGGTGATGCCCGGCAACGGTCTTCTGGAGACGACGTCGTAGACTATGCCGGTCAGGTTGCCCTTCCTGGGGGCCATGTGGAAGTCCACGGTGCTGTTCTTCCCCGGGTAGACCGAGACGCCCGAATAGCCGAGGGTGTCTATCGGGTCGTGGTCGTCGGTGCCCCTCAGAAAAATCCGGTAGAGGCCGGCCGGGTAGGGGATGACGTAGGAACCGTTCTGGTCCGTCGTGGTCCGGTCCCAGCCGTCGAACCAGACCGTGATGCCGGGAACGGGCAGCCCCGAGACGAGGTCGTAAACGTGGCCGGTCAGGTTCCCGCCGCTGGCTGGAGGGACGTAGCTGGCGGGCCACAGCAGGAAGGCCTGCGCCCCCGTGCGCGCGGTCACTTGCAGGGTCGTCGCCAGCTGGCGGTAGCCCGTCTTCGTGAACGCTATGTTGTGGAGGCCGGTCGACAGCGTGACCGAGAAGCCGCCCGAGGCATCCGTCTGGGTCACCGGCTGGCCGTCCACCGCGACGCTGGCCGCCGCGACCGGCGAGTTGTCGGAGAGGTCCCGCAGGGTGCCCGTCACGGTCCTTCGGTTCGGGGCGAGCCAGAAATCGTAGTCCGAGGCGCGGCCGTTGAGGTGGAAGCCGGTGGTCAGGTTGTCGTAGCCGGAAAGCGAGAGCGTCACCGAATGGAAGCCGGTCCCGAGGCCGCGCGAGTACCTGCCGGAGGCGTCCGTGGAGGCCGGGAGCGAGCCGTCGAAGACCAGCGAGACGCCCGCCAGGGGGGTGCCGTAGACGAGGTCGCGCACGGTCCCGTTGGCGAAGCTCAGGTTGAACGCCGGGGGCGTCAGGTAGAAGTCGTAGTCCGAATTTCGCACGGCGACGTGGATGCCGGTCATAAGCGTGGTGTAGCTCCTCTCGCTCACCATGACGGAGTGGTAGCCCGTGGGAAGGGACATTGTGTACCGCCCGGCAGCGTCCGTGGTCGTGTTGCGCGTCCCGTCGATGCTGACGGAGGCGCCGGCCACCGGGAACTCGTATATGAGGTCGCGGACGGTGCCGTTTACGGTCGTGGTCAGGGGCATGAGGAAGAAGTCGTAGGGAGAGCTGCGGGGGGCGACGTGGATGCCGGTCGTGACCGTCCGGTAGTCGCCCAACGTGACGAGCACCGAGTGATGGCCCGTGCCGAGGAATGCCGTGAAGGCGCCGCTCCCGTCCGTCGTCACGTTGACCTGGCCGTCGAAGCTGAGCGAGGCGCCGGAGAGCGGCGTGTCGGACATCTGGTCGCGCACGGTGCCCGTCACCGTCCGGGTCAGGGGCTCGAGCCAGAAATCGAAGTCGGAGCTGCGCTCTGCGAGGTGGAAGCCGGTGGAGATGTCCCCGTATCCGGGGCACGAGACGCCCACAATGTGGTACCCTGTCGGCAGGAGGGCGCGGTAGCGCCCCCCGTCATCGGTCGTGACCGCCGGGGCGCCGTCGAACGAGAGGGAGGCGCCGGCGACCGGCGTGTCGTGGACCAGGTCCCGGACCACGCCGGTGGTCCAGTTCTGCGTCGGGTGCACGAAGAAGTCCCGCCCGGAGGCGCGGTACGACACCAGGAGGCCGTCGATGGCGGAGGTGTGGCCCGGCGCGATGACCGCGACGGAGTGGTAGCCGATCGGGAGGGGCATGCTGTAGCGGCCGCCGGCGTCCGTGTCGGCGGCGAGCTTCCCGTCGAACACCACAGTCGCTCCCTCCACGGGGGTGCCGTACACGATGTCGAGCACCCGGCCGGTCTGGACCGCCGCCTCGACGTGGAGGTCCAGCTCCGTCAATCGCCCGGAGAACACGGCTGCCTCCGTTTCTCCGGAGTAGACCTCGCCCAGCTGGGCGACGACCCGGCAGACGCCCGCGGGGAGCAGCATCGAGTAGCGGCCGGCGGCGTCCGTGTCGACGAGTATCTGGTTCGTGGAGATGTTGAAGACCACGCCGGCACCCGCAATCCCCTGCTCGTCGAGGAGTGTGAGGACCCGGCCCTGTATCCCCTGGTCGCCCAGGGTCAGGTTGCGGTTGCCGGCCGGCGTGGTGGCGATGTCGCGGGTGTTGTTCGAGTGGGGTCGGACCGGCACCGTAACGCGCGCCCGGTTGTAGCCGTCGGCGCTGGCCACGACCCGGTAGCAGGCCCCCGGCACGTCGGCGATGTAGTTGCCCGAGCCGTCCGAGCGGATCGTGAAGGTCCTCCAGGAGCCCTCCAGCCGGACCTCGGCGTTATGGATGGAGTTGTTGGACACGAGGTCGTACACCCGGCCGGAGAGGGTGCCGTTGGCGCCCACATAGAGGACGCGGGTCGAGCCGGCCCCCCGGTTGCCGTATGCCTCGGCCGTGGCGGTGACCAGGAGGTAGCCGGACATCGCCGTTTCCGGGATGGTGAGGTTGACCGTTCCGGTGGAGGCGGAGTTGGCAAGATGGGCCAGCTCCAGCGTTCCGGAGGCGAGCAGGCCGTTCATCTCGTCGAGGAGCGAGACGGTCGTTCTGGTGACCAGGTCCTGGTTGGAGCCGACCCTGACCGTGGCGCGCACCGTCCCCCCGGGGCCCAAGCTTCCCGCGTCGGCCGACACCTCCACCTTCATCGTGGGCCGCATCCCCCGGACGCCCTTGGAGGCCACGCCCAGCTGGCGGCCGTCCTGGTCGTAGATCCAGGCCCACATGCGGCCGGAGCTGGCGTCGCGGCGCGTCCAGTTCAGGTCCACCTTCCCGTTGGGCGGCAGCGTGACGGTCGTCTGGTCCAGAATCTGGTGCGTCCAGTCGAACTTGACGGTGATGTTCTTCGTGTCGTTGTCGTGGTTGTACAGATGGACGGTGAAGTTGACCTCCGAGCCGATGAGCACGTGCTCCGAATCGGTGGTTATGTCGAAGCCGACGCCGCTGAACCGGTAGGCGAAGCCCCCGGGGGTCGCCCTGTATTTCGAGACTGCGAACCGCTGGGCGTCGAAGGACTGGCGCAGCAGGGCGCCGGTGGCGTTGTGGAGGGCGCAGTCCAGCCACCAGATGCCGGACTTCTGCTCCGCCCCCACGGCCCAGTTGGCGCTGCCGGTGGAGTTGGGCGCTATGCTGACGGACCGCTCCGAGTTGGAGACGATGTTGCGGTCCGGGTCCACGGCCGTGAAGACCACCTTCGTGGCGGCCGAGCCGCCCGGGTTCTCGAGCGGCACGTCCAGCGATATGGCGCCGGTTCCCTGGGCGAACTCTGGTATCTCGGCGGGCGCCACCGCCCAGGCGACCAGGTCCCGGAGCAGCCTCTTCCCGCTCGTCGAGGCGGCGTGGTTGCCGTACGCCCAGTCCTCGTAGGCGGAGGTGGCGACCACGTGCCCCTTGCCCAGGGGGTACAGGAGCAGGGCCGGCTGGGCGTTCTTCGTGCGCGACAGGACTATCGCGCTGTCGGAGGGCCAGCCGGTGAAGTAGCCGTCGACGTTGATGCTCAGGGCCGGCGAGTCCTGGCCGGCGAGGAACGGGACGTAGGTCGTGATGCCGACGGAGTTGTACTGGCAGCTCTGGTCCTCTGTCCAGCCGTAGCCCGAAAGGCCGCCGGGAACGCTCGAGTAGTCGCTGCCGTGCTGCTGGGCCAGGACGATGAGGGTCCCGCCGCCGCGCACGAAGCGGTCCAGCTTCGACCGCAGGTTCTCGGAGCCGTCGAGGCCGTAGAGGCCGCCGGACGGTATTATCAGTGCAGAGCAGCCGGCGATGGTGTCGCCGGCGAAGTTGGCGTCGACGTACATCACCGGCTCGCCGCATTCCGCTATCATGGCGCCGGCGGCCTGCCAGAAGCCGTTCTGGAGGACGGCCACGCGGGGGAGCTTCAGGATGTCGTCGATCCCGGCCCGGTAGGATTCCATTATGGCATGTACGAACGACGGCTCCTCCTCGAAGGCCTTCTTTACCGCCCGCATCGAGAACGGACGGACCGTGGTGTCTTTTATCTTCTTGTCTATCTTGACCCCAAGGTCCGCCTGGGTTATGGTCATGGTGTACGCGTCCATGGCGTCCAGGGCGCTGTCGGGGAGGTCCCGCACGAAATCCTCGTAGCGCAGCGTGAAATCGTCGTAGAGCAGGCTCGCCATGTACCACACGTCGGGGCGCCAGTGGGGGATCATCGTGGCGGTGACCGTGCTGTTCATGTTCCGGATGCTCTCCATCTCCCGGACGATGTCTTTGTCGCCCCTGATCTGCGCCAGCCTCTCGTAGGCGCTGAAGAGGCTTTTGTCGCGCGTGACCCGGATGGTCGACACGTCCTCGTTGTCGTCCGGGTGGTCGCCCGCCGGGTTCGAAGGGGGTTTGTGCGGGGGGTCTATCTGGGGCTTCGGGGGCTTCGGGGGCTTCGGGGGCTTGGGCGGAAACCAGCCGTTCCAGACCCACTGGACGAAGCTCACGGTCTGGCACCCGAACTCGTGGATTCCCTCGCCGAAGTTGTGGAGCATGTCGTTTTGCGCCTTCTCGCTGTTCTTGTCGACGTAGGCGTCGAACTTCATCCGGACCTCCAGGCCGGAGATCATGTAGCCGTAGTTTCCCTTCCACATGTCGACGGCCTCCTTGGCGGTGTCGACCGGGAACTGCTTGCGGGCTTCCCAGAGGCGGTCCGGGAGCGAGAGCCCCGGCCGCGAGAGACAGTCGGCTATCTCCTGGGGCGAATAGCCCTGCGACCGCAGGTTCCTGTAGGCGTTGTAGACCCTGTCGTGCTGGGCGTTCATGGCGAGCTCGCCGGTGTAGATGCCGGCGTCCCGGGCGAAGGTGAGCCAGCCCAGCTTGGGGTTTATGCTGTCCAGGCCCTTGTCCTGCAGGTAAGACATGGCGTCGTTGGCCAGTCCCTCGGCGTCGCCGTTGTTCAGGTGCTGGATGACGTTGGCGCCGGCGGTTATCTCCGAGCCGTTCGGGACGCCCGGGGGGACGGGCGGCAAAGGGTAGGTCTGCATCTTGGCGTCGGCGGCGTCCTGGAAGAGCGAGCCGAAACCGGCAAGTACCAACAGGCCAACGGCGAGCACGCAGGCCGCCCTTCGAAGCGCGCTTTTCATGTGTATCCACTCCGATTGTGTCGCAGCCGGTCGGCCGGGACCGATACGACCGGACCGGTTTCTCAATATATAACGATTTCATCGTACCTTCGCGCGACGTGGACGGCCGGAGGGCCGGCCCGTCCTCAGGTCCCCGCGAGCTCCCCGTGCCTGAAGCACGAAACGAGGTGGTCGTTCACCATCCCCGTAGCCTGCATGTGGGCATAGACGATGGTCGACCCGACGAAAGAAAAGCCCCTCCGGCGGAGGTCGGCGCTTATCCGGTCCGACAAGGCGGTCCGGGCGGGAAGCTGCCGGAGCGTACGGAAGCGGTTCACGACCGGTCTTTGGCCGACAAAGCCCCAGATGTATCGGTCGAACGACCCGAACTCCTCCCGCACCTTCAGGAATGCGCGGGCGTTGTTGATCGCGGAGAGCACCTTGAGCCGGTTGCGGATGATGCCCCGGTCCCGGAGGAGCCGCCGGACGTCCGCGGGGCCGTAGCCGGCCACCTTTCCGAAATCGAACCCGTCGAACGCACGGCGGTAGCCCTGGCGCCTCTTGAGGATGGTGAGCCAGCTGAGGCCGGCCTGGGCGCCTTCAAGGACCAGGAACTCGAAGAGCCTCCGGTCGCCGTGGAGGGGGACGCCCCACTCGCGGTCGTGGTACTCGATGTAGAGCGGGTCGTTGGTGCTCCAGCCGCAGCGCTGCTTGCCGGTCATGATGGTCCCGATAGCTCCAATTCCTTATAAAAATCCGATGCATTGCGCCCGCGCTCGTCGAATCCCAGCGGCGGGCGCCTTCTCAAAATTGGTGGGCGCCCGCGCTGGTCGCGAATGCAAAATGGGGCTCGCATACGCTCCCCCATTTTGCTGACCGGAACGAGCGCCCTCCCTGCCGCATCGGGCGCTCGTTCGGTCGAATCCCAGCAGCGGGCGCCTTCTCAAAATTGGTGGGCGCCCGCGCTGGTCGCGAATGCAAAATGGGGCTCGCATACGCTCCCCCATTTTGCTGACCGGAACGAGCGCCCTCCCTGCCGCATCGGGCGCTCGTTCGGTCGAATCCCAGCAGCGGGCGCCTTCTCAAAATTGGTGGGCGCCCGCGCTGGGATTCGAACCCAGGTCTGGAACTCCGCAGGCTCCTAGGATATCCGTGCTACCCCACGCGGGCCCAAAACGGCCCAACGCCGGGCGCGCTTATAAATATATGCGATTGGGGAAAGGCATGAAGGGAGGAAGGCGGCAAGGGAGCAGGGGACGGGGGAAGGAAGAACCCTGTTTTCTTGTCTGCCTGCCCTCCTGCCTTCCCTTGCTGCCTTCCCGCCTGCCTGCCTTTCGGCCCCGAGGCCTGCCTTGCTGCCCGCTGTCCCGTATTGTTTGATGATTATTACAGTATCCTTAAATACCGCCATCCTCCATCGGGGAGACCCGGGGGTAGTGGGCTGCAGAAGATGGATGCGGTCGTGAAGGTCAGGGGGGAGGAGGGCGGCACCGAGATCCGGAAGGTCCAGGTGCCTTCGGTCGGGCCGGACGATGTCCTGATAAAGGTGGACGTGGCGTCGATTTGCGGGACGGATGTCCACATCTACGAGTGGAACGGGTGGGCCCAGAACCGGATAAAGCCCCCATTGCTCTACGGGCACGAGTTCGCCGGCCACATAGCGAAGGTCGGGAGCAACGTCAGGAACGTGAAAGTGGACGACTACGTCTCAGGCGAGTGCCACATCGCCTGCGGCACCTGCTTCAACTGCCGGACGGGCCTGATGCACATCTGCGAGAACACCCGCATCTTCGGGGTGGACGTCCCGGGCATCTTCGCCGAGTACGCCAAGATACCGGCGATGAACTGCTGGAAGAACGACCCCAAGCTCAAGCCCGAGTGGGCGTCCGTCCAGGACCCGCTGGGCAACGCCACGCACTCGCTGTTCAGGACGCAGGTCCCGACGCGCAACGTGGTCATCTTCGGAGTGGGGCCGATAGGCATGATGCAGGTCGGCATCGCCAAGCTGGTCGGGGCCCGGCAGGTCATCGCCATCGGGCGCAAGAACAGGTTCCGCACCGATCTTGCGAAGAAGATGGGGGCGGATTTCGCCATCCTCTCGGCCGAGACCGACCCGGTCAAGTTCGTCAAGGACCACACCGACGGGAGGGGCGCCGACGTCGTTTTGGAGAACGCCGGGGACGCCGCGGGGGTCACCACCTGCTTAAGGATGCTCCGGCAGGGCGGGGAGCTCTCGCTCCTGGGGGTCTTCGGCGAGAACGCCAGCATCGACCTCTCGAAGGACGTGGTCTTCAAGTACGCCAACATCTACGGCATCAACGGCCGGCTGATGTGGGACACCTGGTACCGGATGGCGGGCCTGTTCAAGGCCGGCCTCAACATCGACCCGGTGATCACCCACAGGTTCCCGATGAGCGAGTTCGAGAAGGGGATGGCCGCCATGCGCGGCGGCAACTCGGGCAAGGTCGTCTTGTATCCTGGGAAGTAGGGAGGCACAAAGATGCAGAGAGACGCGACAGGATTTCTGAAGGCGGAATACGAGGATTTGGTCAAGAAGAACTTCGACTGGAGGATCAGGGTGCTGCAGGGCCCCTCCTCGCCCCGCTGCAAGGTGGACGGCAAGGACGTCTTGATGCTTTGCTCCAACAACTACCTCAACCTGAGCAACCACCCCAAGCTCATAGAGGCGTCGATAAAGGCGGCCAGAAGCCACGGCGCCGGCTCCGGCTCGGTGCGGCCCATCGCCGGCAACATGGACCTGCACATCGAGCTCGAGAAGAAGATAGCGAAGTTCAAGCGGACCGAGGCGGCGCTCTACTACCAGACGGGATTTGCCGCCAACGCCGGCCTGATACCGCAGCTCGTGGGAGAGGGCGACCTCATACTGACCGACGAGCTCAACCACGGCTCCATAATCGACGGCGTGCGCCTCACGAAGGCGGAACGGGCGATCTACCCGCATGTCAACATGGAGAAGATGGAGGAAGCGCTCAAGAACGCCGACAAGTACCGCCGCATCCTCATCATCACGGACGGCGTTTTCAGCATGGACGGCGACACCGCCCCGATGGACCAGATAGTGAGGATAGCCGACAAGTACGGCGCCATGACCTGGGTGGACGACGCCCACGGCGAGGGCGTCCTGGGCGAGGGGCGCGGCATCGGCGCCCACTTCCATGTCGAGGGCAAGATAACCGTAGAGATGGGGACTTTCTCGAAGGCGTTCGGCGTGGTCGGCGGCCTAGTCGCCGGCTCCAACGACCTGCGCAACTTCGCCCTCAACAAGTCCCGGACCTGGCTTTTGAGCGGCTCCGCCCCGCCGGCTACCGCGGCGGCGTGCATGGCGGCGCTCGACGTCGTCGAGAACGAGCCGGAGCACAACAAGAGGCTCTGGGACAACACCAACTACTTCAAGAAGGCCCTCAAGCAGATGGGCTACGACATCGGCAACTCCACGACGCCCATAACGCCGGCGATGTGCGGCGAGTCCGCCAAGGCGCAGGCCCTGAGCGTCGGGCTCTTCGAGGACGGCGTGTTCGCCTTCCCGATAGTGTTCCCGATGGTCGCCCGCGACAAGTCGCGCATCCGGACGATGATGAACGCCGGGCTGACCCGGGCGGACTGCGACCAGGCGCTCGCGGCGTTCGAGAAGCACGGGAGGAAGCTTAAGATCCTGTAAAGTGGACGGGGGCAGGAAGGCAGAAAGGCAGAAAGGCAGCAAGGGAAGGCAGGAGGGCAGCAAGGCAGGAAGGGAGGAAGGCAGCAAGGGACGACGGCCGTCTCCTTTCTTGCTTCCTGCCTTGCTGCCTTGCTGCCTTGCTGCCTTCCCTTGCTGCCTTTCTGCCCTGCTGCCTTGCTGCCCCAGTCCTTATCCACAGCCCGCATCAGATTGATATTCCGACATGCGATTCACTGTCCGTGAAGACCGTCGGCCTCATCGTGAACCCGGTCGCCGGCATGGGCGGCCGAGTGGGGCTCAAGGGCACGGACGGCGTCGTCGACGAGGCGATCAAAAGGGGGGCCGTGCCCGTCGCCCCCGAGAAGGCGACGCTCATGCTGCGCGCTCTGCGCGAGGCGCGGGATGTCTATGGGGCCAGATTCCTGCTCAGGTGGAAGACCGCCGGCGGCCTGATGGGCGAAAGGGAACTCGTCGACGCCGGCTGGTCGCTGGGCGAGTTCGAGGTGGTCTACCGGCCGCCCGAGAGGAGCTCCCCGGCGGACACCCGGGCCGCCTGCGAGGTCATGATGGGCCTCAAGACCGACCTGATACTATTCTGCGGGGGCGACGGGACCGCCCGCGACATATTCGAGACCGTGGGCGTCTCCGTCCCGATCCTGGGCATCCCCTCGGGCGTGAAGATGCACTCCGGCGTCTTCGGCCTGAACCCGGTCATCGTGAGCGAGATAGTGCAGGAGTTCCTCGACGGCCGGCTGGGGAACGCCCTGGTCGAGATACTGGACCTGGACGAGGAGCTTTACCGGAAGGGCGAGTGGAGGGTCAGGCTCTTCGGCCAGGCGCGCACGCCCCACGAGCCCAACTACATCCAGGCCGGGAAGCTGATGATCGAGTCGGAGAGCGACGACGAGGTCAAGGAGGGCATCGCCGAGCACATGCTGGACAAGCTGGGGGCGATGCGCGACGCGCTCTGGATTCTGGGGCCCGGCTCGACGCTGGAGACCATCGGGAGGCGCCTCGGCATCGAAAAGACCCTGCTCGGGGTGGACGCGGTCTTCGGCGGGGAGCTGGTGGCCAAGGACGCGGACGAGAGGACGCTGCTTGGGCTTTTGGAGCGCCACCCGAGGGCGGTGCTGGTGCTGAGCCCCATAGGCGCCCAGGGGTTCGTGCTGGGGAGGGGGAACCTCCAGCTCAGCCCTGCTGTGATACGGAAGGTCGGGCTGGACAACATCATCATCACCGCCACGCCCTCCAAGCTCTCGCGCACGCCGGTCCTGCGCGTGGACACCGGGGACGAAGAGCTGGACCGGGAGCTGGACGGCAAAAGCTTCTTCGTGGTGACCGGGTTCAGGCAGGTGACGCTCAGGGCGATTGTCGCGGAAGGCGCAGGGCGCAGGGCGCAAGGCGCAAGGGACTGAGGCCTTGGGGGGCAAGGCAACAAGGCAGCAGGGCAGCAAGGGTGCAAGGGGACGCTGGGTCGTTCCGTCCCCCCTACTGCCTTGCTGCCTTCCCTTGCTGCCTTTCTGCCTTCCTGCCTTCCTGCCTTCCTGCCTTTCACCCCTGCGCCTTGCGCCTCATGATAACATTTAAGTCCATCAGCCCCCATTCAAGCCCGTAATGCCCGAGCTTTACAAAATCGAGCTGGAGCGGGACGGCCTCCACCGCAACCTCGGGGGCGGTTTTCCCAAGGGGGCCATCGTGCTTGTCGTCGGGAAGTACGGGGCCGGGAAGAGCGCCGTTTCCCAGCGGCTCATCTACGGTTTCCTCAAGAACGGGCACTCCGCCACGATGGTCTCGACGGAGTTCACGACCAAGGCCTTCCTGGACCAGATGAAGTCCCTGGACTACAATGTCGTGAACTACCTTCTCAACCGCGAGCTCCTGTTCATCCCGGTGTACCCGCTCATCGGGAAGGCGATCTCGCGGCAGGACTTCCTGAGCCGGGTGATGAACTCGAAGCAGCTCTACGAGCGCGACATAGTGTTCTTCGACACCTTCTCCTCCCTCGTGAAGAACGACATCGACGAGGAGAGGGTCCTCAACGCCCTGGCGTTCTTCAAGAAGCTCGCCGGAATGAACAAGACCATCGTGATGTGCCTGGAGGACGGCGAGCTCCCGCAGGCGGTCACGGCCCCCCTCATGGCGGACGCCGACATCTTCCTTACGATAAAGACGACCATCATAGAGGGCACGACGGCGCGCTCCATCCTGGTCAACCGCTACGTCCAGTCGATGATGCCCATAGTCGAGGTCACGGGCTTCCGCATAGAGCCGAAGGTCGGGTTCATCATCGACATCACCACTGTTGCCTGAGGGTGCAGGGGTGGAAGGCAGAAAGGCAGGAAGGTAGCATGGGGACGAGGGCGCAGGGCGCAAGGGATGGAGCAAGGCGCGGGGCGCAAGGTCCTGAAAGCTAGATACCCCGGACTTCAGTCCGGGGGGTTCGCAAATATTAATACGATGGAAGGGCTTATTCTCCCTGCCGGAAGGACATGGTCATCGAGGACCGCTTCAAGAAGTTCGCGCAGTTCAGGAGAGAATACCCCCACCTCGAGGAGTACCTGAGCGATTGGGTCGAGAAGGGGAACAAGGAGCCGTCGCCCTACCTCCACCTCCAAAGCGACATGGCCAAGCTCAAGGACTTCAATTTCATCTACCCGACGAAGCCCCCGATGTTCATCCACGTCTTCAAGATGGGCATCAGCGGCAAGCGCTACATCACCATCGAGCCCAAGATGAGCGACGAGACGCACGAGAAGTACGACGAGATCCTCCAAAGCATCCTCAAGGAGGCGCCGTACGAGAAAGCGCACGAGACCCGCGACCAGTTCGAAAAGACCCTGGACCGGCTCATGGCCAAGGTGACCACCCAGGACCGGTCGGCGGTCGGCGGGTGGCTTTCGGAGAAGATGTCCGGTTTCGAGACCAGGAAGGTGTACGTCACCGGCCGCGAGCTCGAGGAGATGAAGTACTTCCTCGTGCGCAACATCATCGAGCACGGCCCCCTGGAGCCCATCATCCGCGACGCCTACATCGAGGACATACACTCCATCGGGACCGAACGGTTGTACATAGTCCACAAGGTATTCGGCATGATGGCGACCAATGTCTCGTTCCGCTCGAGCATCGAGCTCGACGAGTTCCTGCGCACGATGTCGGAGCGCATAGGGAAGCCCGTTTCGGACGCCAAGCCCATCATCGACGGCGCCCTTCCCGACGGCTCCCGCATAAACATCGTCTACTCGGAGGACGTGAGCAAGCAGGGCTCGAGCTTCACTATACGCAAGTTCAGCGAGAAGCCCTTCACCGTGACGGCGCTCATAAAGTTCGGCACGCTCAACACGGAGATCGGGGCCTACCTGTGGCTGTGCCTCGAGAACGGGATGTCCGTCATCGTGTCGGGCGAGACCGCCTCGGGCAAGACGACGACGCTCAACGCCATACTCACGTTCATCAACCACAACCAGAAGGTGTACTCCGCCGAGGACACGCCCGAGGTCATCGCGCCCCAGCCGGTCTGGCAGCGGCTCATAACGCGCGATGCGGGCCCGGAGGCCGGCCGGGTGGAGCTTTTCGACCTCGTGAGGGCGGCGCTGCGCTCCCGGCCCAACTACATCATAGTCGGAGAGGTCCGCGGCCGCGAGGGCAGCGTCATGTTCCAGGCGATGCAGACCGGCCACGCGGTCATATCCACTTTCCACGCCCCCTCGACCAAGCAGCTCATCCAGCGCTTCACCGGCGACCCCATCAACGTCCCCATCCGTTTCATGGACAACCTGAACGCCGTGGTCTTCCAGTCCTCGCTCTACGAGGGGGGGCGGCTCATCCGGCGGGTCACCTCCGTGGACGAGATAATACGATACTCCAAGGACCTCGACGGCGTGCTCACGCGCTCGGTCTTCCGCTGGGACCCCTTCACCGACACGCACTTCTTCAGGGGAATGAACAACTCCTTCATCCTCGAGGAGAAGATCGCGCCGCGCCTCAAGTTCGAGGACAAGCGGATGATCTACGACGAGCTGCGCGCCCGGGCCAAGATACTCAAGAACATGGTCGACCGCAACATCGTCGGCTACGACGAGGTCAACAAGGTCATGGGCGCCTACTACCGCGCCGGCGGGCCGGAGGGGCTGCCGCCGGAGCTGCGGCCGTAGAATGGAGGGCGCAAGGCAGGGCGCAGGGCGCATTGGGCAAGGCTCAAGGGGCAGGGCGCAAGCTTTTTAATCGCACCGGCGGATTTACAGCCGGCGGGGGATGGCCGTGCGATTCCGCAATTGCGCTGTAATCGGTCTGGTGGCCCTGGTAGTGACCGCCGGATGGGCCGAAAGCTCGGGCGGCGAGGATGTCGCGGTCAGGGAGGAGGGCAGCTTCCCGCACCTCTTTCTGGGCGGCGGCGAGTATGTCATGGCGAGGGCGCCGGCGGGCGACTCCTGGATGGCCGTCGTCTTCGGGACGGGCAACCAGACCGTGAGGAGCCCGATCACGCTGGTTGCCTCCTGGAACAGGACGATCGCCGGCGCCGAGGTCCATGACGCCGCCGGGAAGCTTACGAACCGGTCCCGGCCGGTCACCGTGAGGGCCCTCCTGGTCCACCGGCTCGCCTCGATCATCGAGTTCAACGATTCGAACGGCGACGGCATAGGCGGCGTGGCGGTGTCCGACGCGCCGGTCGCCGGCGACCAGCTTCTGGCCTCCGAGCCGGTCCACAAGGCCGTCTCCCTGCGGCAGTATTGGACCCGGGGGCCGGTGGAGGAGAGCACGAGGACCGAGAACGGGACCGCCGTCAAGGACATAGCATTCGATCTTTCGGCAAGCGACCTGGACTACATCGTGGTCGGCAACCGGTCATCGACCAACGCCTCGCCGGGCGACGGGAGGCTCAACCTCCTGAGGTTCTCGTTCCACATCCGGGTGTTCTCCAAATCGTCCACCGTCGGCGTCCCGTTCTACAACGTGAGCCTTCCGGCCGCGGGGGCGCAGCCGGCGGCAGCCGCCCGGCTGCCCGACCGGACCTTCAACATGACGACCTGGTCGGCCCGGGTCAAGGTCGATCATCTCATCGAGGGCTGGGACTTCGACCCGGCGAACGGGATGCCGCGCCTCCTGCTCGAATCGGGCACGAGCTTCACCTGGGCCGCGGCGCCCTCGGCCGCCCCCTGGATGGACGCCGCATTCGTCCAAAAGACCCTCGGCGGCGGCGGGACCGCCTCGTACCAGGAAGATTCCGGCCAGGAGGTCACGGCGAGCGCGGCGGACGAGGGATTGCGCCCCGGCGAGGCGCCCCCCGAGGCCAAGGAGATGCCGCGGAAGGCGGCCGAGCGAGAGCTCAGGCTGGAGGACAACTGGGAGAGGTGCGGCTGGCTCACCTGGACATCGGACGTGGGCCTTTTCGAGAACGCCTCCGCCCCCGCCTCCACGGGGCGGGCCTTCTTCCAGGTCCAGGGCGCCCGCCGGGCCTCCATCGCTACGGACCGGGGGACCTATGCGGGATTGCTGCTCCTGGGCGGCCTGAGCTACCCGGGAGCCTGGAGGGTGGTCCACGACCCCGAGCTCGGCGTGGACATGGGCAATGTGGACATCCCCTGGTTCGGCCCCCCCGAGAACCACCCGCCGGTGGCGCATATATCCAGCCCGACGGAGGGGAAGGAGTACAGGGCCTCGGACAGCATCCGCCTGGACGGCACCGCCTGCTCCGACGCCGACGGCGACCCCCTCAGCTACTCCTGGACCGAGGGCACCAAGCTTCTGGGCAACAGCTCGATAATCAGCCGCAAGTTCTCCGAGGGGAGGCACCGCGTCAGCCTGACCATCCACGACGGCCGGGGCGGCTACGACTCGGCGAGCGTCAACTTCACGGTCAAAAAGGAGTCCACGCCCGGGTCCGGACCGGCGGCGACCGCCCTGGCATTCCTGTTCGCGGCGGCGCTGGCTGCCGCCTGGAGACGCCGCAGTTGATTCGGGCCAGCACAGCTCACGCCGGGTGAGGTGGGACAGGGATTTGGGCCCGATTGTCCAATAAGCTTATTATTTATACTAATATACCCTCAATCCGGGGTATCGGAAAGGGGTCGAGGCGACCCCATCCATGGCCCTTGAAGCGGGGAGCTGGAATGGCCGGGGAGGCGGAGACCAAGGCCGATGGGAAGGAGCCTGACGGGAAGCAGGCAGCGGGCGGCGGGCAACAGGCAGCGGAGGGGCCCGAAGCCTTCCCGGTCGTCGACTGCGACGAGCTGGACCCCGGCTTCCGGGAGGAGGTCGCCCGGGAGGCCGGCGGGGAGAACATCCGCCGGTGCTTCCAGTGCGGCACCTGCGTGGCGATGTGCCCGGTCGCCGAGCACGACGCGCGCTACGACCCCCGCCGCATCATCCGCATGGTCAACCTGGGCATGCGCAAGCAGGTGCTTTCCGGCCCCGGGATCTGGCTGTGCTCCGGCTGCTACAACTGCTTCGAGCGCTGCCCGCAGGACGTCAAGCCCACCCAGATTCTGCAGGCCATCCAGCACATCGCCTCCCGCGAGGGCCACACGCACAAGGCCTTCAAGGGGGCGATAGGCCTGCTCTGCCAGCGGGGCCGGCTCATCGAGGTCTCCGAGTTCGACAACCGCGCCCGCGGCAAGCTCGGGCTGCCCGGGATAAAGGAGGACCCCGAGCCGACGAAGAAGATAGTGGTCCATGAAAAGATAGACGAGCGGGCAGCGGAGAGCGGGCAGCGGGCAGCGGAGAAGAAGGCGGACGAAGGCGGCAGGGCAGCAGGGCAGCAAGGCAGCGAGGGGGCGGAAGGGAAGAAGGAGCCCGGCCCGGCACCCGGCACCCGGCACCCGGCACCCGGAGCCGACAAGGAGGGCTCGAAATGAAGGAGTACGCCCTCTTCATCGGCTGCACGATAGCCACGCGCGGCCTCAACTACGAGGTCTCCTCGCGCAAGGTGGCCGAGGCATTCGGCATCAGGTTCGCAGACATCCCCGGATTCGGGTGCTGCGGCTACCCGATGAGCCACGTCGACCACGACACCTCGCTTTCCATAGCCGCCCGCAACCTGGTGCAGGCCCAAGAGCGGGGATTGGACGTCATCACCCTCTGCTCGGCCTGCACCGGGGCCCTCACGAAGGCCAGCAAGGTCCTGGCCGGCAACGAGAAGGAGCGAAACCACATCAACAGGATTCTGCGGGAGAGCGGCGCGCCCGAGTACCGGGGCAAGGTCAAGGTGACGCACTTCACGCGGGTCCTCTACGAGTGGATCGGCCCCGAGGCCATAAGCAAGAGGGTCACGCGCCCGCTCACCGGCATCCGCCTGGCCCCGCACCACGGCTGCCACTACGAGCGGCCGGCCTACCTATTCGACGGCTTTGACAGCGCCAAGCGCCCCCGGAGCCTCGAGACGATAATCTCGGCCGTGGGGGCGACGCCCGTCCGGTACCTGAACATGGAGCGCTGCTGCGGCGGCGACATCCTCGCCATCGAGGAGAAGACCGCCACCAAGGTGGTGAACTCGAAGCTTCGGGACATCAAGGACGTCGGCGCCGACGCCATGGTCCTCCACTGCCCCTTCTGCTCCATCATGTACGACGAGTACCAGGCCACCATCGAGGAGGCGTTCAACGAGGTGTACAAGCTGCCGGTGCTGTACCTGCCGCAGGTCATCGGGCTGGCGATGGGGATGGACCCGAAGAAGGACCTCGGCCTCAATCTCAACAACGTCAAGCCGAAGGCCCTCCTGGCCAGGCTGGGGGTGAAATAGATGGCCGCGGCCGATGTCTCCGGCGAGAAGGGCAAGAAGAAGATGGTCGGGGCCGTGGCCGTGATAGGCGGCGGCATCGGCGGCATGGAGACCGCGATAAGCCTCGCCGAGTCGGGCTACAAGGTCTACCTGGTCGAGAAGAACCCCTCCATCGGCGGCACCATGTCCCAGCTGGACAAGACCTTCCCCACCAACGACTGCGCGATGTGCACGCTCGCCCCCAAGCTGGTGGGCACCGCCCGCCAGAAGAACATCCGCCTCCTGACCAACGCCGAGGTGGTCGAGGTCGAGGGCGCCCCGGGCAATTTCAGGATAAAGGTCCTTGAAAGGCCGCGCTACGTCGATGTGGACAAGTGCACCGGCTGCGGCGTGTGCATGGAGAGCTGCCCCGTGCGCAACACGCCCCAGATCCCAAAGCCGCCGGATTTCTCGGCCACGCTGGCGCCCGAAAAGCGCGCCGCCTACGACCGCCTGCTGGCGCGCTATCCCGACAGGAAGGGGGCCCTGGTCCCGATACTGCAGGACATAAACGCCGAGTACCACTACCTGCCCGAGGACGCCCTGCGCTACGTCTCCGAGGTGCTCGGGGTCCCGCTCTCGAGGATATACCACATCGCCACCTTCTTCACTGCCTTCAGCCTCAAGCCCCGCGGCGAGCACCTGGTCCGGGTGTGCCTCGGGACGGCCTGCCACGTCCGGGGCAGCAAGAGGATACTGGAAGCCGTCGAGAGGAAGCTGGGCATCAGGGCCGGCGAGACCACGCCGGACATGAAGTTCACCCTCGAGACCGTCAACTGCATGGGCGCCTGCGCCCTGGGCCCGGTGATGAACGTCGGCGAGGACTACCACCCGATGTCCGTGGCCAAGGTGGACCCCACCCTCCGCAGGTACGGCTGGGCGCCGCCGGCGGCGCCCGGCAAGGACGGAGGGGCCCGATGACGCGGCTTGGGAGCCCCGCCGACCTCGAGGAGCTCCGGCGGAGCATCCTTTCCGGGCGCGACCCGAAGAGGCGACTGCTCACGCTGTGCAAGGGCACGGGCTGCGGCGCCTACGGCTCCGCCCGCGTGGCCGAAGCCCTGCGCGAGCAGATAAAAAAGCACGGCCTGGGGGACGCGGTGGGCCTCGTGGTCACCGGCTGCCACGGGTTCTGCGAGAAGGGCCCGATACTGGTGATCAGGCCCGAGGACATCTTCTACCACGGCGTGAAGCCCGAGGACGCCGCCGAGATCATCGGCGAGACCATGGTCCACAACCGCATCGTCGAGCGGCTCCTCTACAGGGACCCCAACACCGGCGAGACGGTGGTGCACGAGCACGACATCCCGTTCTACAAGCACCAGACGCGCGTAGTGTTCGGCAACAACGGGAGGCTGGACCCGACGCGCATCGAGGACTACATCGCCATCGGGGGCTACTCGGCGCTGGCCAGGGCGCTCGCCATGAGGCCGGAGCAGATAATAGACGAGGTCAAGAGGGCGGGACTGCGCGGCCGGGGCGGCGCCGGGTTCTCCACCGGCCAGAAGTGGGAGCTCTGCAGAAGGTCCCCCGGCGACCAGAAGTACATCATCTGCAACGCCGACGAGGGCGACCCGGGCGCCTACATGGACCGGAGCCTGCTCGAGGGCAACCCCCACTCGGTGCTCGAGGGCATGATCATCGGCGCCCACGCCATGGGCGCCTCGGAGGGCTACGTCTACGTCCGCACGGAGTACCCGCTGGCGATAGTCCACCTCACCTACGCCATCGCCCAGCTCGAGGAGCGCGGCCTTCTGGGCGAAGACCTCCTCGGCTCCGGGTTCGGCCTGCGGCTGAGGATATTCCGGGGCGCCGGCGCCTTCGTGTGCGGCGAGGAGACCGCCCTCATGGCCTCAATCGAGAGCAAGGTGGGCGAGCCCCGGGGGAAGCCGCCCTACCCCGCCCAGAGCGGGCTTTGGGGCAAGCCGACCAACATCAACAACGTGAAGACCTGGGCGAACGTGCCGCTAATCATCAACCGGGGGGCGGACTGGTTCGGCTCCATAGGCACCAACACGAGCAAGGGCACCATGGTATTCTCGCTGGTCGGCAAGATAAACAACACCGGCCTGGTCGAGGTCCCGATGGGCATCACCCTGCGCAAGATGATCTACGAGATCGGCGGGGGCGTCCCCAAGGGCAAGAGGTTCAAGGCGGTCCAGACGGGCGGGCCCTCCGGCGGGTGCATCCCCCCGGACCTTCTGGACCTGCAGGTGGACTACGACCAGCTCACGGCCGCCGGCGCCATGATGGGCTCCGGCGGGATGATAGTGATGGACGAGGACACCTGCATGGTGGACATCGCCAAGTACTTCCTCAACTTCCTCAAAGACGAATCCTGCGGGAAGTGCACCCCCTGCCGCGTGGGGGTCACCCAGATGCACTCCATCCTGACCGACATAACCGAGGGGCGCGGCCGGCTCGAGGACCTGGACCTCCTGTCGGACCTCGCCGAGGTGGTCAGGAACGGCTCGCTCTGCCTGCTGGGCGGCACCTCCGCCAACCCGGTCCAGACCACCCTCAAGTACTTCCGGGACGAGTACCTGGCCCACATAGTCGAGAAGCGCTGCCCGGCGGGGGTGTGCAAGGAGATAGTCTCGTCGCCCTGCCAGCACGCGTGCCCCATCGGCACCGAGGCGCAGGGCTACATCTCCCTCATCGCCCGGCAGAGGTACAGGGAGGCCTACGAGATCATCCGCAAGGACAACCCGCTCCCCTCGGTGTGCGGCCGCGTCTGCCACCACCCCTGCGAGACCAAGTGCAGCGCCGGCAAGCACGCCGACCCCATATCCATCCGGGCGCTCAAGCGCTTCGCGACGGACCAGGCCCGCGCCGGGGGCTTCGACTACAAACCGGCCAGGACGCCGACGGCGCCGGCGGGCGGCGAGAAGGTGGCCGTGGTCGGGGCGGGGCCGGCCGGGCTCTCCTGCGCCTACTTCCTGGCGCTCAGGGGCTACCGGCCGACCGTTTTCGAAAAGCTGCCCGTCGCCGGCGGGGCGCTGGCCGTCTGCATCCCGGAGTACCGCCTGCCCAAAAAGATACTCGAATCGGACCTCCAGAGCATCCGTGACGCCGGCGTCGAGATACGGACCGGCGTGACGGTCGGGAAGGACCTGACGCTCGAAGAGCTCCGCAGGGAATACAGCGCGGTCTTCATCGGGGCCGGGGCGCATAGATCCATCAGGCTGGGCATCCCGGGAGAGGACGCCGAGGGCGTGATGGACGGGATGGAGTTCCTCAAGGACCTCTCGCTCGGCAAGCGCGCCTCGTTCGGACGGCGGCTCGCGGTCATAGGCGGGGGCAACGCCGCGGTGGACGCCGCCCGCATGGCCCGGAGGCTGCGCGGCTGCGAGAGGACCACGCTGTTCTACAGGCGCACCCGCGCCGAGATGCCGGCGTTCAAGGACGAGGTGGACGCCGCCATCGAGGAGGGCATAGAGATGGTGTACCTTTCTGCGCCCAGGCGGATAATCACGGAGGACGGCCGGGTCACGGGCCTCGAATGCGTCCGGATGGAGCTGGGCGAGCCGGACGCCTCCGGGCGGCGCCGGCCGGTGCCGGTCGCCGGCTCCGAGTTCACCACCGAGCTGGACACGGTCATAGTGGCGATAGGCGAGCGGGCCGACGTCTTGGCCATGTGCGGGGGCTCCGGCGTCGCCCTGGACGACCGGGGCACCGTCAAGGTCGACGGGCGCACCCTCGCCACCAGCGTGCCGGGCATCTTCGCCGGGGGCGACGTCGCCACCGGTCCCGCCACGGTCATCGACGCCATGGGCGCCGGCAAGGTGGCCGCCGAAATGATAGACAGGTACATCAACGGGAGGCCGGTGGAGCGCGAATACCGCGTCAGCCGGCCGTCGGTCTATGTCGGGCCGGTGGAGCTCTCCGAGGAGGAGGTATCCCAATCCCGGCGCCCGGCGATGCCCTGCGTGGAATCCTGCGTGTGCACCACGAGCCTCGTCGAGGTGGAGACCGGCCTCACCGAGGAGATGGCGGTGAGGGAGGCCCGGCGGTGCCTGCGCTGCGACCTGGAGACGAACGACGGGAAGGCGGCCATCAAGGGCAGGGAGGGGGCCTGATGCCCAAGCTGAAGCTCAACGGCAACGAGGTGCCTTTCGAGAGGGGCCAGACGATACTCGAGGTGGCCCAGAACGGCGGCGTCGAGATACCCACGCTCTGCTGGCACAAGGCCCTCCTGCCCTACGGCGTGTGCCGCCTGTGCATCGTGGACGTAGCCCAGGGCGGGCGCTCCCGGATGGTCGCCTCCTGCACCACCCCCGCCGAGCCCGGGATGGAGGTCGCCACCGGCTCCGACAAGGTCAGGCGGGCCCGCCGGCTCGTGATGGAGCTCATCCTGACGCAGTGCCCCGGCCAGCCCGACATGCTGGAGATGGCCAAAAAGCTCGGCGTCGAGGGGTCCCGCTTCCGTCCGCTGGAGAAGGAGCCGGGCGACAACTGCATCCTGTGCGGCCTGTGCGTGCGCGTGTGCGCCGAGAGGATGGGCCAGAGCGCCATCGGGTTCGCGGAAAGGGGCTACAAACGGAAGGTGAAACCGCCCTTCGACACCGAGTCCGGGGTGTGCCAGACCTGCGGCGCCTGCGCCACCATCTGCCCGACCAAGACCATAAAGCTCGAGAGGTTCACCAAGAACAGGCCCATCCCGATACCGTCCGAGTTCGACATGGGCCTCCGCGCCAGGCCCGCCGTGTACATCCCGTACCCGCAGGCCGTCCCGAACAAGCCCGTCATCGACCCCCGAAACTGCGTGAAGAAGCTCAAGGGCGAGTGCGGCATCTGCAAGGAGGTCTGCAAGGCCGGCGCCATAGACTACGACCAGAAGGAGGTCGTGGAGGAGCTCGACGTCGGCTCGATAATACTCTCGCCCGGCTTCGAGACCTTCGCGCCCCAGCTGCGTGAGGAGTACGGCTTCGGCGTGTTCCAAAACGTCGTCACCAGCCTCCAGTTCGAAAGGATGCTCTCCTCGTCCGGCCCGTTCAAGGGGGAGGTGAAGCGCCCCTCGGACGGGAAGCACCCCCGGCGCATCGCCTGGCTCCAGTGCGTCGGGTCGCGCGACGAGCCCTCCGGGCGGTCCTACTGCTCGGCGGTGTGCTGCACCTACGCCACGAAGGAGGCCATCATCGCCAAGGAGCACGCCCCCGGCACGGACACCCACATCTTCTTCATCGACATGAGGACCTACGGCAAGGGCTTCGAGGAGTACCGCAACCGGGCCGAGAGGGAGTACGGCGTCGTCTACCACCGCTGCCGGGTGCCCAACATAGAGGAGGACCCGAGGACGCAGGACCTCGTAATAAGCTACCGGGACGAGACCGGCTCCACCAGGCGGGAGCGCTTCGACCTGGTCGTGCTCTCGGTCGGCATGCAGACGCCGGAGCAGCTCAGGGAACTGACGAGAAAGCTCGGCGTCGACCTCAACGAGTTCGGGTTCGCCTCGACGCCGGCGCTGGAGCCGGTGAGCACGAGCCGCCCGGGTGTCTTCGTCGCCGGGGCCCTCCAGGCGCCCAAGGACATCCCGGACGCCGTGGCCCAGGGCCTGGGCGCCGCGGCGAAGGCGACCGAGCGCCTTTCGTCGGAGCGCGGGACGCTCACGGCGGTCGAGAGCTTCCCTCCCGAGAAGGAGGTGGGGGCCGAAGAGCCGCGAATCGGCGTCTTCATCTGCCACTGCGGCACCAACATCGCCGGCGTGGTGGACGTGAGGGAGGTCGCCGACTACATCCGCGGGCGCAAGGACCTCGGCGTGGTGTTCGCCGACACCGGCCTCTACACCTGCTCGGCCGACCACCTCAAGCACATGAGGGAGATAATCGACGGGCACGGGCTCAACCGCGTCGTGGTCGCCTCCTGCACGCCCCGCACGCACGAGCCCCTCTTCCAAAACACCCTCAAGGAGGCGGGCATCAACCAGCACCTCTTCGAGCTCGCGTCGGTGCGCGAGCACGTCTCCTGGGTCCACCGCGACGACCCCCGGCGGGCCACGAGGAAGGCCAAGAACATGGTGCTCATGGCGGTCGAGAAGGTGAGGCTCGCCGAGGCGGTGCACAAGGAGCCGGCGAAGGTGACCCACGCGGCGCTCGTGATCGGCGGAGGGCTCGCCGGGCTGACGGCGGCGGCGGAGCTTGCGGCCCAGGGCTTCGAGTCCCATCTCGTCGAGAAGGATGCGGAGCCCGGCGGCAACGTCCGCAACATCTTCACCCTGCTCTCCGGGGGGGACCCGCAGAGGCACCTGAATGACCTGATAGCGAAGGTGAGGGCCGACCCGAGAATCCGCCTGCACCTCGAATCCCGCGTGCGCGACATCGAGGGCTTCATCGGCAACTTCCGGGCGCGAATCGAGGCGAAATGCGGCACGCTCGAAGAGGTTTCGGTGGGCGCCATCGTCGTCGCGACGGGCGCGGCGGAGCTCGTCCCGACGGGCTACTTCGGCTTCGGCACCGACCCGCGCGTCATCACGCAGCTGCAGCTCGACCGCGTCCTACACGAGGGAAAGCTGGACGCGAGGACGGTCGTGATGATCCAGTGCGTGGGCAGCCGCGAGGACACCGGCCGGACCTACTGCTCCCGCGTGTGCTGCTCCGAGGCCGTGAAGAACGCCCTCGAGATAAGGAAGAAGAGCCCCAGGACCAGCGTCTTCGTCCTGTACCGCGACCTGCGCACCTACGGCCTCAACGAGCAGCACTACAAGGCCGCCCGGGAGCTGGGCGTCCAGTTCATCCGCTACGAGAACACGGACAAGCCCGTCCTCACGATCTCGGGCGACCGCCTCCGGGTGGATGTCAACGACCACGACCTGGCCACGCGCTTCATCCTCAGGCCCGACCTCCTGGTGCTCAGCGCCGCCACCGTGCCCCCCGGGACCAACCAGGAACTGGCGCAGATACTCAAGATCCCGCAGACGGAGCACGGCTTCTTCATGGAGGCCCACGCCAAGATAGCGCCCCTCTCGTTCACGGCCGAGGGCATCTACATGGCCGGGACCGCCCACTCGCCCCGCTTCATGGACGAGACCATCTCGCAGGCGCTGGGGGCCGCCCAGAAGGCCGTCGAGGTCCTCTCCAAGGAGACGGTGTCGCTCGAGGGCATCCCCGTCTTCATCGACGCCGACCGGTGCACCGGCTGCGGCTACTGCGAGGCCGCCTGCCCGACCAAGGCCATCAAGACAAACGCCCGGACCGGGAAGGCGGAGGTCACCGAGGTGCTCTGCAAGGGCTGCGGCGCCTGCGCCGCCGCCTGCCCGTCGGGCGTGCCCTCGGCCCGCGGGTTCGCCAAGCACCAGATAATCCCGATGATCGACGCCGCGCTGGAGGAGTTGTGATGCGCGCCACCGAGGGGAGGGCGAGAACCGGCGTGCTGTTCTGCTCCTGCCGCGGCGAACTGTCGTCCGGACTGGACCTCGGGTCGCTCAAGGAGTATGTCAGGGGCCTTCCGGACGTGGTCCTCGTCGGTGAAACGGCGGTGCTCTGCGACCAGAACGGCCAGGAGGAGCTCCGCAAGGCCATCGCGGACAACCGGCTCGACCGGGTGGTCGTCGCCGGCTGCACGCCCCGGGTCTACGAGGAGATGGTCGGGCGGGCGCTGGTCGCGGCCGGCCTCAACCGGTACATGCTCGAGATGGCCAACCTGCGCGAGCAGTGCGTCTGGCCCCACCGCGACCGAAAGAGGGCGACCGGGAAGGCGCGGCTCATGCTGGCGGCGGCGGTGGCGCGCGCCTCGATGCTCGAGCCTCTCCACGGCGGGCGCATCGGCATGAAGCGGGCGGCGCTGGTGCTCGGCGGCGGCGTGGCGGGGATGCAGGCCGCAATCGACCTCGCCGACGACGGCAACGAGGTCCACCTGGTCGAGAGGGACGGGCAGCTGGGCGGCCGCACCTGGCAGCTGAGCACCACCTTCCCCACCCACGAGTGCAAGCCCGACGGCTGCTGCATGCACTACTGCCGCGAGTGCATACTGGTCCCGAAGGTGGAGGGCGTGATGCAGCACCCGCGCATCCGGGTGCATCTCGGAAGCGAGCTTTTGGAGTTCGGGGGCGTGTTCGGGAACTACACAGCCAGGATCAAGGAGCCCGGGGGCATCAAGGAAGTGGAGGTCGGCACCGTGGTGCTGGCGACGGGCTCCCGGCTCGTCGACCCGGCGAACCTCCCCGAGTTCGGTTACGGGGTGCACAAGGACGTCGTCACCTTCCTCGACCTGGAGAGGATGATAGTGGCCTCGCGCCCGGGCGACCACGAGCTGCACCGGCCCTCCGACGGGAAGGTGCCGAAGGTCATCGACTTCATCCAGTGCGTGGGCTCCCGCGACGAGACCGGGCGGGGGAAGGCCCACTGCTCGCTCGTGTGCTGCACCTACGCCATCGGCCAGGCCAAGGAGCTCAAGCGGCGCTACCCGGACGCCCAGGTATTCATCCACTACATCGACCTCCGGGGGCCGTATCGCGGCTTCGAGGAGCACTACCGGGAGGCCCGGGACATGGGCATCCACTTCCTGCGCGGGAGGGTCTCCGAGGTCGCGGCGGACCGGGACGGGCTGGTCGTGGTCGGCGAGGACATCGACACCGGCAAGCTCCTGCGGATAAGGTCGGACCTCGTGGTGCTCTCGACCGGGCAGGAGGCCGCCCCGGGCACGGAGGCGCTCTCGCAGGTGCTGCGCGTCCCGCTGGACGGCGACGGGTTCTTCAGGGAGCTCAACCCGGCGTTCGACCTTCTGGAGAGGAAGGGCATAATCGCGGTCGGCTGCGCCGCCGGCCCCCGGGGCATACGGTACTCCGTGCAGGACGCCAAGGCCGCCGCCGCCACCCTGAACGGGCTCATGAGGTCCGGCGAGGTGCCCGTCCCGGCCGAGCGGGCCGAGGCGGACGAGCAGAGGTGCTCCGGATGCAGGCAGTGCGAATCCGTCTGCCCGGCCGGCGCCATCGTGATGAAGAAGGTCGCGGACCGCAGGCGGGGGGCGACGCGCTGGGTGGCCCACGTCAACCCGTCGCAGTGCGTGTCGTGCGGGGCGTGCGCGATGGCCTGCCCTTCGAAGGCGATACTGCTCTCCAACCACAAGATGAAGCAGCTCTGGGCGCAGATAGAGGCGCTGACCTGAGGGGATGAGGGAGGAGATGACCGCTCGGATGAAAGGGAGTGAATGAATGACCGGCTTCGAACCCAAGATCGTGGGCTTTCTCTGCAACTGGTGCACCTATACAGGCGCCGACCTCGCCGGCGTCAGCCGCTTCCAGTACCCGCCCAACTTCATCCCCATCCGGGTGATGTGCTCGGGCGCGGTGGACCCGATGTACGTTGTCAAGGCGCTGGTGGAGGGGGCCGACGGCGTCCTCATCGGCGGCTGCAACCCCGGCGACTGCCACTACCAGTCCGGGAACTACAAGGCGAGGCGCCGGGCGACCATCCTCAAGCAGCTGCTGAAGGACCTCGGCCTCGACGAGCGGCGATTGTGGGTGCGCTGGATATCCGCCAGCGAGGGGAAGAAGTTCGCCGAGACCGTGACGGAGTTCACGGAGGAGCTCAGGAGACTGGGCCCCAGCAGGTTCCGGGAGGAGTGGGCCCTCTGAGGTGATGATGATGGACGCCATCCACGTTCCGGTGAGAGACGGGGACTTCAACGCCGCCCTGGCGGGCGCCCTGGCCGCCCTCCTGGACAGGCACGTGGTCGACGCCCTGCTCATACCGCAGGAATCGGCCCACGGCACGTCCATAAACCAGACGCTCGTCAAGAGGGCCTCCGCCCTCAGGAGCGCCCGGCCGGTGAGCTTCGTGATGCCGGTGAACAGCGCGAGGCTCCTCCAGCTCCTCTCGGAGACGGAGCCCTCCGAGAAGATAGCGGCGGTGCTCCGGCCCTGCGAGCTGCGGGCCGCCGTGGAGCTCGTCAAGCTCAACCAGATAGACCGGCACAACATCCTCTTCATCGGGCAGGACTGCCTGGGCACCTTCCGCATGAAGGTCTACGACAAGAAGGCGCAGGAGGCGCGCAAGGCCGGGCAGGACCCGACCGCCTCCCTGGCGACCCAGTGCCAGACCATGTTGCGCGACACCTGCTGGGCCTGCGAGCACTTCTGGCCGGTCGAGGGGACGGCCGACCTGGCCGTGCTGCACCTGGGCGGCGACATCACGAAGGAGCTGTACATCGAGGCGCAGACGGACCTCGGGAAGCAGGCGCTCAAGGCCCTGGGGGAGGCGGGATACGGGCCCGGCCGGCCGGCCGACGGCCGGAAGGCCGAGATCGCCCGCCGGACGGCCCTGAACGCCGACTTCCGCCAAAAGTGGCTGGCCGAGACCCGGGCCCGGATGGGCACCCTCGAGGGCCTCCTCGAGACCATTTCCACCTGCATCCGGTGCTACAACTGCCGCGACGCCTGCCCCATCTGCTACTGCAAGGAGTGCATCTTCGACGCCGAGTTCATGAAGCCCACTCCCCGCTCCATGCTTGGAAAGGCCGGCAGGAAGGGCCTGCTGCGCATGCCCCAGGACACCCTGCTGTTCCACCTCACGCGCCTCAACCACATGGTCTCCTCCTGCGTCCGCTGCGGCATGTGCGAGGAGGCCTGCCCCAACGACCTTCCGGTGGCCCGCCTCTTCTGCTCCGAGGCCGAGGAGGTCCAAAAGGTTTTCGACTACGTCGCCGGCAAGGACCCGAAGGCGCCCCTGCCGCTGGCCACCTTCAAGGAGAAGGAGCTGGAAGGAATCGACAAATAGCTATCGGGG
>VGTL01000009.1 GCA_016874675.1 Methanobacteriota archaeon | reverse complement strand
TCGGGTTTCGAACGGGCTGCAATGGAGACGTGATAAGAGAAGAAAGGGGGATAGGCAAGATATGTACAAATTTGGGACAAAATTATTTAAGGCTCCCTCGGAGGAGGGTTAATATTGTCCCAAGGCCCCAGCCCGGAAGGCCTGCCGGACGGGCGGACGAGGGCGAAAAATTGAAGCCGCACACCGCCCTTTTTGATGCGGCATGGTGGAATCCTATCCGTTCCAGGAAGGCGAGCTCTTCGGCGGTCCCGTCCTCTTCCAGGAACCGGTGGAACATCTTGAAAGGAGGAGGTCAGCCGACAAGCTGCTCATTGTCGTGATATTCTTGATTCTTTTCCTGGTCATACCCGTGCCGGTCGCCCTGGTCGGAGGCCCTGACGTGTTCTGGATCGTGGCGATCTTGCTGGCAGTGATGTCAGGCCTCCTCGTCCCCGTCATCTATCTCGCCCTCAGGCACATGAAAAGCCTATCCAAGCTAATGGTCTGCAGGGAAGGCCTGTCCCTGGGGGCGGGCAACAGGCCGTTTTATAAATTCTCCGACATCTACCAAATCGAGGAGACCATATTCTACGATTCGGAGTCGCACTCGAACCCCTGCATAGGCATCACATTCACCGACGGGAACTACGAAATAATCGACAGGCGGATATTCCGCACCCGGGAACTGTACGAGCGGTTCCTGGACGCCTCCCGCTCCCGATCTTCGAAAACGAGGAAGGCGTTTCCCTGGTCCAAGGACGCCCTGGGGTTGATGTCCCAGCTCCAGGGCGGGAAGGGCCCGATCCGGTACGCAATCGAGCTCTCCGCCCGAAGCCACGGTTTCAAGGAAGTCACTCTGGACTTCATAAGGTCGAACTGGCAAGAGATAGTCAAGGAACGGAAGTATCATCCGGAGGAGTTCAAAATGCTTGCCAAGAGGCTCTGGGGCCGAATCAGGACAGGTTCGCCTTGATGAGCTCCGTCAACCCCTTCACGATGTACTCGTTGATGCGCCTGCCCTTCGCCTGGCTCGCCTTGCCCGCCTCCCCCATCACGCCCGTGGGGAAGTACCGCTCCGGGTGGGGCGTCAGCATGTACTTCGGCGGCCGGTCGAAGCTGTTTTGGCCCTTCTTCTTGACGAGCCCCGGCCTGATGGCCATGACGCGGGAGGTCTCTATCGCCCCGGCATGCCCGTCGCGCGGGTCGAACTCGGCGCCCCGGAGCTCGTAGGCGAGGTCGTAGTCGGAGAGCACCATGAGCCTGAGGTCCGGCGCCTTGTCCACGACGTTCTCGCCGGCCGTGCGCAGCGCGGCCATGTGCGCCCCGCCGGCGTGGCCGGAGACGATGACAATCCTGCGTATCCCGTTGCGGCAGAGCTCCTCGAGTATGTTCTGGACCAGTGCCCGCAGCGTGTCGAAGGAGAGCGATATCGTCCCCGGGAAGTTGCGCGTGGTGACGCAGTTGCCGTACCGCAGGGGCGGGGCTATGAGCGCCGGTCCGGGCAGCCGGTCCGCCACCTTCTGCACTATGTACTCGGGCTGCAGCGAGTCCGTCCCGAGCGGCAAATGCGCGCCGTGCTCCTCCACGGCCCCGATAGGCAAAAACACCACCGGGTCCTTCCCCACCATCTTTCCGAACTCGGCCGTCGAGAGCTCGTCGAGCCTTTTGGCGGTCATCGGGAAGGGATGGGCGTGCCAATATTTAAGAATGGGCAGGAAGGCAGCAAGGCAGCATGGCAGAAAGGCAGCAAGGCAGCAAGGCAGAAAGGCAGAAAGGGAGAAAGGCAGCAAGGCAGCAAGGCAGAAAGGCAGAAAGGGAGAAAGGCAGAAAGGGTGGGGGGAACAGGGTCTATCCGGTCCATTCCCCCCTTTCTGCCATGCTGCCTTTCTGCCTTCCCGCCTTGCTGCCTTCCTGCCTTCCTGCCTTGCTGCCTTCCTGCCTTGCTGCCTTCCTGCCTTGCTGCCTTTCACCAATCATTCAATGTACCTGAGCGCCTCGGCAGGCGGGATCTTCGCGGCCATCAGGCTCGGGTAGAAGGTGAAGACCAATGTGGCGATGTAGGCGCCGACGGTTATCACGAGGAGGTTGCCCCACGGGACGGCGAAGCTCGCCCCCAGCTCCTTGTAGCCGCCGCCGTCGTAGATCTGCCAGCCGATCCCGATGCCGAAGATTATCCCCATGACTATGGCAATGACCGTGACGAAGGAGGTCTCGATGAGGAACGAGGATGTGATGTTGCGGCGCCGGAAGCCTATGGCCCGCATCATGCCAATCTGCTGGCGCCGCTCGATGACGTTGCGGTAGGAGATGATGCCTATCCCTGCGATACCTATCAGCAGGCCTATGGCCAGGAAGCCCTCCATGAGGTACATCACCTGCGAGACCGAGGTCGTTATCATATCCAGTATCGCCGGGATGTCTATGGCCACCAGGCCGTTCTCCAGGTATGCCCGCTTGAAGTCCTTGGTCGCCTTGTCGGCGTTCTGGCCCGGCCCGAGGTCGACGAGCAGGTAGAGGTCGGCCCCGCCGAACTCGTTTTGGACCAGGCGCTTGTTCGAGATGACGCCCTGGAAGAAGTACTGCTGGTACATTATGCCCACGACGCGGAAGGTGCGCGTCCGGTTCTGTCCGGTGATGTCGGATATGGTCACCGTGCCGCCGACGTGGGCGCCGGGCGCCTCCCCGAACTGCGGCCCGGCGTAGACGCCGCCTCCCGACCGGAGCCTGGAGCCGTCGATGATGCAAAGCGAATCGTCGCTCCCGAGGGCCTCCCAGCACTCCCGGTCGGATGAGTAGTTCTTGTCGCGCGACTGGAGCGGGAACGAGTTGTTCTTCATGAAGTCGTCGGAGACCCCGAGCAGCACGTTGATGTTCCGGGAGGTCGTGATGGCCGGGCCGGTGCCGCCGGCCGCACCGCCCTTCGAGTCGAAGTGGCGGACGTCGACGTATGCGGCGGAGAGGGTCTCGACCTGCCTTATGGTGTAATTGTCGCCTATCGCGGGCGGGAGGGTGGAGGCCGAGACGTTGACAAGGGGCGTCCCCGGGTTGGTGAAGCCGATGATCTCGTAGCCCCCGCTCTGGCGGACGCGCTCGTTGTCCATCGTCGAGGCCTGCATCGAGGCTATCATGGCTATGACCGTGACCGTGAAGACGATGAGCGCGAACATGGTCAGTGTCATTCCGGTCTTGAACTTGCCCTCCATCGGGTAGGAGATGGCGGTCTTGAGCACGGCCCTGGTGGAACGGTGGGAACCCACGGTCCTCTGGAGGCCCCGGAGCAGGAGGTCGGAGTTGAACATCACAAGGAGCACGCCGGCCAGCACCAGCAGGAGCCCGCTCGCGATGAAGAGCTCGAGGCCCCCGCCGGAGGAGGCGGCCTCGGATTCGCCCGGGAGGGCCATCCAGGTCGGCTTGAACATCCAAAAAATCATGAGCAGGGAGGCCGGCGTCATCGCCGCCCGGATGCTCACCCACCTGTGGGCGACCACCGCCGCCCCCAGGATCACGAGCGACGGCCCGACCATCCAGCCCAGGGCGGACCTGGAGCCTGTCCCGATGAGCCAGAAGAGGATGCCCAGGGCCAGTATGGCCGCCCCCGCGAGTATGTCTGGCCTCCCCGCGCGGCTCCCCCGGGGCTCCGGTATCCTCCTTATCGCCCGGATTATGTTGAGCCTCGCCGAGCGCCGGCTGGCGAAGAATATCGTCACGAACGTGAGCAGCGTGCCCAGGCAGAACGCCAAAAGTATGCTGTCCCAGGTGAAGTAGAACGGGAAGTCCATGCCGCCGCCGCCGAAGATGAAACCGAACGCCAGGATGAGCAGCTTGCCGAAGAGCAGCCCCAGGAACGCCCCCACCGCGCTGGATATGAAGACGTACATCGTCCCCTCGAACAGGAACATCCGTATCAGGTGCTTGCGCTTCATGCCCACGGCGCGGGCCATGCCCATCTCGCCTTTTCGCTCCTCGGCCAGCATGACGAATATGTTGACGATGAGCACCACGCCGGCGATTATCGAGAACACCGAAAATATCATGAATATATCCCCGATGGACGAGCCGGCGGTGCGGGCGGCCTTGAGCTGGTCGTACTTCGAATCCACCACCTTGAGGTTCACGTCCTTGGCGGTGATGCGCTCGTCCAGGGCCGACCGCGTCTGGGAGGCTATCGCCGCCAGCGTGGCGTTGTCCGCGCCGTAGACGCGCGCAAACGACAGGAGCTCCCCGGAGAACGCCCCGCCCGAGAGCAGCTGCCGGGCGGTGGCCGGGCCGATGAAGCCCAGGGAGATGTCGCGCAGCTCCGGGGGGAGGACGTCCTCGAAGCCGGGCGGCAGGAGCTCCGCGATGAGGTTTGCCGAGCGCGGCCGGCCGTCGAAGCCCATCCCCGCCAGCACAGCGGGCGTGCCGTTGCCCACGCCCAGCATCGCCGCCGGCCCCTGGAAGACATAGAGCGTCCCCTCCCTCACGGGGGGGTAGGCCGGGTCCGTGGAGTTGAAGCCGATGGCGAGCATTCCCATGGTGGGTTTGCCGTTCAGGTCGATGGTGGGCACCACCGCACCGGTCATGGTGCGCGCCCCCCAAGAGCGCGCCAACCCCAGCATGATATGGCTGTACTCGGAGCCGAAGTAGCCCATGAGGCTGTTCATCTCCAGCCCGTCGGCAAGGCTCAGGGTCAACCCCAGCTCGTCCATGCCCACCGCGTCGTCCAGGGCCTTGCGGATGGTGCCGTTGACCTTGCCGGTCCATCCCTCGCCCCCCCAGGTATCCCCCGCGTTGGAGACTAGGATGCGGTTGATCTGGCCCGGGCGGCCCAGGAGCGCCTGGGCGCGGGAAAGCTCGATGAATAGGGGCTTTGCCCCCCCGAGGTTCGCCTTCCCGTACAGGTCCTTCTGCTGGATTATGCCGGCGACCGTGAAGTTCCGGCGGACGAGGTCCGACACGAGCGGGTTGGTGGCGTTGCGCACGCCGAATGAGACCTGGAGCGTGTCGCCGGCCTCTGCCTCGAGGCCGTCGGCCGATAGCGCGTTCAGGTACAGTTCGTTTTGGCCCAGCTTGTCGGTATGGAGCCCCTTTCCGTCAAGGTCGCCGAAGACGGTCGACCTCATGGCGGCGGAATCGTACGCGGCCAGCGTCACGGAGGGCTCGGCAAGGTTGGTCCGGGGGTTGAAGAGGGAGACCGGCTCGTTTATCATCGGGGCGACCGCCTGGACGCCCGCGACCCTCGAGAGGTTCTCCTTGAGGGATACATAGACGCCCTCGGAGAACCAGGTGCTCGTCCCGAACTGGCTGGTCCCGGATATCTGTTCGTCCGTCTCCCCCAGCGAGTGGTAGGTGTCGTTTACGAAAATGTAGCGCATCGTGTCGCCCACGACCAGCGACGCCGAGATGATGGCGGTGCCTATCATGAGGCCGGCGACCACTATGGCGCTCTGGGCCCTGCGCCGGCCGAAGTTGCGGGCCGCCATCTTGAACACCACCCGGTTGGCGAGCGCCAGTCCCGCCACCGCCAGGGCGATGACGGCGACACCCAGGAGCAGAAGGAAGAGCAGGCCGTCCATCGCGCCGCCCCCTCAGCACCTGGTCTCGGAGCTGATGAGCCCGTTTCTCATCTCTATGACCCGCCCGCACTTTCGGCCCACGCCGGGGTCGTGCGTGACGATGACGAAGGTCAGCCCCTTCTCCCGGTTGAGCTGCTTCATGAGCCCGATGACCTCGGCGCTCTTGTCCGTGTCGAGGTTGCCGGTGGGCTCGTCCGCCCAGACGATGGCCGGCTCGTTGACCAGGCTGCGCGCGATGGTGACGCGCTGCTGCTGGCCCCCGGAGAGCTCGGCGGGCTTGTGGTCCTTGCGGTCCTCCATCCCGACCAGCGCCAGGGCCCCTTGGGCCTTCTCGCGCGCCGCCTTCGTGGACACCCCCACAAGAAGCAGCGGCAGCTCGACGTTCTCCGCCGCGGTGAGCACCGGGAGCAGGTTGAAGTTTTGGAATATGAACCCCATCTTCCTGGCCCGGAAGGTCGTGCGCGCGTCGTCCTTCATGGCGTGGATGTCGCTGCCCTCGAGGAGCACCTTGCCGGCGGTGAGGTCGTCCAGGCCGGAGAGGCAGTTGAGCATGGTGGTCTTTCCGCAGCCCGACGGACCCATGATGGCGACCATCTCCCCCTTCTCGACCGAAAGGTCAACGCCCTTGAGGGCCTCCACCTTCACCTTGCCGGTGTCGTAGGTCTTCACCACGCCCTTGGCGTCTATGATTGCCATGGTGCTTGCCTTCGTTGGACAGAGGAAGAGCGTTTTACACTATTAATGATTCTGGGCCGCCGGCATACCGCAACTTCCTGCCCTCCTGGCCCCGTCCCCTGCTGCCTTGCCGCCTTCCCGCCTTCCCCCCCTTGTATAACTATCAACAATTGAGACATAAATTATATAATCTTACCAGTTTTGTCAATCGACGAGGCAGAACCGATGCGTCACATCCGCGCGATGGCTTGCATGCTTGCCGGGATGTTCCTCCTTGCCGCCCTGCCGCTGCCCTCCCGGGGCACGAACGACCCGCCCTCCGGCGGCGGGGATGTCACCGGCGACTGGACCGTGACGGACACCAGAAGCTACAGCGGTGTCACGATCAACGTGGCCGGCAACCTCATCATCCAGGGCGGCGGGAGCCTCACCCTGAGCGCCGTCAACCTGCACATCAACAGCGCCTCGGCCGGCTCGCCCTGCCGCATCGAGGTCCGGTCGGGCGGAAGGCTCTATGCGGACAACGGCACGAAGATAATGACCTCCACGCCCTACAACTTCAAGTTCCAGTTCCTGGCCGGCTCCACGGGCGCCCTCTCGTCCACGACGATATCGAAGGTCGGGGTGCTGGGCAACGAGTTCGGCCGGGGCGTGTACATCGGCTCCGACGGTGTCAGCCTCGACGGCTGCACCGTCCAGAACGGCTACGAGGGCATCCACATCAACTCCTCGGCCCCGTCGGTCCTCAACACCACCGTGAAGGACTGCCAGTACTACGGCATCTACATCGAGAAGGCCCAGCCCCTCGTCGACAACTGCACCGTGGGCAACAACGGCCACTACGGGGGCACCGCCGGCCTCTACGCCGACGAGACCTACTCCCCGTCGAGGGTGTGCCGGATATCCAACTGCACCATCGTCCTAAACGAGATAGGCGCCTACCTGAACTCCAACGCCGCCGTCCTCTTCGAGAACAACACCGTCGCCAACAGCACGGCCCGCGGCCTCTGGATACGCCTGAGCGACCCCACGGTCCGGCTCAACAACATAACCCGGAACAAGGAGAACGGAATATTCATGGAGCAGTCCAACGCCCTCATCGAGCGCAACCGGATAACCCGGAACGGCCAGTCGTCCCTGCTCTCCTCGGGCATCTACGTCTACTTCTACAGCAACCCGGTGATACGCGACAACCTCATCGGGTGGAACACCGACACCGGCGTCCACATCCGGCCCCAGTGCGCCCCCGCATTGAGGGACAACAACATCACCTTCAACACCAACATCGGCGTGAAGCTGAACTACTGCGGCGCCGCCCGAATCGAAGGCAACAACATCTCGGCAAACTACGACGGCCTGAACTCCCTGGGCTCGCCCCCGGTCATCAGGGGGAACGTCCTCTGGGCCAACCAGAACGACGGGCTCCACGCCGACGGGGGCGACCTCGAGTTCGAGGGCAACACCGTCACGGGCGCCGGCGCGGCCGGCATCCACGCGCTCAACGGGGCCAGGATGCTCGTGGGCAACTGCACATTCGCCAATTACCAGTGGGGGATATCGGCCGAGACGGGGGCGTCCGTGCGGTTGGTCAACGGCGACTTCTCCAACGGCTTCAAGGAGGCCTTCAGGTGCGACGGCTCCTCCACCCTGGACTGGCTGGTGGACTCACGCTCGTCCATCGACGGGAACGGCGCCGGCCTCCGGGGCAACCTGACCATCGTTTCGGGCGGGCGGCTCTCGCTGGCCAACCTGCGCGTGGACGTCTCGTCCAGCGCCGCCTGGACGCGCCAAGTCGAGCTCCGCCCCGGGGGCGAGCTGCTCCTCGAGAGCGTCAACCTCACCGCCTACGACCCGGCCTGGAACTACAAGTTCACCTCCGCCGGCAAGCTCCGGGTGCTCAACTCGAGCGTGGAGGAGATGGGCTGGGACGCCGGCGGCACCGGCGAGAACGGCGGGCTCCACATCGGCGGGGGGAGCGCCTACTTTTACAATTCCCACATCCAAAACAACCTCGTCGGGCTGGTGCTGCGCGATGCCAGCGATGTCATTCTCGAGCAGTGCGGGATATACGGCGCCCAGACCGGTGCCGTGGACGCCCGGGGCTCGGTCCTCGAGGCGCGCAACAGCACGGTGCGGGGCGGGTCGGCCTACTCGCTGAGGCTGGACCAGTCCTCCCGCGCCGAGATGAAGGTGACGCAGTTCGACGGCGGGGCGGTCCAGCTGCTGGACGGGCCCAGCGTGGTCAACGTCTACTGGTACCTCAAGGTCAACGCCGAGTGGGCCAGCCACGACCCCCTTGCCGGGGCCACCGTGAGGCTGTCCGACCGGCAGGGCCAGCCGGTCTGGACGCGCAATACGGACCAGGCGGGCGCGACTCCGTGGGAGGAGGTCCGGGAGTACAGCCAGACCTCCGCGGCCAGGACCTCCTTCACGCCCCACACGATCAACGTCACCACCGGCCCGTTCAGCGCGGAGAGGCAGGTGACCGTGGACCAAAGCCTCGAGTACACCTTCACCTTCACCGACGCAACGGCCCCCGAGCTCTCCATCACCTCGCCGGCGGACCGAAGCTTCCAAAACACCCGGATTGTGGAGCTGCGCGGGACGGCCTCGGACCCCGATTCGGGCATCCGGAAGGTCGAGGTCTCGGACGGCTCCCGCTGGTACGATGCCGAAACCACCGACGGTTGGGCGAACTGGAACTACACCTTCGACCTCGTCCCCGCAAGCTACACGCTGAGCGCCCGGGCGACCAACGGCGCCGGAAACGTCAGCCGGTCCGAGGTGGCCATCTCGATAGACATCACCGCGCCCATCCTGACCGTGAGCAGCCCCGCCGAGGGCCTCCTGATCAACCGCACGCCCTGCCCGGTCGACGGCCTGACCTCCCTGGACGCCACCGCATCGGCGGAGGTGAACGGCATCCCGGTCGCCCTGAACAACACGGCCGGCAAGCTGTCCGGCGACCTGCCCCTGGCCGAGGGCCAAAACCTCATCGTCTTCACGGTGGCCGACCGCGCCGGCAACATGAACTCCACTGCGCGCAACGTCACGCTCGACACCGTTCCTCCCCGGATAACGCTGGAGCTCCCGCCGGAGACATACACCAACCGGCAGTCAATAGTCGTCAACGGAAGCACCGACGGGACCCAGGTCATGGTCGACTATGCGGTCGCCGACCTGACCGGCGGCAGGTTCACGAGGACGGTCGACCTCCAGGGGATCGGGCCGTCGGGAAAGGTCATCTGGGTCGTGGCCTACGACGGCGCGGGCAACTCCAACCGGACCTCGCTCCTCGTCTTCCACGATACAAAGCCGCCGACCATCAAGTTCACAAGCACGGTCCCGAGCCCGACCAACCAGGCCTCCATCCACATCAACGGAACGACCGAGCCGGGCGCGACGCTGACGATACAGGGCATCCCGGTGCCTGTGGACGCCGCAGGGAACTTCTCGCATCTCTACGAGCTGGAGGAGGGGACCAACAACATATCGGTCAGCGCCACGGATATCGCCGGCAACATCCAGCCCAGCGTGCTTGTCTTCATCCTCGACACCGTTGCCCCGCGGCTCGAGGTGGAGGCGCCGCTCGACGGGTCCCGGACCTATAATATCTCGGTGGACATCCTCGGGGTCACCGAGCCCGGTGCCGCCCTGACCGTCAACGGGGAGGTGGTCCTTGTCGGGCTGGAAGGCCTGTTCTCATTCGTCGAGTTCCCGCTGCTCATGGGCCAAAACAACATCACCCTGACCGCCAACGACAAGGCGGGCAACTCCCGGACGGTCGTGATAAAGGTCACGCGCGACGAACCGCTGCCGTACCAGCCCCCTCAGCCGGTGGACGGGCCGGCCAAGGGCGGGCTCGAGAGCCTCCTGCCGTGGATATTGATTATCCTCATCATCGTCGGCGGCGTGGGGGCCGGGGCCTGGGCGGCGCTCGGCGGGCGCAAGCAGCAGAAGGCCCCGCCCAGGCGGCCACCCGGGCGGGCCATGTCCCCCGTCGAGGCCCGGGCCGCCCGCCGGGGCCAGGGCGCTCCTCCGAGGCCGAGGACGGCCCAGGAGCTCTACGGGGCCGACTACGCCCGCAAGTTCTCGCGACCGGCCGCGCCCTCGCCCTGGGAGCAGTCCGCTCCGCCGGCCGCCCCGCAGGATGTGAGCTGGGGAGCGGAGGCCCGGACCGCGGCGGCGAACGCCCCGCAGGCCGAGGCGTACGAGCCACCGGCAGAGCCCTACCAGGCCCCGGCCGGGTCGTACCAGCCCCCGGCCGAGCCCTACCAGGCCCCGGCCGAGGAGGGCGAGGCGCCCGCCGGCCCGGCGATGCGGAAGGCCCCCCAGCCGGTGTTCGGCCCCGCCCGGCCGCCCGGCCCGGGGGAGCATCCGTCCGCCCCCGCCCACCCGGAGGCCGCCACGAAGGCCGTGGACTCCGACATAGACGCGCTTTTGAAGAAAATAGGGGACGTTACAAAGAAGAAATGAGGCAGGAAGGCAGCAAGGCAGCAAGGGAGAAAGGCAGCAAGGGAGAAAGGCAGCAAGGGGGCAAGGGAGAAAGGCAGCAAGGGGGCAAGGGAGCAAGGGAGTGCCATCATCCCTTCCTGCCTTGCTGCCCTGCTGCCTTGCTGCCTTCCCTTGTTGCCTTGCTGCCCTGCTGCCTTGCTGCCTTGCTGCCTTCCCTTGTTGCCTTGCTGCCCTGCTGCCTTGCTGCCTTCCCTTGTTGCCTTGCTGCCTTCCTGCCTCCCCAGAACATCACAACAAAGTTTATACCGTCCGCCGCCATTCATTCGCAATCGGGAGCAAGGGGAGGTCAGCACCTGTCGGGGCGCCTTGGGCTTTTCGTTCGGGTCGCATTGCTCGCGGGCGGTTTCCTCCTGCTCGTCGCGCTGCTCTGCCTCGCCCGGCCCGCCTCCGCCCAGACGCCCCCGCCGTACTCCGGGCCCTGGGAGGTCAACGACACCACCTCCTGGAGCGGGCCGGTGACGCTCCACGGGGACCTCGTCGTCCAGTCGGCCGGAGAGCTGGTCCTTCGCGACATGCAGGTCACCTTCGCCTGCATGGAGCGGTCCGAGTTCGGCGTCAGGGTGCTCGGCGGCGGCCGGCTGCAGGCGACCAATGTCACCTTCCGCGCCCAGGACCCGGCGTACCCGTGCCGGTTCGTCATCAACACGCACGCCGTCGTGGAGCTCCAGCGCTGCAGGATAGCGAACGTGGGCACGTTCGGCAAGTCGATGGACAACTGGGGGGTCTACGTCCACAGCTCCTCCGTCAGGTTCTCCGGTTGCGAGATAACCGGCTGCAACGTCGGCATCCTCGTCCAGGGCCACTTCTCGCCCGTGATAGAGTCGTGCAGGATATTCGACAACGCCGACCGGGGCGTCTGGAGCAAGTACGCCACCCCGGCCATCCTCAACAACACCTTCTCGAACAACAGCTACGGCGTCTTCTTGGAGGAATCGCCCGGGCCGGCCCTTCTCAACAACGGCTTCATCGGCAACCGGCGGGAGGCGGTCTCGATGGACGCCGCCTCGTTCCTCGGGGACTGGGCCATCGACCGGGCGGTCCGCTGGGCGGGCTCCTCGGTGCTCCTGCGGGGCAACCTCACCGTCCTTCCCGGCGGCTCCCTGGCGCTCGAAGAGAGCTCCGTCGCCGTGGACTCCGGTCCCGGCTCGCGCAAGTCCCTCCGGGTGCTCCGGGGCGGCTCCCTCTCGCTCGACCATAGCACCTTATCCCCCGTTCCGGGCGGCGGCGATCGGAACTTCGTGCTCGCGGCATTCGGCGACCTCTTCCTGGAGCGCTCCGCGGTGCACGGCGCCGGCATTGACCGGGCGGAGGCCCAAAACTCCGGCCTGTACGCCGGCTCCCTGGCAATCATCAACGGCTCGGACCTTTCGGGGAACCTGGCGTCGCTCGTGTGCGCCGGTAGGGCGGAGGTCACCAACTCGACCCTCAACGGGAGCTGGCAGGACGTCCGGATGGCCGGCGGCACCGCCCGCATGCTCAATGTCGCCTTCGACAAGGGCAAGGTCCTCTGCGGCGCGGGCGATGGCACGCTGGAGGCCGGCTGGTACCTCTCGGCCGGCGCCGTCTGGCAGAACGGGCGCGGCGTGGCGGGGGCCGTCCTGACGGTCTCGGCCGGGGGTGGCCGCCGGCTCCACGACGGCCCGGCCGGCCCGGACGGCTGGGTCCGGTGGATGGGGGTGGAGACCTTCCGGGTGGAGAACGGGAGCGCCTCGGCCCCCGGCGGGGTCCTGCTCTCGGCCCGCAAGGAAGGGCTTTCGGACATCTCGAGGACGGTCGATCTTGAAAGCAACCGGGAGGAGGCCCTGATGTTCTCGGACCCCTCGGCGCCCTCCCTTTCCGTCACGACGCCAGAGAACGGCTCCGGGACCAACCGGACCACATTGGTCGTCGCGGGGACCGCCTCCGACGACTTCGGGCTCGACCGCGTCGAGTGCCGGCTGGACGATTCATTGCGCTGGACGCAGCTTGCGGGGCCCAACTGGAGCATCGCCTTCACCAACCTCTCCCGCGGGGAGCACCGCATATGGGTCCGGGCCGTCGACCAGGCAGGCCAGGCCACCTGGGCGAACCTCACGGTCACGGTGGACACCGAGCCCCCGCGGCTGGACCTCGACGAACCGTTCGAGCACAGCGTGCTCTCGCGGGATACGGGGGTGCGCTTCAGCGGCCGCACCGACCCCGGGGCCACGCTGACGGTGATGGGGGTCGGGCTCCCGGTCGACGCCGCCGGGCACTTCGACTGGATCGTGGACGTGCCCGAGGGGGTGCACACGGTCGAGGTGGTGGCGCGGGACCGGGGGGGCAATGTGGCCGTGCTCACCCGGCAGGTGACGGTCGACCTCACATCGCCGGTCATCACGGTCCTCTCGCCGCCCAACGGGACTCGCACGAGGCTCGACGAGGTGCATCTGACCGGCCGGGTGGAGCCCGGCGCCCGGTTCCGGGTCGACGGCAGCACGGTGGAGCTGGACCCGGACGGCGCCTTCAACGTGACCGTGCTGCTCTCCGGAGGCCCGAAGACCGTCGAGCTCTACGCGGAGGACGCCGCCGGCAACCCCAGCGCCCTGAACTGGACCCTGGAGCGGACGGTCGACCCGCAGCCGTCGCCGTCGCCCTTCCGGGCGAACTGGCTCGCCCTCGCCGCCGGCGCGGTCTTGCTGGTCCTGGGGATCGCCGCCCTGTCCCTCTTCACCGCCCGCCTCAAGCGCAGGAGGGAGTCGCCGCCCGGGTCGGTGCTCCCGGAGCCTCCGTCGACCCGCGACGGGCTCCGCCCGCCCCCGTCACAATCATCATAAACCCGGAAGCCGTTCACCCTGCCCGGCCGGTGCGAAGATGGCCGAGAAGGGGATTTCCGAGCTGGACGAGTTCGTGGACTGGTTCCTGACCGAGGAGGAGGCGGCCGAGGCCGCGACCAGGCAGGTCACAGTGATGAAGAAGGTCTGCATGCTGGGCGACCCAGCCGTGGGCAAGACCAGCCTCGTGGCCAGGTTCGTCTTCAGCATGTTCGACGACCGCTACATCGAGACGATAGGAGCCAAGGTGACCAAGCGGACCATGGCCATCGAGAACAAGGCTAGCGGCGAGCGCTACCGGCTCAAGCTGATGATATGGGACATCGCCGGGCAGAAGACGCTGGATTTCATCAAGCCGACCTACTACCGGGACGCCGAGGGCGCCCTGGTGATCGCCGACTGCACCCGCCGGGAGACGCTGGACAACGTCTCCCGCTGGGCGACCTCCATCCGTGAGGTCTGCGGGGAGATACCCCTGGTGGTCCTGGTCAACAAGAGCGACCTTCGCGAGCATTCCCTGTTCTCCATGCAGGAGGCCGAGCAGGTGGCCTCGGGGCTCGGGGCCCCGGCCTTCCCGGCCTCCGCGAAGACCGGCGAGAACGTGGCCAACGCTTTCAGCAACCTCGGCCGCAGGCTCATCCGCGACACCCTCAAGACGGGCCTTTCGAAGTGATTTGGATGGAACGGCTCGACACGGTGCTCGTTTTGGATTTCGGCGGCCAGTACTGCCATCTCATCGGGCGCAGGATACGGGACCTGGGCGTCTACTCGGAGATAGCCCCGCCGGATCTTTCGCCGTCGGAGCTGGCCGCCCTGGGGAAGAGGCTCGACGTCCGGGGGCTGGTGCTGTCGGGCGGCCCGTCGTCCGTCCACGACCCGGCCTCCCCCCGCTGCGACCCGGCCATACTGGACTCGGGCCTGCCGGTGCTGGGGATATGCTACGGCCACCAGCTCATCGCGCAGATGGCCGGCGGCGACGTCCGCCGGGGCGCGGCCAAGGAGTACGGCGCCACCCGGGCGACCGTGAAGCGGCCGGCGGGCGTCCTCTCCGGCCTGGAGCGCTCCCAGAAGGTCTGGATGAGCCACGCCGACACGGTCTTCGCCATGCCGGCGGGCTGGGAGGTGCTGGCCTCCACCGCCCACACGCCCGTGGCGGCGTTCCGGGAGCCGCGGCGCGGCCTTTACGGCCTGCAGTGGCACCCCGAGGTCGCGCACACCCGAAACGGCCAGAGGATGCTTTCCAACTTCGTCTTCCGCGTCTGCCGTGCAAGGCGAGGCTGGAACATGGGCCGGTTCATCGAGGAGACGGTGCGGCGGACCCGGAAGGAGGCCGGCGGCGACCGCTGCATCATCGGCCTGAGCGGCGGGGTGGACTCCTCCACTGCGGCCCTGCTGGCCTCCCGGGCCATCGGCCGGCGCCTCGTGGCGGTCTACGTCGACCACGGTTTCATGAGGGAGGGCGAGAGCGGGTTCATCGCCCGGACCTTCGGCAGGTTCCCGATGGAGCTGCGCTGCGTCGACGCCCGGGAGCGGTTCATGGGGAGGCTCCGGGGCGTCTCCGACCCCGAGCGGAAGCGCCGCATCATCGGCGAGGAGTTCATCCGCGTCTTCGAGGAGGAGGCATCCCGCGTGGGCGCCCGGCACCTCATCCAGGGCACCATATACCCCGACCGGATAGAGTCCGGCTTCCGCAAGCACTCCGACAAGATAAAGAGCCACCACAACGTGGCCGGCATCCCGGCCGATGTCAGGTTCGACTCGATAATCGAGCCCTTGCGCGACCTCTACAAGGACGAGGTGCGCCGGGTCGGCGCGCGGCTGGGGCTGCCGCGCCGCCTGGTCTGGCGGCAGCCCTTCCCGGGGCCGGGCCTCTCAGTGAGGGTGATGGGCGAGCTCGCCGAGGAGAAGGTGGAGATAGAGCGGCGCGCCGACTGGATAGTCACCTCGGAGCTGGAGAGGGCCCGCCTCGACAGGCGCCCGTGGCAGTACTTCGCGGTGCTCACGGACACCCGGAGCGTGGGGGTGAAGGGCGACAGCCGGGCCTACGGCTACGTCGTCGCCGTCCGCGCCGTGGAGAGCCGGGAGGCGATGACCGCCTCGTTCTTCAAGATCCCCTACGACGTGCTCGAGCGCATATCGACGCGCATCACGAACGAGATCCCCCAGGTCAACCGCGTCGTCTACGACATCACCCACAAGCCGCCGGCGACGATCGAGTGGGAATGAGGGGAGGAAGGTACAAGGCGCGAGGCGCAAGGCGCGGGGCTTGAGGTTCGAGGTTCAAGGCGCGAGGGTGAAGGCGCGTTCCGGGAATGAACCGTGCTCATCCACCTTGCCCCTTGCGCCTCAAGCCCCGCGCCCCGCGCCTTGCGCCTTCCCCGTCACCCTATCCGCATCATCGCCGGCATGTCGACGTCCCTGTCCTCCATGGGGGGCCGCTTCTTCTTCTTGGGCCTGAGCTTCTTTCTGGAAGGCCCAAGGCCCTCTGGCGCGGGTTTTGGGGCCGGTTCCTCCTCGGCGACGACCTCTACGGCCTCCACCTCCGCGGCCCCGTCCCCTGCACCGATGGTCACGCCGGCGTCCTCCCCTTCCTCCGCCTCCTCCTCCTCACCTTCCTCCCCCTCCCTCTCTTCCTCGTCGCCGCCATCTTCCTCCTCCCCGCCATCTTCCTCCTCCTCGCCACCCTCTTCCTCCTCGTCGGCGTCCCCGTGGCCCTCGTCCCCGGTTCCCCCGTCATCAGCGCCGCGCCGGCGGCCCCGGCCCTTGCGCCGGGGCTTCTCCTTCGACCTGCGGGCGAGCACCAGGTAGGCCACGGCCACGCCGGTGAACACGGCCGCAAAGCCGCCCAGGACGCCCCAGGCGATCTCGGGGGCGGCGGATTTGACAAGGACGTTCTGGGTGACCTCGTTGTTGGAGTAGCTGAGCTCGAGCGACCGGCCGTCCGCCTCGGGATTCACCACCGCCCTGAGGATGTGGGTCCCCTCCCTGGCGGTCCAGTTGAAGCTGACATCGACCTGCCCGGCGGCGGCGATGGGCGGCACCGACACGTCCCCAATCGAGCTCCCGTCGACGAGGAAGCTCAGGGCCACCCGTGGAGACTCCCAGTAGCCCTGGTTGAGCACGGTGACCGTCAGTCGGACCCGGTCGCCGTCGCGGGGCTCGGAAGGCCTCATGTGGATTCCGCTGCCCAGGAACAGGAGGTCCGGCCGCTCGATGGAGAGCGAGGCGATGGTCGACGCCGACACGTTCTGGTCCATCGCGGAGACGGCCGTGATGTTGAAGTCCACCCTCGAGATCCCGGAGATCTCGCGGGGCGGGGAGACCTCGAGCTGGAGCTGGGCCGATTCCCCGACCGAGAGGCTCACCGACGAGACCCGCGCCCCGGCGCGCCGGATGCCGAACTCCCAGTCCGAGGGGAGGCCGGCGGGGCTCTCGGGATTGGCAAGGAGCAGGAAGAGTTCGTCGGCGTTGCCGCTGTTTCTCACCGTGAGATTGACCCGCCCGGTGGCCTCCTGCCCCAGCGCCCCGAACCCGCCCGTGAGCTGGACCCTGTAAAGGGGCCGCTCCACGTCGACGTGCATGACGCCCCGGGCCAGGGCGCCCGTGGGCGAGCCGCGGGAGCGGGCCTCCAGGGTGATGTTGAGGCGGCCCGGGGCCAGGGCCGCGTCGGCCCGGACATCCACCGTCACGATTTGCAGGTCGAACGCCCCCAGGTTCAGGAAGGTCGTGTTGAGCACAGAGGTGAGGCCCGCCGGCGACAGGACCGCAAGGTCGAGGCTGTCGTTGCCGTTGCCGGCGTTGCGGACGGTGAAGTCTGCCCGGGCCGTTCCCCCCGGCCGCAGCGACACCGTGCCGGAGGGCTCCACGGCCGCCGAGAAGACCTGGTTGACCGTCGTGCGCGTCTCCAGGGAGCGCCGGACGGAGCTGTCGTTCAGCGAGGCCGCCTGGACCTGCACCGCCGCCCTCTCATCGGCCCGGGCATCGGCGGGCGGGGTCAGCGACAGGACGACGAAGTCGGTGGAGTTCGCATCGCCGGCAGGGGGGAGCAGAAGCTCGTCGGAGAGCGCGCCGGTGGAGTCCTCGAACGTCGCGCTCCACCGGGAGGGGAGGGACGGGCAGGAGACCTTGACGGCGTTCCGGTTGGGGCCCAGGTTGGTCACCCAGAGCTTGTAGACCGCCGGAGCGCCGGGGTCCGTGTTGACGTTCTGGGTCGCCGCCCGGATGTCGAGGTCGTACGGGCCGGGCGAGAGGACCAGCTCGACCGCCTTTCCCCCGTCCTCGGAATAGGCCAGGATGGTGGTCGAGCAGGTGATGAGGCCGTCCGAGGCGGTGACCGCGACGGCTTCCTCCTCCTCGTAGCCGCCGGGAAGGGTATTGATGTCCCCGGAGAAGCGGCCGGAGGCGTCCGCGCCCAAAGAGAGCGACTGCCCCGTCCGGGCGTTGGCGACCACCACCGTAGCCCCTCCCGCCGGGGCGCCGTTCTGGCGCAGGACCGTCCCGGACACGATGTAGGGCGCCGAGACCATCCGCCCCTTGACCTGCGTCGAGGCGGTCAGGCGGTTGTTGTCCTCGTTGCTCTCCCGAATCCGGTTCAGCGGGTCGACGATGGCCTCCAGGGTGTGGAGGCCGGCGGAGGCCACCCACAGGAGGTCCAGCCTCCCCTCGCCGGCGGCCGGCACGGGCCCGATGTTCTCGCTGCCTATCCCGGTGGTGCCGTCCAGAAGGTCGATCTTGACGAGCTGGAGGTCGACGTTGGCCCGGGCGTTGCGGACGGTGGTCGAGATGGTGGAGTTCCTGCCCTCGATGAGGTGGACGGAGGTCCCGTCGGCCTCGACCCCGTCGCGGCGGAAGAAGCGGATGCCGGTCACCTCGAGGTCGGGCAGCACCACCGTCGTCAGCGTGGAGGCCGTGGCGCTGACGGACGGGTCGGCCACGGAGGTGGCGGTGATGTCCAATCGGGCCTGCTCGCCCTCGCCGGCCGGCGGCGGCGGGCGCACGATCGCCGTGAGGACCATGTCGTCGCCGGCGGGCAGGTCCGCCGACGGCTGGCTGAAGAAGACCACCCAGCCCGCCGGCGGGCTGGTGTTGGAGAACACGAACGTGTCGTCCGAGTTGCCCGTGTTCGTGAGGTTGAACACGTAGGTGGTGAGGTCGTCGGCCATGCAGTTCTGCGCCGCCGAGCGCGGGGTCATCGAGATGCCGTGCAGGCCGCGGATGAAGGTCGTGAGGGTCACGGTGGCCCGGTTGGCCGGGGCGGTCTCGGAGCGCGCAATGACATTCAGGGGGTAGGGGCCGGCCGTGGCGCCCGCCGGGGAGCGAACCCGGACCGTGACTGTGGAGGCCCTCCCGGCGTCCAGCTGGAGCCGGCCCTGGCTCGCCTGGGCGGTCCAGCCCTGGGGGACATCGGTGAGGTTGACATCGACGGTGTTGGGCCGGTCGCCCTCGTTTTTCACGTTCACGAGGTAGACCGCCTCCTCGCCGGCGTTCAGGTGGGTCTCGTTCTGGGAGCAGGACACGCCGAGCGTGTAGTGGGAGAACACCGAGAGCGCCGCGGAGGCCCGGTTGTTTTCTTCGGTCTTCTCCTCCACCGCCCCGGACGGGTCGACGGTCACCTCGAAGAGGTGGCGGCCGCCGCCGGCAGCGGTCCAGGTGACCGTCGCGCCCGCGCTCCCCCCGGCCGAAACGTTCACCAGACGGTCGGCGGTCCAGACGGTCGTGTTGTCGTAGATGTCGGCAAACCTCACGGTGACGTTCGTGACGCCCTTCGTGCCGCTGTTCTTCACAAAGGCCGAGATGGAGACAGGGTCGTCCTCCGCCGGCGCTCCGTTCGAGAAGTCGATGTCCTGGTCGTCGATGCCCAGCTCGGCGATGCGCTGGGTGAGCGCCAGCCCGTCCACGAAGATCTCGGGGAAGCCGTCGGACTCGGCGTCGGCGACGGAGGGGGCGCTCAGGAGCGCAAGGCGGGTCGAGTTGTACTCCCAGAGGAGGTCTCCGGAGCGGCCGCCCAGCCCGAGGACCTGACCGTTGAACGCGGCCACGACGACGTCCGTCCCGTTCACGGCGTCCATCCCCGCGAGCGCCGGGCCGGTCGCAGCCCTCTCTATCTGGGGGTCCGGGCCGCGATCGATGGTCCGGTACCACTCCTCGGTGCCGTTTTTGCCGTCCACGGCGGTCACGATGACACGCGCGGTGGTGGGGAAGGTGTAGTTCCAGGTGGCGGTCACGACCTCCAAGACGGAGTCCCCGTCGGTGTCGCCGATGGCCGGCGCCGACTCGGACTGCCCCCGGAGCGAAAACGGGCTCCAGAGCGCGCTCCCGTCCTGCGCGAAGGCGTAGACCCTGCCGCTTCCCGACTCGAAGGGCGAAATGAAGACGAGGTCCGGGAAACCGTCCCCGTTCAGGTCCCCCGACGCGGGTGAGGGCAGCGCCACCACGGTCGTGGGCAGGGAGCTCAGGTCCACCGCCTTGTTCCAGCTCTCCCGCCCCCGGTCGTTGAACAGGGTGAAATAGGTCCTCTCGAGGAGCACTATCGTCGTGTTGAACGACTGGACCGCCACCCACAGCCCCCCGGTGCCGTACCGGACCAGCACAGGGCTCGTGGCGAGGTTCCCGGGCAGGGAGGCGTTCCAGCAGACCGAGCCGTTCTGGCCGTGGAGCACCAGGAGGTTCCTGCCGGCGCAGAGCACGACGTCCGGGGTGCCGTCCCCCGAGACGTCGCCGATGACGGGGGACGTGTAGCCCGCCTCGGCCCCGAGAGGCCTGTCCCACTTGCGCTGTGACGCGAGGCTCTGCCCGCTCCAGTTGTACGCGCTCCCGTTCCATTCGGTGACCGGCTCGTAGCAGGAGACGTTCCCCGTGGACGACACCACCACGAGCTCGAGCTTCCCGTTGCCGTCGAAGTCCGCGAGCGCCGGCGCCGCAAGGAGCGTGCCGCCGAGGGGCGCCTGCCACATCGTCGTTCCCGTTGCGGCCTCGACGATCTCGACCTGGCCGTTCTCTGCGAAGACGGCATGAAGGGTCCTTCGGTCGTACGGGCCGGTCTGGTTGGGAACGACGTTTTTGGAGAAGTTCCCGATGGCCATTCCCCGGGACTCGATGGAGGAGGAGGTCGACCAGTTCAGCATCGGTTCGGTGAGACGGCGTGCGAAGGTGCCGGCGTTGGAGGTGTGCTGGGCGTCCCGGCCGAACATCGGCCAGGATTGGTCCTGCGACCGGTGCTCGAGGGCGAGCCCGGGCGGCATCCCCCCCTCGCGCCCCGCATCGGCCCCGTCGGGGCCGGCGGGCGACGCCAACCCCGGTGGAATGACCAGGGCGAGCACGATAATAGCGGTCCAATAGCGCGCTCCCCGTTCACCCCGCGGCCTCTCCATGGAATATGCACCTGTCCGTATCTATATCTATATTATTGCCGTACCTATAAAAACATTACAAAGCTTTGATATTTGTGGAGAAGGGAAAGGGAGCAGGGAGCTGGCAGCGGGGGGGCAGGAGGCGGCGGGCAGCGGGGGGGCAGCGGGCACCAGGCAGCGGTGACGAAACCGGGCCCGCCGTCCTTTGCTCCCCGCTGCCCGCTCCCCTTCCCCCGCGCCTACTTCTTCTTCCCCTCATCCTCGGTCACGATCACCGGTTTCTTGACGACCTTCACGACGGGGGCCTTCGCCCCGACCTCCTTGGGGGGCTCCGGCTTGGGCTCTCCGGGAGTGACGGGCCGTTTGGCGACCTTGAGCACCCTCTTGGGCACCTCTGGCTTGGTCCCCTTGTCGGGCTCGAGCGCGGTGTTGCACACCGGGCAGGAGGTCCAGGCGGGCTCCACCCTGGAGCCGCAAGCCGGGCAGCGCTCCACAGCCGGTGCGATGGTCGGCGGCGCGGCAGCGGCCTTCACCTCGCTGCCGCAGGACGGGCAGACCTTCCAGTGTGGCTTGAGCGCCGCCCCGCATTTCGCGCAGGAGGCGGCCGGGGCGCCGGCCGCCGCCGCGGGCGCAGCGGGCTTGGAGGGCGCGGGCACGACGACAGGCGGCCTGGGCGCCTCGGGCTCCGCCGGCCTTGGTGAGGGCACGACGACAGGCGGCCTGGGCGCCTCGGGCGCGGCCGGTTTCTCGCCGACGATGCTCGCGCCGCAGAACGGGCAGGTCTTCCAGTGGGGCTTGGCGTCGCGGCCGCAGCCGGGGCACTTCGCCGCCGGCGCCTTCGGCGCCGGCGCCTCCGCTTTCGCCACCGGCGGTCTGGCGGCAGCGGGCTCGAGCTCCTTGAGCATCCCGTCCACCAGCTTGGCGGTGTCGGCGGCCCGGACGAACGCCCCGCCCGCCATCGCCGCGCGGCCTTGCTTGAGCTGGAACTCGGCGTCCTCGACGTCGGCCCCCCGGGCCTTGGCGGCGGCGAGGTCCTTCTCGACGGTGTCCATCGCGGTCTTGGCGTCGAGGTACTCCTTTATCAGGCCCTCGGTCTCGTCGATGGACTCCCTCGCGTACTGCATGGCCACGGCCGGGGAGCCGCCGTCGCGGGCGGCCTTGGCCCGGGTGAGCTTGGTCTCGGGGCCGCTGATGTCCCCGCCGTACCCGGCCAGCCGGGCCAGAAGGTCGTTGGCCTTGTCGATGGTCGCCTTGAGCTCCGCCGCGGCCCCGGAGAGTTCCGCGGTCCGGGCCGGCACGGCCGGCGCCGGCCTGGCCGCGGGCGCCGCAGGCGCCGCGGCGGCCGGGGGTTTCGCCCTCGGTGCGGCGGCGGCCAGCTCCTTGAGCAGGAAGGTGGCGCTCTTGGCAAGGTCGGAGGCCTCGTCGTACCTGCGGGCCTTGTAGGCGTCCTTGGCCTTCTCCACCAGCTCCTTGCCGTCGGTGACGTCGACGGCCACCTCGCGGGCAGCGGCGACCGCGGCGTTGGCGTCCCTAAGCAGCCGCTCGGCCGCCTCCTTGAGCTCGGGCGACGGCTCGACCTCCAGGGTGGGAGCCGGGGCCGGGGCCACGACCGCGGGTCTGGCCGGGGCGGGCTTGCCCTCGCGGCCCTCGAGCACCGCGGCCTCCCGCTTCCAGTCGACCTTCTTGCCGGCGGCGACCGGCTTGGGCGCCACGCCGAAGAACGAGAGCACGCGGCCGGTCTCCTCCAGCACGCCGGCGTAGTTCCCGCCGCTCATGGCTGTCTTGGCCCGGGCCAGCCAATCCTCCGTGCCGCCCACGCTCTGGCCCATGCCCTTGGCGTTGAGGACGCGGGATTCGCTTTGGCGGAGCTGCTCGGAGGCCCGCATGAACATCTTGTTGTTCTCGCGCACCAGCGTCTCGGCCTCCTTGCAGAAGTCCGAGACCTGGTCGTACTCTCCCCTCTCCATCGCCGTCTCGGCCGTGGAGAGCATCGAGGTTATCCGGCCGTCCAGCACCACGCCGCGCTTTTGGAGGTTCCCGAGCATGCGCTTCGTGGACAAGAGGAGCTCCTCGGCGCCCCGCCTGACGCCGACCTTGTCGGCCTTGGCGAGGACCCCCTCGAGCCCGTCGAGGTTCCGGAGGGCCTCGACGTGGTCCCCCCGGCCCAGGGCCAGCCGGGCGTGGTAGACCCTGGTCTCCGCGTCCGAGACATCGGCCTCGGGCCGGTCCACCTTAAGGGCGGCGATGCGGGTCTCCCAGCCGGAGATGACCTTGGCGGTCTCGTTGTACTTCGCCTCGAGCTCTCCGGCGACCTTCTTGGCCTCGAGGGCCTTGCCGTGCGCCTCCTCGTAGGACTTGGCGTCGAACGCGTCCACGCCGGTCTCCAGGAGGGACTCGGCGTCGGTGACGTTAATTCCGGCGCCCTTGAGGTCGAGGAGCCTCTGCTGCACCCGGCCCAGCTCGTCTTGGGCCTTGCACTTGAGGCATCCCTCGGACGGGTCGGCGATGGGCTCGCTGCAGCGGGCGCACTTCATCTCGGACACGTCGATCCTGAGGGTCTCGCGCTCCTCCTTGGCCTTCCGCTCGGCGATGTGGCGCCTGCGGCTCCGGTAGGTCTGGGCGGCCCCCACCATCATGACCAGGGCGATGATGCCCAGGAAGGTGATGCCGCCGTACCTTGACAGGAATCTACCCAGCCCGTCATCACCTTTGACGGGTATGGGGTCCACCTTCACCCGGAGCTTCACCAGGACGCTTCCGTCGTTGGTGTCGAACTCGTAGCCGAAAGAGTCGAAGGGCACGCCCGCGCGGTAGAGCTCCACCCGGCGGGCGGACTCGTTGTCGAAGACCTTGAGCACAACGTCCAGGTACTCGTCGTTCAGGTCCCGCGTGTAGCTGACGTTGGTCTTGGGGGAGTCGGGCGAGGAGAAGTCGGCCCTGTACCCGCCGGTGGTGTCGAAGTCCCACTCCCAGCGGGTTACCTTCGTGCCGTAGCTCTCGAGCACCCGCCCGTCGAACACCACCGGCTTCTCGAAGGGGACGTTCGTGAAATTGATGGTCCCCCCCGAGGGGGATTCGGCCGGGCTGGTTATCTGTATGCGGGGCGGTGCGGGGGGAATGGCCGCAAGCCTCACGGTGATATTGGCGATGGCATACCCCCAGAACCGGTCGTTGAACGCGCGGGCTTGGATGGGCGCCGGGATGATGCCCGACGGGTAATAGACGAGCATCGACCTGGACCAGTTCACTATATCCCAGGTGTGGTTCCACTTGTAGAGCCCCGGCGAGACCATCTCGAAATCGGTATCGACCCAGGAGCCGCCCTCCCCGATTATCACCTGCACCCGGGAAATGATCCACTTGGAATTTCGGAAATCGTCCTGGGCGGTCCCCTCGATGAGGTACATGTCCGTCCGGCCGTCGACGTGGATGAACTGGGATGCGTCCAGAAGGGGCTTGATCTTCGGGTCGGGCTCGGTGATGTTCACGATCGGGGGCCAGCGCACGTCGATTATGGTGAGGACCTCCTGCTTGTCATCCACCATCTGGACGCTGACCGGGTCGGAGAGGAGGCCGTCGTCCGCGACGGCCTTGACGTTGTAGACTACACCGAAGACGTTCTCGGCGGGCTTGGTGGAGTAGCGCGACCCCAGCAGCCGGAAGCTGGCCATCCCCAGCGGGTCCGTCCTTCGGGCCGACACGAGCCGGTTGTCCCGGTAGACCTCGACGGTGATGGTGCCGTCCGTGATGGTGTTGCCCAGGATGTCCCGGACGCGGGTTTGGAGCATCCACCACTCCTCAGCGACCCCGGACTCCGTCGGCGGGAGGAAGTGCGGGGGCCGCAGGGGCGGGTTGCCCCGCACGAGCGGGCTGCTGTTTAGGACCCACAGGTCGTTGTTGTCCACCCAGCCCATCGTCTGGGAGTAGACCGTTCGGGTCATGTTCACCTTGGTCGTGAAGAAGTAATGCTCGCCGACGCCGGGGTCGCCGGGCCTGGCCGGCGGGTCGGCGGTGCCGTTGCGCCCCTCGTCACAGAGGACGTGGGAGCCCGTGAGGGTGATCGACCTGTCGGCGTCAACCAGCAGCCGTGCCCCGCCGCCCTTGCCGCCGTCGCCGGGCTGGCCCTGCTTGTCCCCGATCCTCAGGCCCTTTCCCCCGTCGCCGCCTGGACCGGCCCGGCTTACGAGCTCGGTCGTGGTGGCGGTGACGGTGTTCTCCGAAAGGAGGGTCTGCAGGGAAAGGTCCAGCAGGCTCGAGCCGCCCCGGCCGCCCTTGCCGCCGGTGCTGCCCAGGCCGCCGGCGCCTCCCCCGCCCGCCCAGGAAACGAGGCTGGAATTGGATGCCGAGAAGGCATCGTTCAGCTTCAGGGAGAGGGCGCAGCTGCCGCCCTCGCCGCCGTCGCCCGCGGCTCCGTCCATCCCGCCGAGCATTGCGCGTCCGAAGACCCCACCGGTTGGGCCGTAATCGGCCTTGAAGACCATCCTGGAGTCGGAGACCGACATCTCCCCCTCGCACTCGATGGAGGCCCCGACGGTCCCGCCGTTGCCGCCCTTTCCGCCGTCCCCGCCGTCCTTGTTGCCGGACTGCGCCGCGCCCCCGTCCCCTCCCTCCCCGCCGTGGCCCGAGGAGACGCTGATGTTGGACCGCTGTGCGATCGCGATGCCCTTGCCGGTCCAGTTGAAGGTCACCGACCCGCCGTCGCCGCCCGAGCCGCCGTTGCCGCCGTTTCGGCCGGTCGTCATCATGCCGTCGGCCCCTCTCCCCCCGATGCCGGAGGTGGCGTTGATGGTGGAGTTCGAAAAGCCGTTGCCGACGAGCCTGATGGTCAGGTCGCCGCCGCGGCCGCCGATGCCGCCGTCGGGTGTGGTCGCCCCGACCGATCCGCCGGTGCCCCCGTTCCCGGCACGGGCTGAAAGCCTCATCCCGAAGAAGTCCTTGCTCGTCACGACGACATCGACCCGTCCGCCGTCGCCGCCCGGCGTGCCGTGACCTTCGGCGCCCTTGTCGCCGTCGCCGCCGGTGACCGAGAGGGTGGCGCGCTGGATGGTGCCCCCGCTGCCGCTGTCCAGGTTGAGCCTCGCCGGCTCGCCCGGCTCCGAGGGGGCGGTCCCGGACGGGGCCGTGACCGTGAGGGTGCTATCCGTGAAATAGACCGTGCTCGTGGCGTTGAAGACCCCGTTGGCCCGCACTGCCGAGCGGTTGGTGACGGCGAGCCCGGTCCCGGATTCGGCGATGTAGTGGTCGACGTCGAGCTCGGAGTTGTCCAGCACCTCGACATTGCCCCCGGCCTTGACGAAGAGGACCCAGTGGCCGTCCGCCTTGTGGGGCTGGACCAGCCGGCCGTTGTTGCGGATGTACAGGTTGACGCCGGTGAAGACCGTGATGTTGCCGGAAAAGGACCTGGTCGAGCCGGTGATGGTGTAGTCCCGGACGATGTCCCATTCCGTGCCGTTGGCGGGGGGGTCCCCCGGGGCCCGGCCGCCCTGCGGCCCGGGGACCGACGGGGCGATGTCGCCCCCGATGGCCTGGACCGGGAGGGTGAACAGGAGGGCTATCAGCACCGCCAGGGATGCGCCGGTGTGTTTCATGGTAGATTTCCTCTCCTAATTTGAACCGTTCAAATATATCCGCTTATCGTCGGGTAATCGCGTGTCTATCCGATAGATACCCATTATTCAAGGTAAAAGTACAATGGGTATAAAAAGGTTGTCCGGGGCCGCCTCTCCTTGCGGGTTCTGGGGGGCGGGAGGGAGCCATTTTGCCCGTTGCGGGCCGGTGATTCCCGGGCCGGCAGACCCCGGTCCTTTTCGGTCCTCGCCGTCCTTTTTCAGGCCCGTTGCACCGCCCGCCACGCCCGGCGCCCGCGAAGCCTTCTTTGTCAAACTTCCTGTAACCGACCAGATAGCCAAAAACGGAAAATGTGCCCGACCGGAGGCCCGGACAGATTGCGAAGGGGCCGAAGTGTCGGGCACGACCGCCGAGGGCGTATACGCCCGAGGCGGCGCCGGGCGCAGACATGCGCCCGGCGCCCGCGAAGCCTTCTTTGTCAAACTTTCTGGAACCGACCGCGCAGAAAGAAAGTTTGTATTGGACCGAACGGGATTTGACTAGATTTGCGGCTCGCTACGCTCTCGCTCGTTGTGGATTCGGAAGACGCCCCCTCTCGCCGGGCCGGGGGCGTCTTCCTCTCAAATCCCTATTTGACACTTTTTCTCTTCATCGAACGCATATAAGAGAAAAAGTGTTATGGACCGAACGGGATTTGTTCACAACGAGCGACTCGCTACGCTCTCGCTCGTTGTGGATTCGGAAGACGCCCCCTCTCGCCGGGCCGGGGGCGTCTTCCTCTCAAATCCCTATTTGACACTTTTTCTCTTCATCGAACGCATATAAGAGAAAAAGTGTTATGGACCGAACGGGATTTGAACCCGTGGCCTCATGCTTGCGAAGCATGCGATCTACCGGCTGATCTATCGGCCCGCCGCGTCCTGCGCGGACACGGGATGTCCTCCCCTCTTATAAATCTTGGCGGTCCCCCCAGTGCCCGCGGGCAGACCATGCCAGGAAGAAGCCGCCGATGCAACGTTCGGCGTGCGGGAGGAGGACAGAAGACAGGGAACAGAAGACAGAGGACAGAGGACAGGAGAACGGGCCGGTTCGCCTGGCCAGCCCTCTGTCCCCTGTCCTCCGGTCCCGCCTTCCCTATTGACGGCGCTTCACATAAAGCGCCGTCGGGCCGGTGTCGTCCAGGCAGCGCACCTCGAAGAGCTTGGAATAGGCCCGGATGAGCTGGGAGAGCTGCTTGAAGCCATAGGTCCTGGGGTCGAAGCCCGGGTCCAGCTGGAGCAGGAAGGTCCCGATGCTGCCCAGCTGGGCCCAGCCGTCCTCCCCGACAGCCATCTCGAACGCCTGCTTTAGCAGGGGCAGCGGGTCGGCGGGCAGGCCGTCGTCCTCGGCGTGCGGCTCCCTTTTCGCTGGCTGGCGCGGCCTCTGGGCCGGCTCGCCGTCGACCAGGTTCTCGGTGTAGATGAAGACCTTGCAGGCGTTGACGAACGCCTTGGGCGTCTTCTTCTGCCCCACGCCCATCACGAAGATGCCCGCCTCCCGGATGCGCGTCGCAAGGCGCGTGTAGTCGCTGTCGGAGGAGACTATGCAGAAGCCATCCGAAAGGCCGCGGTGGAGCAGGTCCATGGCGTCGATGATGAGCGCGCTGTCCGTGGCGTTCTTCCCGACGGTGTAGCGGAACTGCTGGATGGGCTGGATGGCGTGGTTGTTCAGCGTGGCCTTCCAGCTACTCATGTTGGCCATCGTCCAGTCGCCGTAGATGCGCCTTATCGTTATCGTGCCGTACTTGCCGGCCTCCGCCATTATCTTTTCCAGAAGCGACGGCTGGGCATTGTCGCCGTCGATGAGCAGGGCGATCTTTTTCTCGTTTTGTTCGATTTTCGGTTCGGCCATATCAATCACTTCTCCGGTCGGTTCCGTGCCGGCGCCCCAATCACCCGCCGGAGACCACCCGAATCACCTTCAGGTCGTCTTTGGCCTTTATCCTCGAGTCGACCGGTATGGGGCGCCCGCCCCGGACGAGTATCACGTTCTCCGGATTGAGGCAGAGCGTCCTGATCAGCGCGAAGCCGTCGGCTCCCCGCGGGACCTCGACGGTCCGCGTTTCCCTCTCGGGCAGCAGCAGTATCCTGACGCTCATGCCGTCCGACACAATTAATAGGGTGCACCATATTAAGGCTTTCCACGACCCGGATGCCGAGGTAGCCAAGCCCGGTTCACGGCGGCAGGCTCGAGACCTGTTGGTGCGTAAGCTCCGCGGGAGTTCAAATCTCCCCCTCGGCGCTCCATCCATCTTGTTCAGCGCCTCGGGTGAGATTTGAAAACCCGGAGGACTTGCCCTCGGCAAGTCCTCCTTGCCGCAACGAGCTCGCTCCGCTGGCTCGTTTGCGGTCTCCCCCTCGGCGATGACGAATATCGGCTATTTGCATTTTGAGAGCAGACCCAACAACTGCTTCTCCGACAGGCCGACATGCGGCGCCGAGTCCAGCCGCCTGGCCACCTTGCCGTCCTTGAAGTATATGACCGTCGGCATGTACTCCACATTGTACCTGTCGAACAGGCTCTCTTTCTCGTCGAGGGTCAATCGCACGCAGTCGCGCCCCTTCGTTTCGGCGTGCCTGTGGAAGTGGGGCAGGAACGCCATCGAGAAGGGGCACCATTCGGCGTAGAACAGGGCGAGCATCTCATGTCCCGACCTGACCATGCAGTCGAAGTCCAGCGTCCCGTCGCCACTCTCGCACGGGTTCCGCTCCGCCGCGCCCTTCCCCTTGCCCCTGGCGGCCCTCCGTTTTCTCACGAACCTCAAGACGCTGTTTTTCGCCGTTACGTCCTTCCTCGTCATCAGGGCACCTCCGGTTTCGGGACGGGCCTGCCGTGCCCGCCGTCGCAGAAGGGCTTGTTGCAGGACCTGCCGCACCGGCAGAGCGTCACGCGGTTTCGCCGCGTGTATGCCCGGCCGTCGGCGGACTCCACCGGTATGCAGCCCCGGACCCAGATGGGGCCCAGGACGCCCTTCTGCGGCCCGATGACCAGCCCGATGGAGGGCCCGAAACCGGGCTCCACCGGCTTGCCGGTCGCCTTGTCCACGGCCACCAGCCTTCCCGAGGGGCAGTCTCCCGCCTCCTCCATGGCTGTCGCCTTCTTGACCGGGTCCCCGGACTGCTCAGTCAGGTTCCAGGCGTCGCCCGCCCGGTGGCAGAAGAGCGCCACCGCGCAGAGCTTCTCGGTGTCCCAGAGTATGAGGCCCGGCCCCTCCGTCCTGTCCGGGCGGTCCAGGTAGGCCTCCTTGCCGGCGGTCTCGGTGCCGTCGAAGCCCGTCCCCTCGTGGGAGCCGTCGCAGTAGGGCTTGGACCCCGAGCGGCCGCACCGGCACAGCGAGCAGGTCTCCCGGGCCGGGTGGTCGCGCCCCTTCTCCCACCTGACCGGGATGCCGTCGTCCCCGCAGACGATGAGCTGGTCCGAGACGGGGATGTTGCCCGAGAGCACGTAAGGCCCGTTGCGGCACACGCGTATGGCGGCCCTTTGCGGGTCCTCCACGGGATTCTTCTCGACCAGCCGGCCCACCAGCCTGACGGATGGTGTACGATTGAACGTGTAGATAAACCTGACCTCGGGGCGTTCCCCCGGCCCGTCCGCCGTGGATACCCTAAAAAGGGGTCGCGCCGATGTCCCCGCGATGACATCTGCGGGTACGGTGGAGGTGGAGGTCAAGTCCCGTGTCGGGGACCTGCGGGCGCTGGAGCGGCGGCTCCGGGGGATGGGAGGAAGGCTCCGGGAGGAGGTCGTCGAGATCGACACCTACTACAACCACCCGTCGCGGGACTTCGCCAGCACAGACGAGGCGCTGAGGGTCCGCGTTTCCCGGGGGGAGGTTTCCCTGACGTACAAGGGCCCGAAGCTGGACAGGACCAGCAAGTCCCGCGAGGAGATCATTTTGGGCATCGACGACGCCGCCCGGGCAGGGGCCCTGCTCGCCAGGCTGGGCTTCCGGCGGGTCGCCTCGGTGAGGAAGCGCCGCCGGGCCTTCGGGCTGGGCAGGTTCGAAATCTGCCTCGACCGCGTGGCCGGCCTGGGCGACTTCTTCGAGATAGAGGCCCGGGTCCCGCGAAGGGGGTACGGCGGGGTGCGCGACGAGGCGCTGGCCCTCCTCCTGGAGCTGGGCGGGGAACGGCCGGAGAGGAGGTCCTATCTGGAGCTGCTCCTCTCCAAGGGGGACCGACGGTAGCTACATGCTCTTGATCTTCTCGGCGACGAACTCCTTTATCGCCGGGTCGTCGGGGATGGTGAGCGATTTCTTGAACCGCTCGGTCCCGTCCGGCAGGAAGTATCCCCTGGAAACGGAAATGAACTCGTTCTCTCCTTCATCGGTCTTGGCCTTCTTGCGGGCCACCTCGACGAAATTGTTGCGTCCGAACTCCTTTTTCTCAGCGCGGATGGTCTCAAATTCCACCATTGTGCTACCTCCTCTTTGGGGAAACGGTAATGGTAAATCCTAGTAATTAAATATATGTATATATATATTTATATAAGTGTATAAAAAGGCTGATGGCACAAGGCACAACGCCCAAGGCAAGGAAGAGGGCGAAAGGTACATGGTTCAATGCAAGGGACAAGGCGGATTGTGCAAGACGGATGGTCAAGGGAATGACCGTGGATTCTTCCTTGTTCCTTGCACCTTAATCCTTCCGCATTGGACCTTGCGCCCCGTGCCTTGAGCCTTGCGCCTGGCATAATATAACAAACATCACCCGACGAGTCTCGCTTTCACGGTCACGCCCAGGTCGATTACCGCCCCGAGGCCGTGCTTGGCCGGGCCCGGGTTGACGAACGTCGTCCCCCCGGCGCTCTCCACCCCGCGGGATTCGTGGACGTGGCCGCTGACGACCAGCCTGGGCCTGAACCTTTCGACCAGACGGAGGACCATGGGGCTCCCGATGTGCTCGACGGAGCCCCCGGGGGCAAACGACTCTGGCACGGGCACCCCGTCGAGGTGGCCCAGTGGCGGGACGTGCGTGACGAGCACGCAGCGCTTGGTCATCAGGCCGGAGAGGACCTCCTCGGCCTTTTCGGGAACGACCCCCCAGGGCTCCCTCAGGGAAGGACTGGCTATCCAGCCGCCCAGGCCGATGAACGGGACGCCGTCCACCACCTCCCGGCGCAGGTGGATGTTGCGTCCCCGGCCCGACGAGAGCGCGTCGGCGGCCTCCCTGGCGTCCATGTTGCCGGGCACCGACAGCGCGAGCACGGGGACCTTCCCGAGCACGTCGCGGACATAGTCCGGCGGGCCGAGGTTCGTGAAGTCCCCGGCTATCGCTATCAGGTCCGGGCGGTTTTCGGAGGCGAGCCTCAGGGCGGTCTCGGCGCCCCGTCGGGAGCTGTGCAGGTCGGAGAGCGCAAGGATTCTCATGCTCACCTCAGAACGTCGGCATGGTCAGGCCCATCCCCGGTCCGAAAACCAGGAACGCCGACACCAGGTAGGCGATGATGGCCCCCCCGTTCAGCAGAGGGAGCCCCGGCTGGGGGTCCCCCTTGAGCACGGTGCGCATGAGCAGGACGAACCCGAAGATGCAGCCGGCGAGCACCGAGACGGCCACGAGCAGGTTCCCGTGCAGGCCGGCGGCCGTCTCCACGCCGGCGGGCAGAAACTGCAGCGACGAGACCACCAGCATGCCGGGAAAGACGATGTCCCCCAGGCCCATGAACATCGCCTCGCGCTCCTTCTTGTCCCGGAGCTGCTTTTCAAGCCTCTCCTGCTTCAGGAACGAGTAGGGCAGCGATTTGGGGATGACGAGCAGCACCGGGAGCCTCTGGTCCATCACGCTGTCGGCCAGCGCCACCATGTGCTTCGTCTTGTGCACCGAGATGTAGTCGTAGACGGCGAACACCACGAGCACCAGGAGCACCACCGACGGCGACAGCGATATGCCGAATATGGCGGTGGTCCCGGCGGCCAGGATGACGCCGGTGGAGTCGATGACCCACCACTCGGGGTACTTGTAGAGAAGCAGCACCACGAGGGCGCCCAGCACGGCCGCGATGATGAACCCCAAATCGGCGATGCCCTCGAAGACGAGGTTGTTTTGGCCGAGCGCAAGGTACAGGGGCGGCCAGGCGACGTAGAGGACCGTCATGCCCACCGCGGCCAGGATGATGACCTGGATGAGCCGGGCCTTGTACCATCTGGCGATGGCCAGTATGACCGCGGTGAAGACCCCGATGACGGCCAGCAGGTAGAGGATGTTCCACACGTTGCCGGTGTCCTCCCCGAAGACCCGGTACTCGCCGGGCAGGATGGAGGAGGTGACCATGGCGAGCATGACCGCGACGACGAAAAGGCAGCACATGGCCGCGACGGCCGGGACCTCCTTCCTCATTCCGGAGAGATCACCCCGAAGGCGACGTTGTTGGAGATCTTCTCGATGCGCACCTTCACCGTGACCCCCCTCGCCGCCCCGGTGACGAATATGGTGTAGCCGGCCTTCTTGGCGATGCCGTCGCCGCGCTTGCCGATGTCCTCGATGGTGAGCTCGTAGACCTTGCCCTCAACGAGGGCGGGTTCCTCCGCCTGCTTCATGCCCTTGCGGATGGTGACCGGGCGGTGAGCGCCGCAGGCCTCGCACTGGAGAATGACCGTGCGGCCGTCCTTGACGAGGTGCGTGTCGGGCCGGGTGCACTCCTGGCACAGCACGTACATCTCGACGAAGCTTCTGATGCGGTCCTCGATGGCCTTTCCGGCCACGCGGCCCTTGAACAACACTCGCCGGCCATCCTGGGTGCCGGCCGTGCCCAGTTCCTTGAGCAGGTAGCCCAGCATGTGGGACGGCTCCCGACGGACCAGGTCGATGATGTCGCCGAAGTTGCGCCACACCGTCGTCTTGCCCTCGTAGATCACATCGACGTCGGGAAGGACGAAGCGCTCTCCGCTCATGACCTGCTCGGGCAGCTTGGACCTCGCCCGCTGGAGCAGGGCCCGGTAGTCGTTTGGGTCCGTCACGGTATCCCTTCGGGCCGGTATATCGGCCGGGCCGATATAAAGCTTAAGGTAAGTAATATCGTCCGGGAACGGTTTACCATGGGGGCCATGACATCCCGCAGGACGAGGGCGACGGGCCAGCACATGCTCATCGATGCGAGGGTGGCGGAGCGGGCCGCGCGTTACGCCTCGCTCGGGCGGTCGGACACCGTCCTCGAGATCGGGCCGGGGAAGGGGGTGCTCACGCGCATCCTGGCCAGGAGGGCCGGCCGGGTGGTGGCCATGGAGAAGGACCGGAGGTTCTCCCCATTCCTCGAGGACCTCCCGCCCAACGTCGAGCTCGTCTTCGCGGACGCGCTCAGGTGCGAGTGGCCCCCCTTCACGAAGGTCGTGTCGAACCTGCCCTACTCCATATCGTCCCCCCTGACCTTCCGCCTCCTCGAGCACGATTTCCGCCTGGGCGTCCTGATGTACCAAAAGGAGTTCGCGGAGAGGATGGCGGCGGCGGTCGGCTCTCCGGACTACTCCCGGCTGGGCGTCGAGGTGTTCCGCCGGGCCCGGTGCCGCATCCTGGAGGAGGTCCCCCCGTCGGCCTTCGCGCCACCGCCACGCGTGATGTCGGCCGTCGTCGAGCTCCGGCCGCGCCCGTGCCCCTTCGAGGTGAGGGACGGGGCGGCGTTCTCGGCGGTGGCCCGGGCGCTCTTCTCGCACCGGAGGAAGAGCGTGCGGAACGCCCTGCGCTCGGAGGAGCGGGCGCTGGGGGACCTTCTCTCCCGCCTCGACCCCGCCGGTCCGGCCCTCGAAAGGCGCGCCGAGAGCCTGTCGCCGGAGGAGATAGCGGGGCTGGCAAATGCGATGACCTGAGAGAGCGCGCCGGCTCACTTCCCTTTCTTCCGGGCGCGACGCAAATCGCGCGCCGGGCGCCCCCTGCGGCGCAGGCCCATGCGGTCCCTCCGGTCCTTGACCGCGGCGAGGGCGATGACGGCCGCCACGGCCGCCACGATTCCCCCCAGCACCAGCGGGTTGTCCAGGAGGCCGGGCCGCCTCTCCGCCGTCGCCTGCGGGTAGCGCACGCACTTGGCCAGGTTCCCGACGCCCAGCGCGTAGGAGCCGTCGGGCCGGTAGGCGATTCCCTGGATGAGGCTCCGTATCCCGGAGTCGATGTAGGTGAGCCGGCCCTCCCTCAGCCGGAGGATTATGCCGGTGTCGCCGCCTATCAGGGCCTCCGACCCGTCGGGCCTCCAGCAGACGTCCAGGAAGACGTTGTCCGTGTCGCGGGTCACGAACGACACAGCCGAGCCGTCGTAGGTGGCGACGATGCCGTTGGCGCCGGTGATGACCGCCTCCGTCCCCCGGGGGTTCCAGGCCACCGAGTGCAGGGTCCGGTCGCCCTCGAAGGGGAGCCTCGTGACGGCGCCGTCCGGGGCGACGCGCAGGAACGTGCTGTTGACGCCGACCACCAGGGCGCTCCCGTCCGAAGGGTGGCAGGAGACCCCGTACAGGATGGCCGAAACCCCCGTCTGGAGCGACGAGAAGGCGCCCCCCGCAAAGCGCAGCAGGGTGCCGCCCGACCCGGCGACCAGGGCCGCCGAACCGTCCGGCCGCCAGTCGACGTCGTAGAGATAGCCGGTCGTGCCCGTCCCCACGGATGTGACCTCCCGCCCGTTGTAGATGCAGGCACCGCCGTCGCTGCCGACCGCCAGGGCGAAGCCGGAGCCGGGGCTCCAGGCGACGCCCATGAGGAAATCCGGCGCCGACGGGGCCTCGACCTTCCGGAACCTGCCCGCGGCATGCTCGTAGACCGCCAGCGTCCCGTGGTCCCCGACCACCAGCGCCTCGGCGCCGGAGGGCTTCCAGCCGACGGCGTAGAGGTTGACCTGGGTCGGGAGCCCCGTGGGTACGAGGTCGGTCTGGACCTTCGCCTCTCCCGCCGGGAGAGCCCACGACAGGCAGGCCGCCGCCAGGAGGGCCACAAGGGCGGCCCTGGGTGCGGGCCCCGGTGCCATGGCACCTTCATCGGCGTAGGCCTATATCAACCGAGCGGGCGGAGCAATCCTTTATTAGGCTTCCGGGGAATCTTGCACCGAGTGTGTCCCATGAGGGTCTTCCCGGTGCTGGTCTGCTCGCTTCTGCTCTCCCTTGCCGCCTTCCCGTCCGCCCCGGCCGGCCCGACGGACGCCGGCCCCGCGCCGGTCGCCGGGAACCCGTCGGGGCGCGCCGATCTCTCGCGGGCGGACCGGGACATCCTCGAATGGATAAACCCCTACCCGACCGGGAGCTCCCTGAACGGCGTCGCCTGGCCCGCCGGCTCGGACCACGCGCTGGCGGTCGGCAACGCCGGCACCTTCTTCAGGTACGACCCCTTCCTGACGCGTCCTTTCACGATGATACAGTCCGGCGTCCCCGACGACCTCAACGCCATCTCCTTCCGGCCCGACGGGGCGGTGGCGCTCGTGGCCGGGGACCTGGGGACGATCCTCCTGTACGACGGCGGCACCCCCCGCCCGCTCGCCACCGGGACCCAGAAGAACCTCAACGACGTGGTCTGGGCGCCCGACGGCGGCTCGGCCCTGATCCCGGGAAACGACGGCACCCTCCTGCTCTACGACGGAACGTCGGTCACCCGCCTCAACACCACCACCGCGCTCGACATCCACGCCGGCGCCTGGGCCCCCGGCGACGGCCACGCCCTGCTCGTGGGCGAGAAGGGCCTCTGCTGCCGGGCCAACGCCACCGCCTTCGAGGTCCTCGACAGCGGGACCTCCCTCGACCTGACCGACGTGGACTTCCGCCCCGGCTCGTACGCGACCATCGTCGGCGTCTCGGGCACGGTGCTCCGGTTCGACGGCTCCGCCTTCGCCTCCGAGGGCCCGGCGCCCCTCCAGACCTTCCACGCCGTGTCCTGGAGCTCCGACGGCTCCGTCGCCCTGCTCGTCGGGCTCGACACGAGCGACATCAACCAGACGCGCGCCAGCGCCCACCTCCTGACCGGCAGCGGGCTCGCCAAGCTCGACCACAACATCACCGACCGCGCCCGCGGCGTCGCCTGGGAGCCCGGCACCGCGGTGGCGCTCGTCGTGGGCGCAAACGGGCTCTTCGCCGAGTACAGCGCCGGCGCCTTCACCGTTTTGTCCTCGGCGGTGGTGCGCAACATGCTCTCCGCCGCCTGGCGCGACGACGGCAGCTACGCGCTCGTGGCGGGCGCCGGCGGCTGGCTGGGCAGATACGACGGCAGCTCGCTTTCGGACATCCCGACCGGCCAGGTGGCCGAGCTCGACGCCGTGGCCTGGCACCCCGGGCAGGAGTACGCCCTGGCCTGCGGCCGCGGGGGCCTCGTTCTCCGGTACAACCATTCCGACTCCGGCGTGGAGGCGCTCCAGACCGGGCTTCAGGGCGCGATAGACTTCACCTCAGTGAGCTGGAAACCCGACGGCAGCAGCGCGCTGTTGGTCGGCGAGAGCGGGAAGATGGTCAAGTACAACGACACCGGCTTCCACCTCCAGCAGCCTGCCAACCCGCTCCTGCAGGTCAACCTCTGGGACGTCGGCTGGAGGCCCGACGGGGCCTTTGCCCTCATCGCCGGCGTGAGCGGGAACATCCTCCGCTACGAGGAGCGCGCCCTGCCCCCCCCGCTGGACTTCTGCGTGACGCGGGCTGCGGGAGCGCCGGGCGTCTCGTTCTTCTCGCTCTCGTGGCTCGACGACCCATCCCGAGGCGAGGCGCTGGTGTCGGGCACCAACGGCGCGCTCTACCGGTTCAACGATTCGGGCGCGACCTCCTACCAGACCGACACTCGCCGCTCGCTCTACGCCGTGTCCTGGATGCCGGGCAGCGAGTACGCGCTGGCCGCCGGCGACGGCGGCACCCTGCTCGAGTACGTCGGCCACGGCTTCACACACCCGGTCTCCGGGTCGGATGCGGTCTTCCGCGACGTCGCCTGGAGACCGGACGGCTCATACGCCCTCGTGATGGGCCACTCGGGGGCGCTCCTCAAGTTCACGATGGCCCGGCGGGCGACGCCCCTTGCGGTCATCTCCTCTCCCCGTGAAGGGGCGGTCTTCGAGCCGGGGGCGACCGTGCTCTTCGACGGCACCAACAGCACCCCGACGTTCGGCCAGCCGCTCTTTTTCCACTGGACGTCCAACCTGTCGGGGGACTTGGGCGACGGCGCCCGGATCTCGAAGGTGCTGGGGGCCGGGCGCCACCGGATAACCCTCTTCGCCAACGACACCTCCGGGCACTCGGGGACCGCCTCGGTGAGCATCCTGGTCAAGGCCCCCAACCGGTCGCCGGTCGTCGTGCTGGACTCGCCGCAAGAGGGCGGGACCTTCAACGACACCGACGACATCCTGTTCGACGCCTCGCGCAGCTACGACCCCGACGGCGACCCGCTCTCCTTCTTCTGGACATCGAGCCGGGGGGGCTTTCTCGGCTCCGCCCCCTCGTTCACCGCCCGGCTCGGCATCGGCGCCCACGTCGTGACCGTCTGGCTCAACGACGGCATGGGCTACAACATGTCCAGATCCGTCACTGTGAACGTGGTGCGCCTCAACCGCCCCCCCGCGCCCCTTCTGGGCTCCCCGCAGCCCGGCCGCGACTACGACGACCGCCTGCCCGTGGTCTTCGACGCCTCCGGGAGCACCGACGAGGACGGGGACGTCCTGGACTTCTTCTGGACATCGAACGTGACCGGCTGGCTGGGCAGCGCCGACCGGTTCTCCCGGGTCCTTCCGGCAGGCGCGCACACCATAACGGTCTGGGTCGACGACGGCCGGGGCGCCAACGTCTCCGCGTCGGTGGACATCGTGGTGAAGCCGGCCAACACGGCGCCCTCGGTCACGGTCGACGTCCCGGCGGAGGGCGCCGTCCTCAAGGGCGTCGTGGAGTTCTCGGGCATCGCGCTGGACCCGGAGGGCGCGCCCCTCGCAGTGATGGTCCAGGTCGACGGCTACCCGTGGGCGGACGCCGGGGGCAACGCCAGCTGGAACTACACGTTCGACACCACAAAGTATGCCAACGGCAGGCACACGGTGAGGGTCAAGGCCTCGGACGGCTCGCTCGAGTCGGAGATGATCTCCCGCAACGTGACCGTCGCCAACCCCGGATGGGGCTGGACCGTGGGGGTCTCCTTCCCGCTGGACGGCACGCAGGTCGGGGGCAAGGTCAGGATAGAGGGCGCGGCCTCGCGCATCGGGAGCGCCATCGTGCAGGTGGAGGCCCGGTTCGACGGCGGGGACTGGGTCGTGGCCTCCGGGACGACCCAGTGGTCCCTCACCTGGGACAGCACGAAGGTCCGAAACGGCCCCCACAACGTCACCGTGCGCGCTTACGACGGCACGGACTACTCCCCGGAGATGTCCGTCACTCTGGATGTGGACAACCCGCCCGCCTACACGGAGGCCCCGCCCTGGCTCCTGTGGGCGAAGATCCTGATCGTCATCGTGGTCGCGGTCGCCGTCGCCGCCCTCGTGCTTGGCCGCAAGCGCTCCCCCGCCGAGACCGTGGAGCCGGAGCCGTCACCGGACGACATCGAGAAGTAGATGCTCAGGGCGCAGGGTGCGGGGTGGGGGGTGCCGGGTGCGGGGAACGAGGGGCCAGGGGTCAAGGGGCGGGGGGCAAGGGAAGGGGGCAAGGGAAGGGGGCAAGGGGCACGGGTCGAGGGACGGCGACGATTCGTCCGTCCCCCAGACCCGAGCCCCTTGCCCCTTGACCCGTTTGCTGTTCGTACAGATAATCTTAAAAGCAGGTTGCCATAATCATGGTCCGCGTGGAGGGAAGGATTTGATGAAATGGAGCGCTTTGGGACTGGTATCCTTGTTGGTGGCCTCGGGACTGGCGCTGCCGGCATTTTCGGCAAAGGATTCGCCGGTGCCGGCAGCTGCGCCCCGCGCCGGCGGGGAGCCGCCGTGGCCGACGTTCCGCGGCGATGACGCCCGGACGGGCAACACCAGCGACCCGGGCCCTCTCTCCAACCGCTTGCTCTGGTCCAACAACACCGGGTCCTTCTCGTATTCCTCGCCGGCCATCGCCGGGGGGAAGGTGTACATCCCGGCCGACGACGGGGGGATGTACTGCTTCTGGGCCGACAACGGGACGCGCGTTTGGCGGTTCGGGATGGCCAGCCCCGCCTGGTCGGCCCCGGCGGTCGATGTCGCCCGGGACCGTGTATTCGTCTGCGACGGGGCGGCGCTCTATGCCTCGACCAGCCGCAACATCTACTGCCTGAACGCCACCACCGGCACGCAAATCTGGAGGAAGAGCCTCCAAAGCTACGGGGAGTCGAGCCCGCTGATATCCGGCGACAGGGTGATCGTCGGCTCGGGCGACAGCTTCGTCGGCTCGGCCAACAACAACCTGGTCTGCTTCAACTTCACAAACGGCGACCAGCTCTGGTCGACGCCGTCGGCGGGGAGCTGCGCCTCCCCGGCGCTGTATGAGGGGAGGGTCTATTCCGCCGGCAACGGCCTGCTCCGGTGCCTTGACCCGGCCACCGGCGCTTTCATCTGGAACGCCACGGTGAGCCACGGCTACGGGTCCCCCTCGGCCGCCGGCGGCCGCGTCTTCTTCGCCGGCGAGAACGGGAGGATCTACGCCTTCAACGCCTCGACCGGCGGAAGCGACTGGTCCACAGCCTCCGGGTACCCTGAATCCTACAGCACCTGCGCCGTCTCCAACGGCTCGGTCTATGCATGCGTCGGCACCTCCGGGAGCGGGGGCGCGCTGGTCCGGCTCGATGCCGCGACGGGCTCGATCTCCTGGACGGCACCCGTGGCCACCATCCCCTGGGTGTCCCCGGCCGTCTCCGGCGACCAGGCGTACCTGGCCCACGGCACAACGATCGTTTGCATCAACGTCACCGACCGCTCGACGGTCTGGAGTCACGACGCGCCGGCCGGCACCAGCCCGTATGGCATCGGTTCGTCGCCCTCGATAGCCGCCGGAAAGCTCTACATCGGAGGCGCCGAGGCCAAGCTCTACTGCTTCGGCCAGGGGGAGCCCAACCGGCCCCCCGCGGCACTGAAGCTCGATGAGCCGGGCGAGATACGCGAGACCTCGATGGTCCTTCGGTGGAACCGCTCCGACGCCGCGGACTTCGCCCGCTACGAGCTGCACAAATCGACCGCGCCCGGTTTCACGCCGGGCCCGCTTTCGCTCGTCCAGCCCGGCGGCAACATAACCGACGTCAACAGGCTCAGCCTGAACGTGACCGGCCTGGACTACTCGACGAGGTACTACTTCCGGCTCCGGGTGTGGGACAACGGCTTCCCGCCGATGTTCAACGACTCGAACGAGGTGGAGGGGACGACGCTCACGCCCAACGACGCACCCGCCGCCGTTACACTGTTCCCTGCGGAGGATGTGACGCCGTTCTCGCTGCGGCTGTCGTGGTCCCGGAACGGGGACCCGGACTTCGAGCGCTACGAGGTGCACCGGGGGACCGCCAAGGGCTTCCTGCCGGTCCCCTCCACCCTGGCCGCCACAATGACGGACGCCGGGCAGAACGTCACGACCGTCCCTGACCTCAAGCCCTGGACGACCTACTACTTCAAGGTCCGTGTGTACGACGATGGCACGCCGCCGCTGCGCACCGACTCGAACGAGATAGAGGTCCGGACGGGGAACACGGCGCCGGTCGCAGTGACGCTCGACCAGCCCCGGATGGGGGCGACCTCGGCCGACCTGGGCTGGTCGCCGAGCACGGACGACGACTTCGCCTCCTACGAGGTCCACCTTTCGCAGGAGGATGGCTTCTCGCCCAACGAGACCACCCGCGCCACGCGCATATCGAACCGGCTGGCGACCGAGCACTCGATAGCCGGGCTGCAGCTTGCCCGCACATACCACTTCGTGGTCCGGGTGGTGGACGAGGGAGGGATGTTCAACGACTCCAACTTCCAGACGGGGCTCACCGCCAACACGCTGCCCAGGCCGGTCATCTCGTCGCCGCGCGACGGCGACGTCTTCGACACGCGCACGCCGGTGGGCTTCGACGGGTCGCAGAGCACCGACCAGGACCTGGACCCCCTGTCGTTCCACTGGGCGTCGAGCATCGACGGCTTCCTGTCCTCGAGCCCGGCGTTCACTACACTTCTTTCGGAGGGATCCCACCGCGTGTCGCTCTACGTCAACGACGGCAACGGGCACAACGTCTCCGAGCGCATCTCCCTGACCGTCACCAAGGCGCCCAACCGCCGGCCCGGGGTGGTCGTGGCCTCGCCGGCGGACAACGCCCGGGTGTCGGGCCTGGTGACGCTCAGCGGCACGGCCTCCGACGTGGACGGCAACGAGACCCTCAGGTCGGTGGAGCTGAAGATAGGCCGGGACGCCTGGGTCGAGGCCGACGGGATCGGCGAGTGGAGCCACGAGTGGAACACCTCGAAGGTCCAAAACGGCAAGTACAAGGTGCTGTTCAGGTCCTACGACGGGGACCTGTACTCGCCGGAGGCGTCGCTGAGCCTCACGGTGGACAACATCGTGGTCAACCGGAAACCGACGGTCGACATCAACCCGCTGCCGTCCACCAGGTTGTCCAAGACGACGGTGATCACCGGCACGGCCTCCGACCCGGACGGCGCCGTCACCCGCGTCGAGGTCAGCCTCAATGGAGGGGCCTGGACGGCCGCCTTCGGCACCCATCTTTGGTCCTTCTCGCTGGACACGACCGAGCTCGCCAACGGCAGGCACTCCCTGCAGGTCCGGTCGTTCGACGGGACGGAGAACTCGGACCCTGTGCGGCTGGATTTCACGGTGGCGAACGAGGTGGCGGCCACGACGTCCGGGCCGGGCCCGCTGCTCCTGGGCGGCATCGCGCTCGTCGTGCTGGTGCTGGTCGTCGCGGCGGTGGCGGTGGTGATGTCGCGGCGGAAGAGGGGCCCAAAGCAGAAGACCCAGCTCCTTTCCGGCGAGGAGGCGGCGAAGCAACAGGGCCTCATCCAGCCGGAGGAGCAGATGGCGGCACCGGCCGCCGAGGCGGCCGCGCCGGCCGCACCCGCTGCGCCGCAGCGGCCGGGCACGGGGAGCCACCCCGCACCGCTGGAAGCGACGCCCGTGGAGGATGACGACGAGAAACGCGCTTGAGACGACGAGGGTTCAGGGTACAGGGTTCAGGGTACTGACGAGGGTACAGGGTTCAGGGAACAGGGTACCGGGGGAAAAAACGAAGGTACAGGGTCTGAATGAGAAACACCCTGAACCCTCGTCGTTCAATTTATATCGCAGCGCCCGTTATCCGTCGCCGTGCAGCACGACAGCCTCCGCATCCTCCGGCGCCAGCAGTACCGCCTCGTCGGGCCCGGAATGCACTCCGCGGTGAAGCTCTGCCACTGGATGCGCCAAAAGCTCCTGCACGGCCGGCCGTGCTACAAGGAGGACTTCTACGGGATACGGTGCCACCGGTGCCTCCAGATGACCCCGGCGGTCTCGTCGTGCAACCACTCCTGCCTCTTCTGCTGGCGGTTCCACCCCGAGGGCGGGGAGAGGCTGCCCCTGGGCGACGACCCCGAGCCCATCGTCGAGGAGGCGATCGAGGCCCAGCGCCAGCTCATCTCCGGCTTCAAGGGCGACGGGCGCTGCGACCGGGTCCTCTTCAAAGAGGCGCAGGAGCCCAACCAGGCCGCCATCTCCCTCAGCGGCGAGCCGGCCCTCTACCCGGCGCTCGGGGGCCTCATCGACGTGCTCAAGCGCCGCGGCTTCACCACCTTCCTGGTCACGAACGGCACGTTGCCCCGGGCGCTCGAGCGGCTGGACCCGCTGCCGACCCAGCTCTACGTGACCGTCGCCGCGCCCAACGAGGAGGTCTACCGGAGGCTTTGCGTCCCCCGGACCCCCAACGGCTGGAGGCTCCTCAACGAGACGCTCGGGCTCCTCCCCTCGCTCGACACCCGGACCGTGATCAGGCACACCCTTGTCGAGGGATGGAACCTGGGCTGGGAGGACGAGTACGCCCGCCTGGACGCCCTCGCCCGGCCCATGTTCATCGAGCCCAAGGGCTACGTGTTCGTCGGTGATTCCCGTCAGAACATGACCGTGCGCAACATGCCCTCCCACGAGCGGGTCCGCCTCTTCTCATCGCGAATCGCCAAAGCCCTTTCCGGCTATGATATTATCGCGGAAAGGGTCGACAGCCGTGTAGTGACCCTGGCCCGCGATGGGGCCCGCCCAAAGATAATTTCAAATTGAAAAACCGCGATACCGGGCCCGCGACACGGGGGGACCGGGGGAAATGGACATCCACGACATCGTGATTCTCGGCAGCGGTCCAGCCGGCATACAGGCCGGGATCCATTCCGCCCGCCGGGGGATGGGCGTTCTCGTCCTCGGAAAGCCCCAAAACAGCGCCATCATGAAGGGGCATTTCGAGAACTACGCCTTCGTCGAGGGCCCCGTCGACGGCGAGGCGCTGATGAAGGCGGGGCTCGCGCAGGTCCGGAAGGCGGGCGCGACGCTCCTTGAGGAGGACGCCGTTTCCCTTGAGACGGCGGAGGGCGGCTTCAAGGTGAGAACGGAATCGGGCCAGGAGGCGGCCTGCAGGGCCGTGGTGCTCGCGACGGGGGCGGCGCGCAAGCGGCTCGGTGTTCCCGGCGAGAGGGAGCTCGAGGGCAAGGGGGTGAGCTACTGCGCCGACTGCGACGCCGGCTTCTTCAAGAAAAAGAGGGTGGTCGTCACCGGCGACGGCAGCGCCGCCGCCAGCGGGGCCCTGCACCTCCTGCACTTCACGCAGGACGTCACGCTCGTCGCCGGCAAGCTGGCGATAGCGCCCGCCCTCTCGGAGGAGCTCCGGGCCTCCAGGGTGCGGATCATCGAGGGCCAAAAGATCAAGTCGATCACCGGTGACGACCAGGTCCGGGAGGCGGTCCTTTCGGACGGGACGAGCCTTCCCGCCGACGGCGTGTTCATCGAGACCGGCGCAAAGGGGATTCTCGAGCTGGGCGCCTCGCTGGGGCTCGCGCTGAACGAGGAGGGCCATCTCGCCGTGGGCCGCGACATGGCGACCAACGTCCCGGGTTTGTTCGCCGCCGGCGACGTGACAGGACCGCCCTGGCAGATGGCCAAGGCGGTCGGGGAGGGCTGCGTCGCCGGCCTGAGCGCGGCCGTGCACGTCAAAGGAGGGGGGAAGGGCTGAGCGCCCGGTTCTGCCCCGACGGGGGTGCTATCTGATGCAGCCGGAGCGCGACGTAGAGAGGGACCGGCTGAAGGCCGATGCCCTCCCGTTGGTCTGCCCGGTGTGCAACTTCTTCTTCATATCCTGGGAGTTCAAAAGCTTCGGCTACGAGACCCGCAGAACGGACTTCCGCCCCAACTACAACGGCGAGAACCCGATGGCCCTCTATTACCACATGTGCGGCAAGTGCAAGTTCTGCGCCGACCAGGAGTACTTCGGATTGGACATCCACTGGGAGAAGCGCAAGGCGCTCGAGGACGGCCTGGCGCGGCTCTTCCGGGAGCACGGCGAAGGCATCGGGAGATCCATCGGGGCCAAGCTCCTCTTCGGCGCGCTGGTCGGGGACCTGCTCCAGTCGCTGGGGCTCATATCCGAGACAGTCCACGACCGCACCCACAGCTTCGTTCAGGCGTTCTGGTGGAGCGAGCCCGAAGAGGCCTCCAGGAACGGCGAGCTGGCGCTCAACCGGCTCAAGGAGACCGCCGGCCTTCTGCAGGACGATCCCGAGGACTACCTCTACACTCTCTACATGATCGGCGAGATCTCCCGCCGGCTCGGAAAGACCTCCGACTCGACCCTCTACTTCGAGAAGCTGGAAAGCCTGCGCCCCACCCACCAGAACGACAGCAACCGCTTCCTGTTCGAGCTGGCGCGCCAGCAGCTTTCGGACCCCAGGGAGCTGATGCCCGAAGAATCATTGAACCCGTACAACAAGTGAAGATGGGGAGCGAGCCGCGGGCAAAGGGGGTTGCGGTCGGCATGACGGGCAGTGAAATCGGGCTGGCGGGGGTCCCGCCCCTGGAGCTGGTGAAGGTTTTCGAAACTAATATATATGGGATGTGGCATAGAGGAGGAATACCCATACAACATCATGGGTGAGCGGCCCGAAAAGGCGCGCGCTGCGAGCGGAATTCGAATGTAATTCCGGCAATGAGCATGCGCTCTCCAAGGGTCGCCAGACTGATGGAGAGCCCAAAAAACCGGCCTGCCGGGACCTCTGGGCTCTGACGCTCGATGAAACGGTGATACCTAGATTCCGCCAATCCAATCCAGTCCAATGTCTTTGTGACCGGATTTCCGAAAACAATTCTGGTTGATCCTGCCAGAGGGCACCGCTATTGGGATACGCTTAAGCCATGCGAGTCGAGAGGTGCAAGACCTCGGCTGACGGCTCAGTAACACGCGGATAATCTGCCCTCGAGCGGGGGATAATCTCGGGAAACTGAGAATAATACCCCATAGGCCCGGGAAGCTGGAATGCTCCCAGGCTGAAATTTCCGGAGCTCGAGGATGAGTCTGCGGCCTATCAGGCTGTAGTGGGTGTAACGGACCCACTAACCTTCGACGGGTACGGGCCTTGAGAGAGGTTGCCCGGAGATGGATTCTGAGACACGAATCCAGGTCCTACGGGGCGCAGCAGGCGCGAAAACTTCGCAATGTGGGAAACCACGACGAGGGAATCCCAAGTGCCAACGATTTTTCGTTGGCTGTTGCCCTGTCTAAAAAACAGGGAGAGTAAGGGCTGGGTAAGACGGGTGCCAGCCGCCGCGGTAATACCCGCGGCCCGAGTGGTGCTCGTTATTATTGGGTTTAAAACGTCCGTAGCCGGGCCGGTAAATTCTTGGGTAAATCGACTGGCCCAACCAGTCGAATTCCGGGGAGACTGCCGGCCTTGGGACCGGGGGAGGTCGGAGGTACTTCCAGGGTAGGGGTGAAATCCTGTAATCCTGGGAGGACCACCAGTGGCGAAGGCGTCCGACCAGAACGGCTCCGACGGTAAGGGACGAAGCCCTGGGGCGCAAACGGGATTAGATACCCCGGTAGTCCAGGGTGTAAACGCTGCAGGCTTGGTGTCGGGGGTCCTATGAGGGCGCTCGGTGCCGGAGTGAAAATGTTAAGCCTGCTACCTGGGGAGTACGGTCGCAAGACTGAAACTTAAAGGAATTGGCGGGGGAGCACCGCAACGGGTGGAGCGTGCGGTTTAATTGGATTCAACGCCGTAAAACTCACCGGGGGCGACGGTTATATGAAGGCCAAGCTGATGACTTTGCCCAATTTTCCGAGAGGTGGTGCATGGCCGTCGTCAGTTCGTACCGTAAGGCGTTCTGTTAAGTCAGATAACGAACAAGACCCCTACCGCCAATTGCCACGCTGTCCTCCGGGACAGCAGCACATTGTTGGGACCGCTGGTGCTAAACCAGAGGAAGGAGGGGGCAACGATAGGTCAGTATGCCCCGAATCCCCCGGGCTACACGCGCGCTACAAAGGCCAGGACAATGGGCTCCTACCCCGAGAGGGGAAGGCAATCCCGAAACCTGGTCATAGTTCGGATTGAGGGCTGTAACTCGCCCTCATGAAGCTGGAATCCGTAGTAATCGCGGATCAACATTCCGCGGTGAATATGCCCCTGCTCCTTGCACACACCGCCCGTCAAACCATCTGAGTTGGGTCTGAGTGAGGGTGTCCTTCCTGGGGTGCTCGAACTTAGGTTCAGCAAGGAGGGTTAAGTCGTAACAAGGTATCCGTAGGGGAACCTGCGGATGGATCACCTCCTACGTAATCAACTATGGTGGTCCTGCCCGTTATCTCTAACGGGAAGATGAGGCAGGTCTGCCTTGTTGCATCGATATTGGCGGAATCCGGGCACCAAATTTCATCGGGCGTCAACGACATTTTAGGCAAGAAACGTCGGTCAGCCCGGGCTCAGCCTGCCCGGCCTCCCTCGCCTGCCGACCCTTCCCGAGGCCCGCAAACCTCTATATGTCCGATGCGATTTACACCTCTAACAGGTGCGCGGGGATGGCCCAGCCAGGCAAGGCGTTGGATTGCTAATCCAATGGTGCTTTGCACCCCGGGGGTTCGAATCCCCCTCCCCGCGTTCAATTCACTTCCATCTTCCGAAGCTCATCCGATGCGGTGAACGCCGTCGGCGAACCGGACCTCGACGCGGCCCGCCATCTCCGGGACCCGGCCGCCCTCCACCAGGCAGAGCACCGCCGCCCCGCAATCGAGGCCGACCAGCGCCACCGTTCTAGGCGCGGGCACGCCCTCGGGGGTAACATGGACCGTGGTCCAGCTCAGCACCCTTCCGCCGCGACCCACCTCGACAAGCCGGGTCCCGGCGCCGCAATGGGGGCAGCGGGGCCCGGGCGGCAGCGAGTGCCTCCCGCAGGCGGTGCAGCGGGACGCCTCCAGTGTCTCCGGTCGGCCGGGGACGCTCAAGCTCCCACCCTCCTGAGGACGGTGACCAGGTTGTTCGAGCCGAAGCCCCCTATGCTCTGCGCCAGCCCCACGGCTGCTCCGTCCACTTGCCTGCGGCCGGCGTTCCCCGTCAGCTGGTCGAAGAGCTCGACGACCTGCGCCAGGCCGCTTGCCCCGACCGGGTGCCCCCGCGCCTTGAGGCCGCCGGAGACGTTGACCGGGAGGGCGCCCCCAAGCTGTGTCTCGCCCTTCACGAGGGCCCGGCGCGCCCCACCCGCGGGGAAGAACCCGAGGTCCTCGAGGTCGATGAGCTCCAGTATGCTGAACGCGTCGTGCGCCTCGACGACGTCGACCTCCCCAGGCCCGCAACTGGCCTCCGCGAAGGCCTGCCTCGCCGCCTCCCGGGTGGCGCGAAGGGAGCACAGGTCCTCCCGGTGCTGGACCGCCAGGGCGTCCGTCCCGTGCCCGATCCCCGCCACCCTGACCTCCCCCCGCTCCGAGGAGAGCACGACCGCCGCCGCGCCGTCCGAGACCGCCGAGCAGTCGTAGACCCTGAGCGGGTCGGAGACCGGCCGGCTCTCGAGCACGTCCTGCACGGTTATGGCCTTCCGGAAGTGGGCTATCGGGTTGAGGAGGGCGTTCCCGTGGCTCTTGACAGGCACCAGTGCCAGCTCCTCGCGGGTGAGCCCGTGGCGGTGCATGTAGGCGCGCGTCGAGAGGGCCGCGAGCGAGGCCATGGTCAGCCCCAGCGCCCTCTCGAGAGGGGAGAGCACCTCGGCCAGTATCGCGCTCACGCGCCCGGTCGGAAGGTGCGTCATGCGCTCTCCCGCCGCCACCAGGACCGTGCGGTACCGCCCGGAGGCGACGCAGCGGGCGGCCTGCTCCAGCACCGCCGCGCCCGAAGCGGAGGCGCACTCCACCCTCACGGCAGGGCGGGGCGCCATCGCGAGGGCGTCCGAGAGGGCGGTGGACAGGTTGCCCGTGCCGGCGAGCTCCTCGGGGTTCTGGGCGCCGACGAAGAGGGCGTCCGCCTCCCTCCCGTCGAGGGCCTTCCGGGAGCATTCGGCCAAAAGCTCGACGAGCGTCTCGCTCCTTTTGCCGAAGGCCGTGCAGGCGGCCGAGGCGATGAAAGGTCCGGGCATCGCCGGCCCCCAACGGGTTTTGGCGTATTCAATCTTGAGTAAGGACGGCCCCCTGGTCGGGTGATTGGCTGGCTCACCCTCTGGTGAAATTCACGATATTATGGGGCTCGATTAACATTTAATTACAGATATATATTCTGATAAATTGGAATGTAACTATATTGTCCGGTACCTGTGAATATAACGGGCAAAGACAGTAAATGATCCCTTCTTAGAATAAAAGCCAAATATATGTTCCATTTTAGTTAAGTTTAAATAGGATATTTTCTATGCACGTGCCTAATCTATGCTTTATATATGGTACGGGTACCCCGGGGTGTTCCCGGGCCGTTTTACAGGATTGTTCTCAAGGGAAAAGGAGGCGTCAACGGCGGCGTGCCGGTTTCTTGGTGGGCCTGTAGCTCAGCTAGGTAGGACGACCTGTCGGGAGAACCCCGCGCCGCCGGCGCGGGGCCGGATGAGGCGTCCCTAGAAAGAGCATCTGGCTTTTATGCCCGGGCCTTCGGGCGCGGGCGTAGACACCAGGTGGCCGGGGGTTCGAATCCCCTCAGGCCCGCAAAGGAACCGACAGTGCCGCGATCGGGCGCGACTGGCGGAGGCAGCGGGAAGGAGAGGTGAGGAAGATGGCAGAGAAGGCCCAACCCGAGAGCGAGACCAGGTTCAGCGTGATGAGCCACCAGCTCGTCCCGACGCACATCCTGCTGGACCAGAAGGAGGAGCAGGATGTCCTGGCAAGGTACAGGACCACCAAGGACGCCCTTCCCAAGATCCGCCGCACGGACCCGTGCGTCCAGTCGCTGGAGGCCAAGGCGGGCGAGGAGATCCGCCGGGGCCGAATAATCAAAATCTTCCGAAAGAGCGAGACGGCGGGGCTCTACTTCACCTACCGCGTCGTCGTCGATTGAGGGGGCATGTAAATGCAGGAGCTTGTGGAGTTCTTCTTCCGAAACAGGAGCATCGTGAACCATCACACGGATTCGTTCAATGCGTTCCTCCCGACGCCGGACAATCCCAACAGCCGGATGCAGCGCATCGTGGACAACGTCCGCGTCAGCGAGGACGACACCGACCGGGGCATGATAAAGCTCGAGCTCGACAAGAGCGGGCACGAGAACATCGAGATCCACATGGGCCGCATCCGCGACCCCAACACGGGGGAGGTCTCGCCCCGGGCCCGGCCCACGATAAGCGTGGGGCTCCCGGTGGTCAAGGAGGCCGACGGCTCCTCGCACGAGCTGTCGCCCATCGAGGCGAGGCTCAGGTCGCTGACCTACAAGGCGCCCATCTACCTCGAGTTCACCGTGGTGGAGAACGGCATCGACCGCGAGCCCGAGAAGGTCCACATCGGCGACCTCCCGATAATGGTCCGCTCGCGCAAGTGCAACCTCCACCAGGACAACATAAAGACCGAGGGCGAGCTCACCGGGGCGGAGTACAACCGCCGGCTCGTCGAGATGGGCGAGGACCCCCTCGACATGGGCGGCTACTTCATAATCTCGGGCACCGAGCGGGTGCTCATATCGCTCGAGGACCTCGCCCCCAACCGCGTGATGGTCGAGTACGACGAGCGCTACGGCCACCGAATCGAGATAGCCAAGGTGTTCTCGCAGAAGGAGGGCTACCGGGCCCTGACGGTCGTCGAGAAGAAGACCGACGGCATGCTCATCGTGTCCGTGCCGGCGGCGTCGGGCCAGATCCCGCTCGTGGTCCTCCTGAAGGCGCTGGGGATGGAGAAGGACGAGGACATCCACCGGGCGATAGTGTCGGACCCGGCGATGTCCAACATCGTCTACGCGAACCTCGAGGAGTGCCAGGACAAGAAGCTCTACCCGCCCGACGGCGTGTTCTCGACCGACGACGCGATAATCTACCTCGAGAAGAAGTTCGCCACCGGGCAGGCCAAGGAGTACCGCACGAAGAAGGTCGAGTCCATCATCGACCGCTCGCTACTGCCCCACCTGGGCGACACCCGCAAGGACCGCTTCAAGAAGGCCATCTTCCTGGGGCGCATCGCCCGCTCGGTCCTGGAGCTCTCGCTCAACAAGCGCAAGGAGGACGACAAGGACCACTACGCCAACAAGCGGCTCAAGCTCGCCGGGGACCTCATGGAGGACCTGTTCCGGGTGGCCTTCACCAACCTGTGCAAGGACCTCAAGTACCAGCTCGAGCGCGGGTTCGGCCGAAGGCGCGACCTCAAGATCTCGTCGGCGATACGGCCGGACATACTCTCCCAGAGGCTCTTCCACGCCCTGGCCACCGGCAACTGGGTGGGCGGCCGCGTCGGCGTCTCGCAGCTCCTGGACCGCACCTGCAACATGGCTACGCTGTCGCACCTTCGGCGCGTCACCTCGCCGCTCACGCGCTCGCAGCCCCACTTCGAGGCGCGCGACCTCCACCCGACCCAGTGGGGGAGGCTCTGCCCCAACGAGACCCCCGAGGGCCAGAACTGCGGCCTCGTCAAGAACTGCGCCCTCATAGTCGACGTCACGCGCGGCTACGACGAGGACGAGGTCAAGTGGTTCCTCAACAATCTGGGCCTCAAGGAGATCAAGGGCGGGCAGCACGTGACCGAGACGCGGGTGTACGTGAACGGCGACCTCGTGGGCATGTACGAGAAGGCCCGGGAGCTCAGCGACGAGATACGCGAGAGGCGCCGCCAGGGCCTCCAGTCATCGGAGATAAACATCCGCCACGACGACACCACCAACGAGATAATCATCAACTGCGACGAGGGGCGCCTCAGGCGGCCGCTGCTCGTGGTCAAAAACGGGAAGATACTGCTCTCGAAGCGCCACATGGAGGACCTGCGCTCCCGGCGCATCGGCATCGAGAATCTGGTGCGCGAGGGGGTCATCGAGTGGCTGGACGCCGAGGAGGAGGAGAACGCCTTCATCGCGGTGGCCGAAAAGGACCTTTCGGCCGACCACACCCACCTCGAGATAGACCCGATGGTCATACTGGGCGTCTGCACCTCGCTCATACCCTACCCCGAGCACAACTCGTCGCCCAGAAACACCATGGGCGCCGGCATGGCCAAGCAGAGCCTCGGACTGGCGTCCGCCAACTGCCGCATCCGGCCCGACACCCGCTCGCACATGCTGCACTACCCCCACGTCCCGATAGTGCAGACCAAGGCGATGGACTTCGTGAACTTCCGCAAGCGACCGGCGGGCCAGAACTTCGTGGTGGCGGTGCTCTCCTACTACGGCTACAACATGGAGGACGCCCTCGTCTTCAACCGCGCCTCGATAGAGCGCGGGCTCGGGCGCTCGCATTTCCTGCGCACCTACCGGGCCGAGGAGAGGCGCTACCCGGGCGGCCAGGAGGACCACTTCGAGATACCCTCCCCCGACATACGCGGGGCCAGGGTGGACGTCACCTACAACTCGCTCGACGAGGACGGCCTCATAAGCCCCGAGGTCTACGTCAAGGGCGGCGACGTCCTCGTGGGCAAGACCTCGCCCCCCCGCTTTTTGGAGGAGCAGACCGACTTCCTGACGCCCCAGAAGCGCCGGGAGACCTCCGTAACCGTGCGCCACGGCGAGCAGGGCTGGGTGGACAACGTCCTCCTGACCGAGAGCGAGAACGGCTCCCGGATGGTCAAGGTGCACGTGCGCGACGAGCGCATCCCCGAGCTCGGCGACAAGTTCGCAAGCCGCCACGGGCAGAAGGGCGTAATAGGGCTCATCGTCCCGCAGGAGGACATGCCCTTCACGGGGGACGGCATGACGCCCGACCTCGTCATCAACCCCCACGCCATCCCCTCGCGCATGACGGTCGCCCACGTGCTCGAGATGATCGGCGGCAAGGTGGGCTCCATGGAGGGCCGGGTGATAGACGGCACGGGATTTTCGGGCGAGAACGAGCCCGACCTCCGGGAGGCCCTCATCGGGAACGGCTTCAAAAACAACGGCAAGGAGCGGATGTACGACGGGAAGACCGGCAAGATGATAGAGGCCGAGATATTCATCGGCGTCATCTACTACCAGAAGCTCCACCACATGGCCTCGGGCAAGCTGCACGTGCGCTCGCGCGGGCCGGTGCAGATACTGACCCGGCAGCCCACGGAGGGGCGGGCCAGGCAGGGCGGGCTGCGCTTCGGCGAGATGGAGCGGGACTGCCTCATCGGGCACGGGGCGGCGATGGTAATCAAGGACAAGCTGCTCGACGAGTCCGACGGCACCATACAGTACGTCTGCGGCAACCCCAAGTGCGGCCACATAGCGATGCTGGACCGCCGCGGCTTCCTGCGGTGCCCCGTGTGCGGCGACACGGGCAACATCCACCCCATCCAGACGAGCTACGCCTTCAAGCTCCTGATGGACGAGCTGCTCTCGCTCGGGGTCGCGATGAGGCTTCAGCTGGAGGACCTCAAATAGGATGAAGGGGAGGAAGACCGAGAGGTGATCTCATGATATTCGGCATAAGAAAGCGGATAAAGGCGATCAAGTTCGCATTCCTCTCGCCCAACGAGGTCCGGGCGATGTCGGCCACGAAGATAATAACGGCGGACACCTACGACGACGACGGCTTCCCCATCGAGATGGGCCTCATGGACCCGCGCCTGGGCGTGGTCGAGCCCGGGCTGCGCTGCAAGACCTGCGGGCGCAAGGTGGACGAGTGCCCCGGCCACTTCGGCCATATCGATCTCGCGATGCCCGTCATCCACGTGGGCTACGTGAAGGAGATGAAGCGGCTACTAAAGTCAACCTGCCGGCAGTGCGGAAGGCTCCTCCACAAGCCCATCGAGATCCCCGACGCCGAGGGCCTGGAGGACGTGACGGAGGCGCCGCCCGAGGCGGCCGCCGGCGAGGGCGACGACGAGATGGCCATCCCGGTCTTCCGGGAGGACGAGAGGGACACCGCCCAGGTGCGCGTCTGCCCCCACTGCGGGGCCGACCAGGTCAAGATCACCCTGGACAAGCCCACCTCGTTCCGCGAGGGCGGCCACAAGCTCACCCCCAAGGAGGTGCGCGAGAGGCTAGAGCGCATCCCGGAAGAGGACCTTCGGCCCCTGGGCATCAACCCCGATGTCGTCCGGCCCGAGTGGATGGTGCTCACGGCGCTGCCCGTGCCGCCCGTCACCGTGCGCCCCTCGATAACGCTCGAGTCGGGCGACCGCTCCGAGGACGACCTCACCCACAAGCTCGTGGACGTTTTGCGCATAAACCAGCGCCTGCGGGAGAACCGCGACGCCGGGGCGCCCCAGCTCATCGTCGAGGACCTCTGGGAGCTCCTGCAGTACCACGTGACCACCTACTTCGACAACCAGACATCGGGCATACCGCCGGCCCGTCACCGGTCCGGCCGGCCCCTCAAGACCCTCGCGCAGCGTCTCAAGGGAAAGGAAGGGCGCTTCCGTTCCAACCTCTCCGGCAAACGTGTGAACTTCTCGGCGCGAACTGTAATATCGCCGGACCCGCTGCTCTCCATCAATGAAGTGGGCATTCCGATGGAGGTGGCGATGGAGCTCACGATTCCCATACGCGTCACGCCCTACAACACGGAGGTCGTCAAGGGCATGGTGCTGCGCGGCCCGAAGAACTACCCCGGCGTGAACTACGTCATACGGCCGGACGGGCGGCGCATAAAGGTCACGGACAAGAACGCCCAGAACCTCTCCGAGACGCTGGAGACCGGCTTCATCGTGGAGCGCCACCTGGTCGACCAGGACATCGTGCTCTTCAACCGGCAGCCCTCCCTGCACCGCATGTCCATCATGGCCCACGAGGTCAAGGTGATGCCCCAGAAGACCTTCAGGCTCAACCTCTCCGTCTGCCCGCCCTACAACGCCGACTTCGACGGCGACGAGATGAACCTCCACGCCCTCCAGAGCGAGGAGGCGCGGGCCGAGGCGAAGATACTCATGCGGGTGCAGGAGCACATCCTGTCGCCCCGCTTCGGCGGCCCGGTCATCGGCGCCATACACGACCACATCACCGGCTCGTTCATGCTCACCCACCGCGACCAGCGCTTCGACCGGGACGAGGCCCTGTTCCTGCTCTCGTTCATCGGCACCGAGAGGGACCTGCCCAGGCCCGCCGGCAAGGACCAGTCCGGGAAGCCTTTCTGGACCGGCAAGCAGATAGCCTCGACGGTGATACCCAGGGACCTCTCGATAGAGTACAAGGCCTCGGTGTGCGCCGGCTGCGAGGTGTGCGCGCGCGAAAAATGCGACGAGGAGACCGGCTACGACGCCTACACCGTCATCGAGAACGGCGTGCTGAAATGCGGCGTCATAGACGAGAAGGGCATCGGCGCCTTCAAGGGCAAGATCCTCGACAAGATAGTGCGCGACCGGGGCCCCGACGAGGGCCGCGTGTTCATCGACAACATCACCAAGCTCTCCATCGGGACGATAATGCTTCGGGGCTTCACCACCGGGATATCCGACGAGGACATCCCGCCGGAGGCGCGCCGCCAGATAGACGACGTGCTCCAGAAGGCCCGGCAGGACGTCGAGGACCGCGTCGAGGCGTTCAACCAGGGGCTGCTCCAGCAGATGCCCGGGCGCTCGGTGGAGGAGACGCTCGAGGTGGAGGTCATGAAGGTGCTGGGCCGCGCCCGCGACCAGGCGGGCAACCTCGCCGGGAAGTACCTCGGGCTCGAGAACTCGGCGGTCATCATGGCGAAATCGGGCGCCCGCGGCTCCATGCTCAACCTGTCCCAGATGGCGGGCTGCATCGGCCAGCAGGCCGTCCGCGGCGAGCGCATCCACCGCGGCTACGAGGGCCGGACGCTCCCGCACTTCAGGCGCCGGGACCTGGGCGCCGACGCCTCCGGGTTCGTGAGCTCGTCGTACAAGAGCGGCCTGCGCCCCACGGAGTTCTTCTTCCACTGCATGGGCGGGCGCGAGGGCCTCGTCGACACCGCGGTGCGGACGTCGCGCTCGGGGTACATGCAGCGGCGGCTCATCAACGCCCTCGAGGACCTCAAGGTCACCTACGACGGCTCGGTGCGCAACACCTCCGGGACGATAATCCAGTTCGCCTACGGCGAGGACGGGATAGACCCGTCGCGCTCGGTGCGCGGCGAGGCCGTGGACGTCGACGACATCATCCGCGACGTCCTGGGCGTCGAGGTGCTCGAGGACGAGGAGAAGGCCGGGTTCCGCTACGGCGAGTACGAGGCCGACATGACCTCCACGCAGGACGAGTTCGAGACCGAGGACGAGGGCGGCGACGAGGACTTCGGGGGTGACTGAGAATGCCCTCCAAAAAGCGCGCCCCGCCGAAGCGCAAGGACAAAAAGGACCGGATAAGGTACGCGGCCCCCGGGGCCGACAAGGTCATCCGCGAGCAAACGCCCTGCGAGAGGCAGCTGCGCGGAATGCTCGAGGCGATGAACGAGCGGCTGCCCGACCAGATAGTGTGGAAGGTGGCCGACAAGATCCACGACATGAACCTCAAGGAGAAGACCATCAGAAAGATCCTGGAGGCGACCGTCCAGAGGTTCCGGCTCCACACCATAGACCCCACCGAGTCGGCGGGCATCATCGCGGCCCAGTCCATAGGCGAGCCCGGCACCCAGATGACCATGAGGACCTTCCACTACGCCGGCGTCGCCGAGATAAACGTCACGCTGGGCCTGCCGCGGCTCATAGAGATCGTGGACGCCCGGCGGGTCCCCTCCACGCCGATGATGGAGATCCACTTCCCCCGGGAGGTGGCCGCCTCCGTGGAGGAGGTCCAGAGGGTCGTGTCCGAAATAGAGCTGACGAAGCTTCTGGACATCGCCGACATCGAGACGGACATCACCAACATGCAGATAATCGTGCACCCCGACAAGCAGAAGCTCAGGGCCAAAAACATCACGATGGACGACATGGAGAAGGCCCTTTCGAAGAAATCCAGGGTGAAAAACGAGGTCGAGCGCGTCGGGGAGGACAAGTTCGTCATCAAGTCCGGCGAGCTCAGCTACAAGCGCCTCCAGCAGCTTTTGGAGCTGACGAAGAATCTCAAGATCAAGGGCATCGAGGGCATCCAGAGGGCCATCCTGCGGAAAGAACCGGAGGGCTACGTCGTCTACACCGAGGGCTCGAATCTGGCCCGCGTCCTCCAGATTAAAAACATCGACCACAGCCGGGTCATGACGAACAACATCCTCGAAATCAACGACGTTTTGGGCATCGAGGCCGCCCGGGGCGCGATAATCCGGGAGGCCCACCGCACATTGTCGGAGCAGGGATTGCTCGTCGACATCAGGCACATCATGCTCGTCGCGGACATGATGACCTCGGACGGGGACGTGAAGGCAATAGGGCGCCACGGCATCTCCGGGCGCAAGAGCTCGGTCCTTGCGAGGGCGGCGTTCGAGATCACCACGAACCACCTTCTGCGCGCGGGCATCATAGGAGAAGAGGACCATCTCGGGGGCGTCGCCGAGAATATCATCGTGGGGCAGCCCGTGACCCTTGGCACGGGGGCCGTCAACCTGGTCTATTGGCCGAAGAAGGAGAGGGACAAGGCCAAATAAGGCAGCAAGGCAACAAGGCAACAAGGCAGCAAGGGAGCAAGGCAGCACCGTAGAAGACCGCTGCGGCGGTCTTCTCGGCCGCGGCGACCTTCGGTCGCCTGCGGAGGCAGCAAGGGAAGGCAGCAAGGGAGCAAGGCAGCAAGGGAGCAAGGCAGCACCGTAGAAGACCGCTGCGGCGGTCTTCTCGGCCGCGGCGACCTTCGGTCGCCTGCGGAGGCAGCAAGGGAAGGCAGCAAGGGAGCAAGGCAGCAAGGGAGCAAGGGTACGACGACGATATTGGTTCGCCCTACCTCCGGACCCTGGTCCTTTCGTTCTATGAATCCAGTATATCAACGAAGCGGCTATCCTAAAAACGCCCTGGGGACATCCTGCACCGGACCCCGGACGTGGGCACCTCCAGACGTGCACCCCGGATTGATTGGGGGCTATCTGCTCATTCGTCGCTCGCTCGCCCCGGCGTTCAGCCGGGCGAGCGAGCGGCCGGAGCCATACTCGGTTGGCCCGTCAATCTCCGGGGTGGCCATTAGGCCGCTTGGGAAAGAAGGCAAGCTTGCCCACTACTAAAAAGATCCAAAAAAACTGCCAAGGACGAACACACCGAAAGAATGCGAGTTCCGAAAGTTAAAAAGGCATTGTCGGAGAATTTGTGGAAACGGCGATATTGAACGGCAGTTCCAGAGAGACGGACCGGGATTGCTATCGGTCTAGAACCTCATGGACAAGGATTATGTCCGATTGGCGTATGGTTCATTGGGCCAAATGGCCACCCGGTTTGCCAGGGTATCCCGGGAAAGCATGGAAATCGTAAAATCGTTCATGGGAGGTTCAAGGGGATTATTGGCGGTCGGCAACCACTGATTGCTGCAATAGACAATATCAAGAGGGGAATCGATTGCTTTTATATAGTAGGATTTCTAGAAAGCCTATCATTTCAAAGATAGTGCAAGGTTGCCTTCCTGCCAGGATTCCATATCGCTTTCGGGGTAATCAAACCTATCATCTCCTCAGCCAGTTTTCCACTTGTACTTTTCTCCCAACTTAACGTACTCGTTCACCAATGACG